>NZ_JBEXGT010000010.1:0-207269 GCF_040607475.1 Sphaerisporangium sp. NPDC005288 | reverse complement strand
GCACCCCGGTGGAGGCGTTGCCGGCGCGTTCGGATGTGGCGGCCGACAACCCGGTCCCGGTGGCGCCGTTCCTTGGGGAGCGGGTGGTCAAGGGCGTCGCGCTGGGCGATTACGCCGCGTTCTTGGATGAGCGGGCGACGTTCATGGGGCAGTGGGGGCTGAAGGCCGCCCGCGGCGGGGACGGGCCGTCGTATGAGGAGTTGGTGGAGACCGAGGGGCGGCCGCGGCTGCGGATGTGGCTGGAGCGGTTGCAGACCGAGAATCTGCTGCAGGCCGCGGTGGTCTACGGCTACTTCCCGTGTGTGTCGGACGGCGACGATTTGATCATCCTGGACGCCGACACCGGTGGGGAGCGGACGCGGTTCTCCTTCCCGCGGCAGCGGCGTGATCGGCATCTGTGCCTGTCGGACTTCTTCCGGTCCAAGGATTCCGGGGAGGTGGATGTGGTGGCGTTCCAGGTGGCGACGATGGGGTCGGCGATCTCGGCGGCGACGGGGGAGTTGTTCGCCAAGAACGCCTACCGGGATTATCTGGAGTTGCATGGGTTGTCGGTGCAGTTGACCGAGGCGCTGGCCGAGTACTGGCATGCCCGGGTCCGTTCGGAGCTGGGCATCGGTGGTGATGAGGCGCTGGCCGACATGTTGAAGGTCAACATCGCCGGTTGCCGGTACTCCTTCGGCTATCCGGCGTGTCCGAATCTTGAGGACCAGCGTCAGTTGTTCGAGTTGCTGGACCCGGGCCGGATCGGGGTCAGCCTGTCGGAGGAGTTCCAGCTGCATCCCGAACAGGCCACCTCCGCCCTGATCGTCCACCACCCCGAAGCCAAATACTTCAACGTCTGAGCGAGACGCCCGCATGCTCCAGCGTCCACCTCGAAGCGTGTGGACGTCTCGTCAGGTGCTCTGCACCAGGATGCTGTGCGTGCCGCTGAGCGTGCGCTCGCGGGTGGTGCCCGCGCGCACGCTGGTCGCGGCGCGCAGCAACCCCGCCTTGCAGCCTTCGCCCGAGTAAAGGATCACGTCGGCGTCGGTCGAGTTGATCACGGTGGCACGGGTGAACAGCGGGAACCAGGGAAGCGCGTAGCACCCGGGCGCGGGATTCACCAGCCGCGTGCGCGGCACCTCGTCGCCCTCGACGACCAGCGTCCCGGTCGCGGCGGAGGCCGGCGCGGGAGCGGCGAGGGTCAGGGGCGCGGTGGCGAGCAGGGCGCTCAGAGCGGACATGGCACGTCGCATGGCATTCTCCTCCACTGTGGATCGACACCACGATCATCGTAACGGAGGGTGATGATATGGTCGCGGTGGGCGGAGATGCCCGGCGTGGCGTGTCCCGCGGTCCGCACATGGCGGATCGCCGGTCCCGTCGAGCGGGCCGGCGATCCGCGTGACCGGTCGGTCGCGGTGTACTCCGGTCAGTCGCCGTATTCGTTGGTGACGCCCGCCGGGGTGAGCGCCGCGATGTAGTGCTGCGGCAGGTGGTCGTCGACCGAGTAGACGGCCGGCAGCGAGCGCGTCGCCTCGAACTTGCGGGCGATGAAGGACAGCGCCGACATAGGCAGGCCGAGCAGGCCCGGCATCTGCGAGGTCGGGCGCCTCCTGGTCTCCCACTGGCCCCTTCTCGACTGCGGGGCGCACCTCGGACGGGTGAGGGTGTCGATGAGGCTGTTGCGCAGGTGCGGGACGCGGTAGTGGTACTCGCGGCCGAAGTGCCGGAACGGTCCCGACGCGGTGGACGGCAGGTGCGGCACGATGTCGCTGTCGTACACGTACCGGATGACGTGCTCGCGCAGGAACTCGTCGCGCTCGCAGGCCTCGGCGAAGGCCGGGTCGCCGATCATGGGCTGGCCGAAGGTGTAGACGGCCCTGAGCCGGTCGCCGAGCGCCTCCTTGTACTTGCGCTCGTGCCGCAGCATGACGCCCATGAGCGCGGCCATCGCCCCGCCCTGGCTGTGCCCGGTGACGTAGAGGGCCTCGAGGTTGCCCTCCGCCGGCGGCGAGCCGTAGGAGTCGTGGACCTGGGAGGCGCCGTCGCCGCGCGGAGGGTGGGTTCCCTGGCGGTCGCAGGCGCGCCGCAGCATGTTCATGACCTCGTACCGCGTCGCCCGGACGTTGCGGTAGACGCCGGCGTGCACGGTGGCGCGCGGGTCGCCGATCTGGTAGCCGATGCGCTCGGGCTCGACGTCGATGTCGCTCAGCCAGTTGATGAAATTGAGCGGCTCTGTTCCGCGGTAGCACAGAATGGCGACCCGGCCGCTCTTGCTCTGGATGAGGAAGGCGGTCGAGCAGATGAGCATCGCGTCGACCGACGTCTGGATCATCTGGCAGTGATTGTCCTCCAGGCCCATTCTCGCCATGATCATGGAGAGCGTCCTGGCGTCCGAATAGGCGTACGCGGCGCAGGTGGCGAGAACATGCGCGATTTCCGGGTCGGGATGGCCACCGGCCTCCAGGAGCCGCCTTTCCAGGTTCTTGTAGACCGGGAATCCCGCGGTCTCGCGGTGCCCGAAGGGCCGGAGTTCCTCGTAGCTGGGCGCCCTGACGTCCTGCGACCGCGGGCCTCCGGCCTGCGTGACGTCGAGCATCCTGTGCTCCCACTCCACCGTGGGGAACGCGCCCGCGGGCGAGTCCGGCTTCCTGCCGCCGCTCACCACCTTTCCGGCGTTCGCCTGGCCCACGGTGCCCGCAACTGATTTCTCCGACTGGCGACTGTTCCTGGTGGTATCCACGCTTGCCACGCCACACACCTTCCCGTCGGCGACGGTGCATCGGACTGTTCCACGGTCTCCATACAGGCGGACGGCGTCGTCATCACACGCGTTTTCCCGCGCACCCGGAGAACCGCACTGTCCCTCACAATTTCCTGGACATCACCGGCCAAATCCCATCGCCGCGCAAACTCATTTCCAGCTACCCGCCCGAGTGCGGCGGAAAGGCGGATGAATGACGAGAAAGGCGGGCCTCCGGGAAGGGAGGCCCGCCGATGGGCGGTGGAGGCGGGGACGCCCGTCCCGGCCTACGCGGCGTACACCCGCAGCTCGGCCGCCTGCCCGGCCGGCCAGCCGGTGTTGCCGGTGAAGGTCAGCCGGATGTAGCGCTGGGTGGTGCCGGGGAAGGTGATCGTCGCGGTGTTGCCGGTCGCCGGGTCGAAGCGGCGGCCGGCCGCCGCCGCCACCGTGGTGTACGAGGTGCCGTTCTGGCTGCCCAGCACCGCGATCGTCTGCGTCCGCGCTCCCCAGGCGGACGAAGGCGGCAGCGCGAGGACGATCCGGGACACGCCGGTCACGGCGCCCAGGTCCACGGTGAGCGACTGCGGGAAGGCGTTGTTGGCGCTCTCCCAGTACGTGCCCGGGTTGCCGTCGTTGGCGTTGGCCGGGACGTAGCCCTGCGTGTGGCTGGTGGCGCTGATCGGCCTGCCCGCCGCCAGGTCGGTGCCGGGGGGAGGGGTGGTCGTCCCGGCGAAGCGGTCCACCCAGTACCTGGTCCGGTCCAGGTAGGCCGTCTCGGCGGCGGCGCCGGTCCTGCCGTAGGCGCCGTCGAAGGTCTGGTAGCCGAACCCGGACGGCGGGGTGGAGGTAGCCGGCTCGATCACCGACCCCTCGTGCCACTCGTTGAAGGAGGTGACCGAGACCCAGCTCGGCTCGCCCTGGGTCAGGGCGTTCTGCCACTCGGTGTCGTAGGTGGCGCCGCCGGCGCGGCCGAGGGTGGGCGTGGTGTTGCCCGGCACCGCCCGGTCGTCGATGTAGCCGGGGGCGACCGACGGCGCCCAGATCAGGCCGTTGGCCTTGCAGTAGTCGCTCGCGCCCTTCCACCCGGGCGCGGTCGCGCCGGCGATGCCGTCGTAGGTGTACATGCCGCCGAAGTGGGCCACCTTGGTGGTGTCGGTGGTCTGGGCCAGGACGATGCTGCTGGAGCTCACCTGGTCCAGCGCGGACCAGTCGGTGACGCGCAGGCTCTCGAACACGTAGAACGCGCCCCGCCGCCCGTGCGCCTCGTCGCGGTAGAACGCCGGGCTGCCGCCGTACCGGGAGTTGATGTACTGGATGTCGGCGACGGTCGAGGCGGCGGTGCGGCCGGTGTACGGCTCCAGGTGCCAGGCCACCTTGACCCCGAAGCGCGCGGCCGCGGAGAGCACGCCGACGGCGAGCTGGTCCTCGTAGGACCCCTGGCCCCACCAGCTGTAGACGATCACGCCGGCGCCGGACTGCTGGATCCACCGCATGTGCTGGTCCACGGCGCCGGACAGGTCGCCGGAGTCGTAGGGGCCGAGCTTGGGGTAGTAGTCGGCGCCGATGTCGGCCGGAGGGGTGTGGCCGCCCTGCGGCCAGTGCCGGTAGCTCCCGGCGACGGCGGGGGAGCCGTACCACGGGTAGTAGAACAGGTGCACGTCGGCGGAGGTGTGGACGGGCGCGGCCGCGGCGGCCAGAGCCGGGCCCGCCGGGGCCGACGTCAGCAGCGACGCCGCCAGCAGGACGGCGGCCGCGGTCGCTCGGCGCCAGTTACGCATGAATGGTGACTCCTCGCGTCGAAGGGGGATTCGCCGGGACGAGGGTGCCCGTCCGCCCGGCCGCGCCTGCGGCACCACCATGGCGAGGCCGAAGTCGGCGGGAACGGCCCCGGCACAGATCGGGGCGGCCGGCCGGACGGGAGTCTCGATGGAGCGACATCTGCTCATCTTTTGCAATGATCATCGAGCAAGTTGCAAGAAGAGTAGCCGATTTTGCGATGCCTTCCGACTATTAGAGAGCGCTCTCCCATCCGACGCAAGCCCGGAGTCCATCGCGTCTGTAACACTTCTGTAACGCGCCGAGCCGGGCCGGGGTGATGTCAGGTTTCACGCCCGTTGCGAGAAGCAGTGGAGCAGCGGGGATTTACGGCGCCGTGCGTCCGTGTTAGAACTCCATTCAAGACTTCGCCCCGAGGCCGCCTCGGCATCGGTCGTTGGGAGGTTGCGCAGCCCGGCAGCTCTATAACAGGTAATTGCGAAGGTCAATCCGATTATTGCGGAACCGTTGACATCGTCCCGCTCAACGAACCGCACGAGCCGGAGGCGGCACCCTCCGAAGGCGTCACCCACAACCTCACGACACCGCACGACCGACAGCAAGCGCGGCGGCGCGCGCCTTGCCTGACTCCCCCCCAAGTCAGGAAAGGACTCCCATGTCACCACGTCCCCGGCCGTGGGCACGGCTGCTCGCCACGATCTCGCTGGTCGTCGGCGGCGCGGCCACGGTCACGGCCACCGGCCCCGCGGCCCACGCCTCGGTCATCCCGGCCTCCGACTACCAGCAGGTCAGCCTGGCCACCGGAGGCGCCGAACTGGGCGAGGCCATGTCCCTCGCGGTGCTCCCCAACCGCTCGGTGGTGCACACCGCCCGCGACGGCACGGTGCGCGTCACCGACGCCGCCGGCAACACCAAGGTCGCCGGCAGGCTGGACGTCTACACCCACGACGAAGAAGGGCTCCAGGGCGTCGCTGCCGACCCCGGCTTCGCCACCAACAGGTACATCTACCTGTACTTCTCGCCCAAGCTGAGCACGCCCGGCGGCGACGCGCCCAAGAACGGCACCGCCGCCGACTTCGACCAGTGGAAGGGCGAGCTGCACCTGTCGCGGTTCACGCTCAAGTCCGACGACACCATCGACATGACCAGCGAGAAGGTCGTGCTCAAGGTGCCCAACGACCGCGGCCAGTGCTGCCACGTCGGCGGCGACCTCGACTTCGACGCCGCGGGCAACCTGTACCTGACGACCGGCGACGACACCAACCCCTTCGAGTCGGACGCCTACGCGCCGATCGACGAGCGCACCGACCGCAACCCGCAGTTCGACGCGCAGCGCTCCGCGGGCAACACCAACGACCTGCGCGGCAAGGTGCTGCGCATCAAGCCGCAGGCGGACGGCACCTACACGATCCCCTCGGGCAACCTGTTCCCCCCGGGGACGGCCAAGACCCGCCCGGAGATCTACGCCATGGGCTTCCGCAACCCGTTCCGCATGTCGGTCGACAAGGCCACCGGCATCGTCTACCTCGGCGACTACGGCCCCGACGCCGGCGGCACCAACGCCTCGCGCGGCCCGAGCGGGCAGGTGGAGTTCGACCGCATCACCGGCCCGGGCAACTACGGCTGGCCGTACTGCACCGGCACCAACACCACCAGCGAGACCTACAACGAGTACACCTTCCCCAGCGGCCCCTCCCTCGCCAAGTACGACTGCGCCAACGGGCCGACCAACAACTCCTTCCGCAACACCGGCCTGACCACGCTGCCCCCGGCCAAGCCGAGCTGGATCAAGTACGGCGGCGACGCCGGCTCCCCGCCGGAGTTCGGCGGCGGCTCGGAGTCGCCGATGGGCGGCCCGGTCTACCGGTACGACGCCGCGCTCAACTCCAGCGTGAAGTTCCCCCAGTCGCTGAACGGCCGGTACTTCGCCGGCGAGTACGGCCGGCGGTGGATCAAGGCGATCGAGGTGAAGTCCGACGGCACCCCTGGCGACATCGGCGACTTCCCCTGGACCGGCACGCAGGTCATGGACATGGCCTTCGGCCCCGACGGCGCGCTGTACGTGCTGGACTACGGCACCGGCAGCGACAACCAGGCCCTGATCCGGGTGGAGTACATCGGCGGCACCAACCGCAACCCGATCGCCAAGGCCTCGGCGAACAAGACCTCCGGGCCGAACCCGCTGGCCGTGACCTTCTCCTCCGCCGGCAGCTCCGACCCCGAGGGCGGCACGCTGACCTACTCGTGGACCTTCGGCGACGGCGGCACCTCCACCGCGGCCAACCCGAGCCACACCTACACCACCAACGGCACCTACACCCCGACGCTGACCGTCAGGGACCCGCAGGGGCTCACCGGGACCGCGAGCGTCGTCATCACGGTCGGCAACACCGCGCCGACGGTGACGCTCACCCAGCCCATCGACGGCCAGCTGTTCTCCTTCGGCGACACCGTGCCGTACCAGATGACGGTCACCGACCCCGAGGACGGCACGATCGACTGCACCCGGGCGAGCCTCACCTACCTGCTCGGGCATGACAGCCACCGCCACCAGATCACCTCCAAGACCGGCTGCAGCGGCTCGATGGTCGTCCCGACCGACGGCGAGCACGACGCGGCGGCCAACATCTACGGCGTGTTCGACGCCGCCTACACCGACAAGGGCGGCCTGGTCACCCACAACGTCCGCACCCTGCAGCCCCGGCACCGCCAGGCCGAGCACTACGGTGCCCAGTCCGGCGTCCAGCTCGCCGACCACGCCGGCGCCGAGGGCGCCAAGACCGTGGGCTTCACCGACAACGGCGACTGGATCTCCTTCACGCCCTACGCCCTGGGCAACGTCAAGACCTTCACCGCCCGGGTCTCCTCCGGCGGCGCCGGCGGCACCCTGGAGGTGCGGGCCGGATCGGCGACCGGCACGCTGCTCGGCTCGGTGAACGTCGCCAGTACCGGCGGCTGGGACACCTTCGCCGACGTCAGCGCGCCCATCACCAACGCCCCGTCCGGGACCACGACGCTGTACCTGGTCTTCAAGGGCCCGACGGGCCAGGGCAACCTGTTCGACCTGGACGCCTTCACCTTCGGCACCGGGACCGGCGGCGGTTCCACCACGGTCGAGGGCGAGGCCTACACCTCCCAGTCCGGCGTGCAGCCGGCCGACCACGCCGGCGCGAGCGGCGGCAAGACGCTGGGCTACATCGACAGCGGCGACTGGGCCGGGTACGCGTCGGTGACGACGCAGGGCGCCACCGGATTCTCCGCCCGGGTGTCCTCCGGCGGCGCCGGCGGCACCATCCAGATTCGCTCGGGCTCGGCCACCGGCACCCTGCTGGGCTCGGTGAACGTCGCCAACACCGGCAACTGGGACACCTTCACCACGGTCTCCGCGACGTTGACCGGCTCGGCGTCCGGGGCGGTGTTCCTGGTCTTCACCGGCGGCTCCGGCTCCCTGCTGGACGTCGACACCTTCACCATCACCCGCTAGCCGGACCGGCGCGGCGCGGGCACCTCACGAACGTGCCCGCGCCGCGCCGGCGGCCCGCCGACCCCTAGGGACAGAAATGCTCAACGTCATCCGCCGCGGACTGGCGCTGGTCGCCACCGCGGTGATCGCCGCCCAGTTCGTCCCGTCCGCCGCGTACGCGGCCGACTACCAGGTGCTGGTCTTCTCCAAGACGGCCGGCTTCAGGCACGACTCCATCCCCACCGGCGTCCAGGCCATCCGCGACCTCGGCACGGCCAACGGCTTCACGGTCACCGCGACCGAGGACGCCGCCGCCTTCACCGCGGCCAACCTCGCCCAGTACAAGGCGGTGGTGTTCCTCAGCACCACCGGCGACGTCCTCAACGACGCCCAGCAGACCGCCTTCACCTCCTACGTGGACGGCGGCGGAGGCTATGTGGGCGTCCACGCCGCCGCCGACACCGAGTACGACTGGCCCTATTACGGCGGCCTGGTCGGCGCCTGGTTCAAGAGCCACCCGGCCATCCAGCAGGCGACCGTGAAGAACGAGGACCGCACGCACCCGGCGACCTCGGGACTGGCGGCCACCTGGACGCGCACCGACGAGTGGTACAACTACCGCACCAACCCCCGCGCCTCGGTCCACGTGCTGCAGAGCCTGGACGAGTCCACCTACAGCGGCGGCGAGATGAGCGGCGACCACCCGATCACCTGGTGCCACCCGCAGCAGTCCGGCCGCTCCTTCTACACCGGTCTCGGCCACACCATCGAGTCCTACGCCGACCCGGCCTTCCGCAACCTGCTGCTCGGCGGCATCAAGTACGCGGCCGGCGCCGTCCAGGCCAACTGCGCCCCGCCGACCGGCAACCCCGGCGGCTCCACCACGGTCGAGGGCGAGGCGTTCACCTCCCAGTCCGGGGTGCAGGCGGCCTCTCACACCGGGGCCAGTGGTGGTAAGACGGTGGGGTACATCGACAACGGCGACTGGGCGGGGTACGCGTCGGTGAGCACGGCCGGGGCGACCGGGTTCTCGGCGCGGGTGTCCTCGGGTGGTCCGGGCGGGACGATCCAGGTGCGTTCGGGGTCGGCGACCGGCACGTTGCTGGGGTCGGTGCAGGTTCCGTCCACGGGGAACTGGGACACCTTCACCACGGTCTCCACGACGCTGACCGGCTCGGCGTCCGGGCCGGTGTTCCTGGTGTTCACCGGCGGCTCCGGCTCGCTGTTCGACGTGGACACCTTCACCATCACCCGCTCCAGCGCCGCCGCCCCGGTCGAGGGCGAGGCGTTCACCTCCCAGTCCGGGGTGCAGGTCGCCGGTCACACCGGGGCCAGCGGTGGCAAGACGGTGGGGTACATCGACAACGGCGACTGGGCGGGGTACGCGTCGGTGAGCACGGCCGGGGCGACCGGGTTCTCGGCGCGGGTGTCCTCGGGCGGCGCGGGCGGCACCATCCAGATCCGCTCCGGCTCGGCCACCGGCACCCTGCTGGGCTCGGTGAACGTCGCGAGCACCGGCGGCTGGGACACCTTCACCACCGTGTCCACGACGCTGACCGGGTCGGCGTCCGGGCCGGTGTTCCTGGTGTTCACCGGCGGCTCCGGCTCGCTGTTCGACGTGGACACCTTCACCCTCACCAAGTGACACCTGCCGCGACACGCTGCCCGCCCGCCTTGGGGGAGCGGGGCTCACCGGCGCTCTAAGGTGGGCGGGTGGTGGCGAATAGCGGCAGGTGGGGCGCGGTGATGGGCGGATCGGTGGTGCGGGTCGCGACGGACGCGGACATGCCGGGCGTGCGGGAGGTGGCCGCGCATTACGAACTGCTGGACGACTGGGCGGACATGCCGGACTTCCTGGACGCCGAGCGGGAGTTCGGGGCGCTGGTCGTCGGCGAGGCCGACGGACGGGTCGTGGGCTTCGGCGGGATCCTCCGGCGGGCCCGGGTCTCCCATCTGGGTGACCTGTTCGTCCTGCCGGAGCACCAGTCGTCGGGCATCGGCCGGGAGATCCTCGCCCTGCTGCTGCCGCCGGGCACGCCCGGGGTCACCTTCGCCTCCGACGACGGCCGGGCCCTGGCCCTGTACGTCAGACAGGGCATGCGCCCGGTCTGCCCGCTGCTCTATCTCACCTTCACCCCCGGCTCCGCCCGCCCCGACGCGCCCGAAACGCCCCGGGCATCGGCGCCGGACGGGCGGCCCGTTCGCCGGGCGGCCCGCGCGCGGGGGGACCGGCCGGACGTGCGGGAGGCCGCGATGCTGGACGCCGGGCTCGCGGGCGGCGACCGGGCCGGGTCACTGTCCTGGTACGCGGGCCTGCCCGGGGTCACCGTCCACACCACAGGCACGGGGTACGCCTTCGCCCGGGTGACCGAGGGCGGCGACCTGGAGATGGGCCCGGCGGGCGGGGAGACCCCGGAGGACTGCGCCAAGGCGCTGTCCGCGGCCGTCGCCGCGCACCCGGGCGTCGACGAGGTCCAGGTGGCCGTGCCCGGGGCGCACCCGATCCTGCCCCGGCTGGTGCGGGCCGGCTGGCGGATCGACGACATGGACACCCTCATGGCCACCGACCCGTCCGCGATCCGCCTCGACCGCTACCTCCCCCACCCCGACCTGGGCTGACGGTTCGAGCGCGCGCGTCGGGTGTCCGCCGAGAAGGCCTGCCCATCTCGCGGCCGATGTGCCGGCACGCGCCGCGGGCGCCGGACGGGAGTGACGCACGTCACGTTCTGCGGGCGTCCCGGCGTGCCGAGTCTGCTCGTCGGTCAGGTGTGACAGCCACCGCGGCACAGGGTTCACCGTTGACATCGCCGATGACATCGCTGAGCCGGGGTGCTGGTGAGTACCGCTGTCCACACCCTGCGACTCGACGAAGAGGAAACCCGTGAACAACATGCAGGCCATCGCCGACCGCGTCGAGATCGAGGCGCTACGCGGCGAGTTCACCGACGCGGCGATGATGGGGGACCACGACCGCTTGGTGTCGCTGTTCACCGACGACGCCGTGTACCGGATCCCTGACGCGGGGATCGAGCACGTCGGCCGGGAGCAGATCCGCGCCGGGACAGGGCGGATGGGGCAGGCGTGGGAGTACTTCGTGCAGACCACGCACCCGGGCGCGGTCGAGTTCGACGGCGACACCGCGTCCGGCCGCGCCTACATCTTCGAGCTCGGGCGCCTGCGCGACGGCGGTTCGATTCTCAACTACGCACTGTTCCACGACCGCTACCAGCGCACTCCGGGCGGTTGGAAGTTCGCCGAACGCGTCTTCGAGGTGAGGTACTTCGACACCACTCCGCTCCCGGGCTCCCCCGACGTGCCGCAGACGGTCGCCGGCCCGCCGGCCGGGGACGGGTCCTTCACCGAACCGGCATCCGCGGAGCGCCTGGAGCGGGCGGCCGCCGCGCTGAGGGCCAACCGTTTCACCGTCGAGATCCTCGACGACGCCGCCGCCGCGCGTACCCGCGTCCAAGAGCTGATCCCCGCGGGCACCGGCGTGTTCACCGCGGCCAGCGAGACCCTGCGCCTGTCCGGCATCGACGAGGACATCAACGCCGGCGGGCGATATCAGGGCTTCAGGCCGCGCCTGCTGAGCATGGATCGCGTCACCGAGGCCGACGACATCCGCCGGCTGCTCGCCAGCCCTGACGTCGTCGTGGGCAGTGTCGCCGCGGTCACCGAGACCGGCTCCCTGGTGATCCCCTCCGCGAGTGGCAGCCAGCTGCCCGCCTACGCGGGCGGCGCCGCCCACGCGATCTGGATCGTCGGCGCGCAGAAGATCGTGCCCGACCTGAGCACCGCCCTCCGCCGCGTGGAGGAGCACGCCCTCCCGCTGGAGACCGTCCGAGCCCAGCAGGCCTATGGGCAGCTCAGCGCCGTCAACCGCCTGCTCATCCTCAACGCCGAACCTCACCCCGGGCGCGGCACCGTCCTGCTGCTGCGCGAGGCCATCGGATTCTGAGACACCGGGAGTCGCCGATGGCCGGGTCCCTCACCTCCGTCAGTGGGCGGAGAAGGCGGCCAGGCTCATCGTGGTCCCCGAGGGAGCCGGGGCGTCGGAGGGGCGGGGGTGGAGGGGGAGGCGGACGGTGAAGCGGGCGCCTCCGGCGTCGCCGGTGTCCACGCCGATGGTGCCGCCATGCGCGCGCACGATGTCGCGGACGATCGCCAGGCCGAGGCCGGTTCCGCCCCGGTCGCGGCAGCGGGAGGCGTCCAGCCGGGTGAACCGCTCGAAGATGCGTTCCCGGTCGGCCTCGGCGATGCCGTCGCCGTCGTCGGAGATCACCAGCTCGGCGTGGCGGTCGTCGTGGCGCACCTCCACCATCACCGCGCTCCTGGCGTGCCGCTGGGCGTTGTCCAGCAGGTTGGTGAGGATGCGGGTGATCTGGGTGTCGACGCCCTGGACGATGGTCGCCCTGGCCAGCCGCAGCCGGACGGGGAGCCGGTCGGCGCGGCGGGAGACCTCCATGCGGACGGTCTCCGACAGGTCGACCTCGCCCATCGCCGGCGGCGTCCCGCCGATCTTGGCCAGCAGCAGCAGGTCGGCCATGATGGCCTGCAGCCGGTCGACGTCGCCCAGCGTGCGGTCCAGCAGGGCGTCCAGGTCGGTGTCCTGGGGATGCATCTTGGCCTCCTCCAGCTGGGCGCGCAGGCCGGCGACCGGGGTGCGCAGCTCGTGGGAGGCGTCGGAGGCGAACTGCCGCTGGGCGGAAAGGGCCTGCTCCATGCGCCCCTTGGCGTTCTCCAGGCGTTCCAGCGTGCTGTTGACCGTGCGAGCCAGGCGGGAGATCTCGTCGTCGCCCGCCGGCTCGGGGACGCGGCTGCTCAGGTCGTTGACGTTGGTGGCGGCCAGCTCGGCGCGGATGGCCTCGACCGGCCGCAGCGTCCGGCCGGTGATCTTCCACGCGGCCCAGATGGCGATGGAGATGAGCACCCCGACCTGCACCGCGAACAGCGCGTCGAACACGCCCGTCGCGATGACGGTGCGGACGGGCCCGCCGGCGTAGACGACGGTGGAATCGTCGTCGGCGCTGACCCGCACCGCCGACAGGCGGACGCATCCCAGGCGGGTGTTCGCGCAGGTCTGCACGTCGCGCTGGGGGTCGTCGGCCGTCGGCCGCAGGGTGGACAGGGGCGGCAGGCCGCGCGCGTCGGGGGAGGAGGCCAGGACCCGCCCGTCGGCGGCGACGACCTGGACCACGTTGACGCCCGGCACGCTGCTGGTGACCACCGGGTCGTGCAGCCGTCCGGCCCGGTCGGCGGCGGCCATCAGGCCGGCGGCGCGGCGCGCGTCCAGCCAACCGGCGTTGGCCAGCTCCTGGCGCGCGACCATTCCGGCCAGCACTCCGGAGGGGACGAGCAGCAGCATCGACAGCAGGGCGACCAGTGCGGTGACCTGCCCGCGTATCGACCGGGGGCGCCACGGCCGGGGGACGCGGCGCCCGGGGGGCCGGAAGGACGATCTCATGGGACGCGACTCCTCCTCGCGGTGACCGGCGGCGCCGGTCACTAGGGGCGATGGGGGGATGCGCCCGATCGGGCGGAAGTTCCGGGGCGGGACACCGGAGGGGGTACGGCGTGGTGCCGTAACTGTGCGGCGGCCCGGGGAACGGACGGCGGTGATGCCGCACGGCCCGTCGGATGTCTCCTAGGGCTACAGCCAACATAGCAGAAGCCCCAAAAGGGTGCAAACCAGACAAAAGACTAGTGGTGTGATGTCACGTGCCGGTCAAGCGCACCCCCTGTCACACCCGGGCGCGGAGGCCGCACCCGCTCTGAGCCTCCGGGCCGGCGGGGATCGCGCGTTCCTCACACTCTGCTGCCCGGTAGAGAAGGGTCGTGCGCGTTGTCCCGGGACAACGGCAGACGGACGACGAACCGCGCGCCGCCCTGCGGGGAGGCGTCCACCGTGATCGTGCCGCCATGGGTCCGCGCCAGGTCGCGCGCGATGGCCAGGCCGAGTCCGGTGCCTCCCTTGTCCCGGCTGCGCGCGGCGTCCAGCCGGGTGAACCGCTGGAAGATCCGCTCGCGGTCCTCGACCGCGACGCCATCGCCGTCGTCGTCGACGATCAGCTCGGCGGCGTCGCCCGTCCGGCGGACCGTCACGGTCACCGTCCCCCTGGCGTGCCGCGCGGCGTTGTCCATCAGGTTGCCAAGGACGCGGCCGATATGGGTGCGCACGGCCTCGACCCTCACGCCGGGGACCAGCTCCAGGCGCACCTGGTGCGGGTCGGAGCGTCGCGCGACCTCCGAGCGGACGACGTCGGCCAGGTCGAGACCGGTCCCTGGTTGCGAGGGACCCGCGCCCACCCTCTCCAGCAGCAGCAGGTCGGCGATGATCGCCTGCAGCCGGTCGACGTCCCGCAGGGAGTGGTTCAGCAGCTCCTTGAGGTCGGTGTCCTCGGGATGCAGCTGGGCCTCCTCCAGTTGCGCGCGCAGGCCCGCGACCGGGGTGCGCAGCTCGTGCGAGGCGTCCGCCGCGAAGCGCCTCTGATGGTCCAGCGTCCGTTGCATCCCGTCCTTGGCGTGCTCCAGCCGCGACAGCGTGCCGTTGATGGTGTGGGCGAGCCGGGCGACCTCGTCGTAGCCGGGAGGCTCGGGGACGCGGGTGCTCAGATCGTTGACGTTGATCGCGGCCAGCTCGGCCCGGATGGCCTCCACCGGCCGCAGCGTCCGGCCGGTCACCTTCCATGCCATGGTGATGGCGAGCAGGATCAGCGCGACGCCCTGGATGACGAAGATCCAGTCGATGACGCCGGTGATGCTCTCGGTCGGCGCGGGGCTGCCCGCGTACACGACGTGGGAGTCGGGGGCGGCGGAGACCCGCCGCGCCGAGAGGTTGACGCAGCCGAGGCGCGCCTGCGCGCAGGTGTGCACGTCCTGCTGCGGCTCCTGCGGCGTCGGCCACACGCGGGTCAGCGCCGGCAGCCCGCGCGCCATGGACGAGGCGGCGATCACGCGGTGTCCGGGGGCGACCACCTGGACCAGCGTCACCCCCGGCACGTGCCGGCCGATGGGTCCGGTGACCTGGCCGAGGCGATCGGCGGCGGCCACGATCGCCGACTCCCGCCGTGCGGCCGTCCAGGTGTCACCGCCCACGGACTGATGTGCAACCATGCCGGCCAGCAGCCCCGAAGGTATGAGCAGGAGGGCGGCGAGGAGGGCGACCAAAGCGGTGATCCGCCCGCGAATGGAGCGCGGGCGGATCAGCGCGCGCGTGCGAATGCGCCATGCGGTTCGCGGATGCGGATCACCGGGTGACTCTTTCATCCTGCTCTCCACGGGTTCAGCTGCGGCGGGTCTGCCCCGGGCATGCAAGAGACGGAAAGCGCTTTCCATAGTAGTTGGCGTTCGGGTTCCCGAAGTTCGCGGGTGGCCGGTCGCGTGGGGCGGCCGGACGGGACGGGAGGGACGGAGGTGCTGCTCAGAGAACTCCATCGGAAATCTCGCCCTCCTCCAGCCGGGCCAGGCCTGTCCGTGCCGCACCCGTCATGTTCATTACGGGCGGCATAATCGTTGGTTATCTGGAAAGACTCAAGTTATCACGTTATGGGCGATTTACAAGACCGGTTAGCCCAATTTGGCCAATGTCGCCCTATTGTAAGGATGCGCATGACGATATAACGGACTTTACTTCACCTTCGCGTGGCATTTCCTTTGCCATTCCCGCGACAGGCAATAGGACGGTCAACGCCGCCGGCGGCCCACCCGCGGAGCCTGGAACGGGCGCACGGGTGGGCCGCCGGTGACGGGCGTCAGCCGTTGACCTCCAGCGCGGCGCGGACGGCGGACTCCAGCGAGCCCTCGATCCAGGCGTGCTTGAGCGAGGTGTGCTCCCCGGCGAAGTGCAGCGGACCCTCGGGCACCGCGATCGCGGGGTGGATCTCGGTCATCTGGCCGGGCAGGAAGACGGCCGCCTCGCCGAAGGCGTACCGGTTGCGCAGCCAGCTCTGGGTCTGGCCGTGCCCGGTGTAGAACTCGGCGACGCGGTCGCCGTGCACCTCCTGCAGGCCCCGCAGTGCGTACCCGTACCGCTCGCGGTCGTCCATGGAGTCCCACCGGGAGGCGTCGTCGGCCCACACGTAGCTGGCCAGCACCACGCCGCCCTCGCTGCCCGGCACCCGGTGGGAGGGGTAGTAGGTGAACCGGTTGGCGTTGTCGGCCACCGAGCCGCCGCCGGTCACGTGGGTCACCGGACCCGGGCGGTAGCGCGCGCCGAGCTCGCGCTTCCAGTCCTCCTCCTCGAACTCCCACCACCGCTTGCGGAACTCCAGCAGCACCTTGGTCGCCGAGTCGTAGTGCAGCTCGATGATCGCGCGGCGCTTGGGGTACGACAGCGCCGGGGCGATCTCGACGTGCCGCAGCGCAGGGAAGGGGACCGTGATGATCGCCACGTCCCCCTGGAAGGTCTCGGCCCTGGCCTGCGGCGCCGAGGAGGACTCGTCGCTGCCCTTCTCGGTGACCGTCTCGACGCGCACGCCGCCGCCGGAGGTGGAGATGCGCACGGCCCGGCGGTCCATGCGGATCTCCTGCCGCAGATCGGCCTGCAGCCGGTAGGGCAGCAGGCGGCTGCCGCCCGCCATCTCCCAGTAGGTGGCCGACGGGTTGACCAAGCTCCTGGTCAGGAAGGTGTGCATGAACGCCAGCGGCAGCCGCGAGGTGAGGTTCTCCACGGTGCCGATGGCGTCGATCGCCGCCTCGCTCAGGTGGGCCCGCTCGGTGAGGAAGCGGCGCATCGAGTAGCCGTCGAACTCGTGCAGCACCCGCGCCCAGCCCTTGATCAGCTCAGGGAGCGGCTTGTCGGCCCGCTTGCCGCCACGGACCACCGAGAAGTGGTCGCGCACCGGGTCCAGCGCCTGGTCGAGGATGTCGGCGGTGGTCCTGCGGTCCTTCAGGCCGAACGAGGCGTTGATCCTGCGCGGGTCGGCGGCGTACTCGTCGCGGCGCTGGAGGATGCCGTTGACGTGGATCCAGGTGTGGTTGAGCCGCCGGGGCGCGACGAACTCGCCCCTGCCGGGGCCCGAGCGCCACACCCGGCCGCGGCGCGAGGTGTAGACGACGGGCGGGACCGGGCCGCTCGGGGCCGAGCCCGGGCGCACGTCCACGTTGTAGAAGGGCCGGCGCGGGATGCCCAGCTTGTCGATCAGCGCGAGCGTGAGCGGGTGGAAGTCCGGGACGCGCATGGCGCCCGCCTCGGCGTACTGGGCGGGGTCGGCGAAGCCGGTCTGGAAGGTCTTGATGCGGCCGCCGATGCGGTTGCCGTTGGCCTCGATGACCGTGACCTGGTGGCCGGCCCGCTTCAGCAGCGTGGCGGCCACCAGGCCGGAGATGCCCGCCCCGATGATCAGGACCTTCTTCGGCCTGCGGGCCCTGGGCAGGCCGGTGTCGATGAGGACCCGAAGGTAGGAGAGCTTGAGGTCCGAGCCGTCCTCGCCGACGAGCAGCAGGTCGCGCGCCACGTCGAGGCAGGTGCGCCAGCTCGGCGCGGCGGGGCCGCGGGCCGGGGCCGCGGGAAGGACGGGGGTGGCGGAGGCGGCGGCGGGCGCGGCGGGGGCGGCGCCCACGAGGGACCCGGCGGCGCCGAGTCCGGCCAGCCGCCCGAACCCGCGGCGGTCGATGGTTGTCATCCGATTGTGCTCCCTGACTGAGACCGGAAACCGGGGGGTGATGAAATGACCACGGAGAGTTTCCGGTGGGGGAGCGCGCCGGCCGGCGCGGCGCGCCACGCCGGCCGATCTGGCGTCCCAACCGATCGGCGGACGGCGCCCGTTTCAGCCGCGTTCGCGGTGAAGTGCGGCGCCGCCGCCGACGCGGGCGTCAGCCCGTGAGGGAACAGGAGTTGGCGAGGTCTCCGGTGGCCGGGCGCGGGATGGTCGCGTCGGCGGGCGGCGCCTCGCCGCGGGTCGTCCAGCCCTCCAGAGCCTCGAAGGCGTCACGGAAGCAGGGCAGGATCGGCCGCAGCAGCCCCGGCTGGGCGTCGTACAGACCGTCGACGTGGTTGCCGCCCTCGATGCGGTAGTAGCGGTGCAACCGGTCGCGGCCACGCGCCCTGATCAGTTCGTCGTAGACGTCGGAGTCTTCGGTGATCGGCAGCAGGGTGTCCAGCGTGCCGTGCAGGGTGATGAGCGGCCGGCCGATGCGGCCGGTCAGCGCGATGCGCCCGACCGCCCGGTGCACGGCCCTGGGCCGGGAGGCGTAGTCGTAGTCGGCGTCGCAGGCCGGCGTCCCCGGCGCGCAGAACGGCGTGCCGGCCTCGGCCGCCCCGTCGTAGGAGGGGTCGAGTTCCTCGCGGTAGATGCGCTGGGTGAGGTCCCAGTACACCTTGGCGTGGTAGTCCCACAGCGGCTCCGAGCCGGGCGCGAAGCCCGCCGCGATGATCGCGTCGTGCGCGGCGGCGTCGCCGGTGGCGGCGTACTTCGGGTACTCGCGCAGGGCCGGCGGCAGGAAGTCCAGCAGGTTCGGGCCCTGCTCGCGCCACAGGGTGCCCTCCCAGTCCACGCCCCCGGTGTAGAGCTCGGGGTGGTTCTCCAGCTGCCAGCGCACCAGGTAGCCGCCGTTGCTGATGCCGGCGGCGTAGGTGCGCCGCGGTGCGCGGCCGTACCGCTGGGCGACCACGGCCTTGGCGGCGCGGGTGAGCTGGGTGACCCGCGTGTTCCACTCCACCAGCGCGTCGCCGGGCCTGACGCCGTCCTGGTAGAAGGTCGCGCCGCTGTTGCCCTTGTCGGTCGCCGCGTAGGCGTAGCCGCGCGCCAGCACCCAGTCGGAGATGGCGTAGTCGTTGGCGTACTGGCGGCGCACGCCGGGGGTGCCGGCGACGACCAGCCCGCCGTTCCAGTGCTCGGGCAGCCGGATCACGAACTGGCTGTCGTGGTTCCACCCGTGGGCGGTGTTGAAGGTGGAGGAGTCGGGGAAGTAGCCGTCGATCTGCGCGCCGGGCACGCCGGTGGGGTTCTTGGCGCCGGCCGAGGTGAGCCCGACGAAGTCGGCGGCGACCGAGTGGCCGGAGGCGACGGTGGCGGCCGTGGTCAGGTCGGTGAGGCAGGCGGAGATCTGCTTCTCGGCCCCGGGCACCGTGATCCGGTTCAGTCCCGGGCAGGGGGCGACGGCCGCCGCGGCCGCGGGCACCGGCCCGAGCAGTGCCGCGCCGGCCAGGAGGGCCGCGGCCAGGCCCGGCGGCCGGCCCGGGCGTCGTCGGAAGGATCGCATGGGGGGCTCCTCACATAGGCGGCGATATCGGCGACACTCGGGTGACATCGGGGTGGCATCGCGGGTGACAACGCGGGTGACATCGGGCCCGAGCGTGTCCGCCATGGTGCTCATCGGTTGTGGGCCGGGCCACGTCCCCCGTCCCCACAATCGCCCGGCCGATCATGTCGGGCGCCCCCATGAGACCTCCCGCCCGGCGCCGTGCCGGACCGCCATCCGGCGTGCCGCGCCCTCCGTCCGGGGGAGCCCGGCGTACGTGGCGGCCCCACACACACGCGCACCGGACGGGGTGGCGTGCCCCCTGACCTGCGGGACATGTGACGCGAACCCGTCTTCGCGGCGGAGATTGTGTGCCGGCGCCACATGGAACGGCCCCGCCGGCTCACTTAGTGTTCCGCGTCACAACGACTTCGTCCGTTAACCGCCAGGTTATCCGCGGGTAACACCGCGCACCGGCCGGGACGGGGGCGGCGATGCCGGATCGAGACGACGAGGAGGAAGGCCAGATGGACGGTCCCGTCCTGCGGGCGCAGGGCCTGGCCAAAGAGTTCCGGGGCTTCCGCGCCGTCGACGGGGTGGACCTGGACGTCGCCGAGGGCAGCGTCCACGCGCTGGTCGGGCCGAACGGGGCCGGCAAGACCACGCTGTTCAACCTGCTGACCGGCTTCCTCAAGCCCACCGCCGGGCGCATCATGCTCGGCGACCGCGACCTGACCGGCCGGCGGCCCGAGCAGGTGGCCCGCCTCGGCGTCGCCCGGTCCTTCCAGATCACCAGCCTGTTCCCGCAGATGACCCCGCGCGAGCACCTGGAGCTGGCCCTGGCCGGCGCCACCGGGCTCACCTGGCGCTTCTGGCGCACCGAGCGGCTGCTGGACCGGTACGCCGATCGGGCCGCCGAGCTGCTCTCCGAGGTCGGCCTGAGCGCGCACGCCGGCACCCCGGCCGGCACCCTCGCCTACGGCCACAAGCGGGCGCTGGAGCTCGCCCTCGCCCTCGCACTGGACCCCCGCGTGCTGCTGCTGGACGAGCCGACCGCCGGCATGGGCGTCGAGGACATCGACCGCACCGTGGAACTGGTCAGGAAGGTGCGGGCCGGGCGCACTGTCGTGATGGTCGAGCACAACATGAGCGTCGTGTCCAGCCTGGCCGACCGGGTGACCGTCCTGCAGAGCGGCCGCGTGCTCGTCGAGGGGCCCTACGCCGAGATCCGCCACGACCCACGGGTCATCAGCGCCTACCTGGGAGACCCCCATGCCGAGGACTGACACCGCCCCCCTGCTGGCCGTCGGCGGCCTGTCGGCCTGGTACGGCGAGGCCCAGGTGCTACGGGAGGTGTCCCTGCAGGTAGGGCAGGGCGAGATCGTCACGCTCGTCGGCCGAAACGGCGCGGGCAAGACCACGCTGCTGCGCTGCCTGATGGGCCTGCAGGGCCGCTACTCGGGCAGCGTCTCGTTCCTCGGCCAGGAGATCACCCGGCTGCCCGCGCACCGCCGGGCCCGGCAGGGCTTGGGCTACGTCCCCGACGACCGGGGGGTGTACTCGACGCTCACCGTGGAGGAGAACCTCACCCTGCCGCCGCGCGTCGGCCCCGACCCCTGGCCGCTGTCGCGGGTCTACGAGACCTTCCCCCGCCTCGCCGAGCGGCGCGCGTTCCCCGGCACCAAGCTGTCGGGCGGCGAGCAGCAGATGCTCGCCCTGGCGCGGGTGCTGCGGATGGGGGCGCGGCTGCTGCTGTGCGACGAGCCCACCGAGGGGCTGTCGCCGCTGATCGTCCAGCAGATCGGCGACATCCTGCGCGAGGTCAAGCGGCAGGGCACGACCGTGCTGCTGATCGAGCAGAACGTCCACTTCGCCCTGACGGTCGCCGACCGCCACTACCTGCTCGCCGAGGGGCGGGTCGTCGAGTCGCTGGACAACGACGAGATGCGCGCCCGCGAGCACGAGCTGCTCGACCACCTCGGCATCTGACCCGGGCCCGCCGCCCGGCATCCGCACCCCCCGGAGTTCCACGCCCCGGAAAAGATCGCAAGGAGAGACATATGAAAGCTCTGGGCCGAGCCGCCGCCCTGGTGGCGGCGGGAGCCACGCTCGCCGGCTGCGCAGGCGGACCGGGCGGCGGGGGGAGCGGGGACAAGATCAGCGACGGCAAGGTCGTGCTCGCCGTGCTGAACGACCAGTCGGCGGTCTACGCCGACCTGTCGGGCAAGAGCAGCGTCACGGCCGTGCAGATGGCCGTCGAGGACTACAAGGCCAAGTACGGCGACAAGGCCGTCGTGAAGGACGTCGAGGTGGTGTCCGCCGACCACCAGAACAAGCCGGAGGTGGCCAACTCCAAGGCGCAGGAGCTCTACGACCGCCAGAAGGCCGACGTCATCCTGGACGTGCCCTCCTCGGCGGCGGCGCTCGCCGTCGCGGGCGTCGCCAAGAGCAAGAAGAAGATCTACATGAACATCGGCGCCGCCACCACCGAGCTGGAGGGCGCCCAGTGCAACAAGTACACCTTCCACTATGGGTACAACACCTACATGCTGGCCCACGGCACCGGCGACACCGTGACCAAGGACGGCTCGAAGAACTGGTACATCGTCTACCCCGACTACGCCTTCGGGCAGGACATGCAGAAGAACTTCACCGCCGCCGTCACCGGGGCCGGAGGCAAGGTCATCCAGAGCGACCCCGCGCCGTTCCCCAACGACAACTTCTCCACCTTCCTGCTCAAGGCCCCGGGGCTGGACCCCAAGCCGCAGGTGCTCGGCGCCATGCAGGCCGGCGGTGACCTGGTCAACCTGGTCAAGCAGTACAACGAGTACAAGCTGCGCGACAAGGGCGTCGGGCTCGCCGTCGGGCTGATGTTCATCACCGACATCCACTCCCTCGGCCCGGACGCGCTGGCCGGCACCAAGTTCACCGACGCCTGGTACTGGAACGCCACGCCGGACAACCGCGCCTGGGCCGACAAGTTCCAGGCCAAGGCGAACAAGCGGCCGAGTTTCCCCAATGCCGCCAACTACTCGGCCGCCACCCAGTACCTGGAGGCCGTGCAGCGGGCCGGCACCGACGGCCCCGACGCGGTGGTCAAGCAGCTCGAGGGCTACAAGTTCGAGGACGCCTTCGCCAAGAACGCCACCATCCGCGCCCAGGACCACCTGCTGCTGCACGACGTCTCGCTGGCGCAGGTCAAGCCGGCCGGCGAGGTCAAGGAGCCCTGGGACTACGAGAAGGTGCTCAGCACCATCCCGGCCGACCAGGCGTTCCAGCCGGTCAGCCCCGCCTGCAAGCTCTGATCCCCGGCGGGCGCGCCGGCACCCCCCGGCCCGCGCGCCCGTCCTTCCCGTCCCCCTGGAGGTCACCGTGCTCCAACAGGCGTTCAACGGCCTGGTGGGTGGCGCCTTCTACGCCCTGCTCGCCCTGGGCCTGGCCGTCATCTTCGGCATGCTGGGCGTCGTCAACTTCGCCCACGGTGCCTTCTACATGCTCGGCGCGTTCGGGTCGTACGTGCTGCTGGACTCCTTCGGCGTGAACTTCTGGGTCGCGCTGGTGGCGGTCCCGGTCGTGCTCGGGCTCGCCGGCACGCTGCTGGAGCGGCTGTTCATCCGCAGGCTCGCCCCGCTGGACCCGCTGTACAACTTCCTGTTCACCTTCGGCCTCGCGCTCGTCCTGCAGGACCTGGTCAAGCGGGAGTACGGCGTGCAGTCGCAGCCCTACCCGCGCCCCGCGCTGCTGTCGGGCACCGTGGACCTCGGGCTGTTCACCTACCCGGCCTACCAGGTGTTCGTGCTGGCGGTCTCCCTGGTCGTCTGCGCGGCGGTCTGGGTGGTGCTGACCCGCACCCGCGTCGGCATGATCGTGCGGGCGTCGACCGAACGGCCCGAGCTCACCCGCGCGCTCGGCATCGACGTGGGCCGCTGGGTGACGCCGGTGTTCGGGTTCGGCATCGGGCTGGCCGGCTTCGCCGGGGTGCTCGCCGCGCCGATGCGCGCGGTCAACCCGCTGATGGGCGCCGACCTGATCATCACGGTCTTCGCGGTCGTGGTCATCGGCGGCCTCGGCTCGATCTTCGGCTCGGTGGCGGCGGGGTTCGCCATCGGGCTGGTCTCGGCGCTGGGCAACCTCTATGTGCCCGCGCTGTCGCAGACGCTGGTGTTCATCCTGATGGCGGCCGTGCTGCTGTGGCGCCCGGCCGGCCTGTTCGGACGCGAGGAGTCGCCGTCGTGATCCTTTCCCGGCTCGCCGCCCGGCCCCTCCTGCTCGCCGCCGGGCTGCTGCTGGCCCTGGCGCTGCCCTGGATGGTCTATCCGCCGGTCGCGCTCGACATCGCCTGCTGGGCGCTGTTCGCGGCGGCGCTGGACCTGCTGCTCGGTTTCACCGGGCTGCTGTCGTTCGGGCACGCCGCCTTCTGGGGCGGCGCCGCCTACGTCGCCGGCATCATCGCCCTGCGCACCGGGCTGCCCTTCCCGGTGGCCGTGCTCGGCGGCGCGGCGTTCGCCGCCGTGCTGGCCCTGCCCATCGGCTACCTGTCGGTGCGCCTGCGCGGCATCTACTTCGCGATGGTCACCCTGGCGTTCGCGCAGATGGTGTACTTCGTGGTCAACCAGTGGCGCGACCTGACCGGCGGCGAGAACGGCCTGCAGGGCGTGCCGCGCGAGCTGTTCGGCCTGGACCTGTCGGACTCGTTCGTCTTCTACTACGCGGGCCTGCCGCTGGTGCTGGCCGGGTTCGTCGTGGTGTGGCGCATCGTGCGCTCGCCGTTCGGGCGGGTGCTCGCCTCGATCAGGGACAACCCCGCGCGGGCGCAGGCGCTCGGTTACCCGGTGGACCGCTACCGGCTGCTGGCGTTCGTGCTGTCGGCCGCGCTGTCCGGGCTGGCCGGCGGGCTGTTCGCGATCGGCCACGGCTTCGCCTCCCTGGAGAGCGTGTACTGGACCACCTCCGGCCAGGTCGTGATGATGGTCGTCCTCGGCGGCATCGGCACGCTGTGGGGCGGGGTGCTCGGCGCGGCCCTGGTGGTCGAGCTGAACGACTACCTGGTCACCTCCGGGTTCGAGGGCATCGGCATCGTCACCGGCACCATCTTCGTGATCATCGTCCTGGTCTTCCGGCGCGGCATCTGGGGCACGGCCCGCGACCTGCTTCGCTCCCGCGCGGGCGGCGGGCGCGCCGAGCCACCCTCCGGCGAGGCGCCCGACGGCTCGCCCGCCCGGCCGGAGGGCGTCGGCTCGCCGGTCTGACGGCACCGGCCCGGTCGCAGGCCGCTCACCGCATCCCCCGTACTTCTAGGAGCATTCGCTGTGGTTTCAACGAGCGTGACCGCCGGGCAGGTAGCCGAGGTGGACCTGACGGGCCGGCGTGCCCTGGTGACCGGCGGGGCCAGCGGCATCGGGCGGGCCTGCGCCCGGCGGCTGGCGGACGCGGGAGCGGAGGTCCTCATCCTGGACGTCCGCGAGCGGGAGGCGCGCGAGGCCGCCGGGGAGATCGGCGGGATGGCGCTGGGCGCCGACCTGACCGACATGGCGGCGGTGGACGCGCTCGACTGCGGTGCGGTGGACATCCTGATCAACAACGCGGGCTTCCAGCACGTCGCGCCGATCCCCGAGTTCCCGCCGGAGATCTTCGCCGCCATTCTCAAGATCATGGTGGAGGCGCCGTTCCGGCTGGTCAGGCGGGTCCTGCCCGGTATGTACGAGCGAGGCTGGGGGCGGGTGGTGAACATCTCCTCGGTGCACGGGCTGCGCGCCTCGCCGTACAAGGTCGCCTACGTCACCGCCAAGCACGCCCTGGAGGGGATGTCCAAGGTGATCGCGCTGGAGGGCGCCGAGCACGGCGTGACCTCCAACTGCGTGAACCCGGCCTACGTGCGGACCCCGCTGGTGGAGGAGCAGATCGCCGACCAGGCGCGCGTCCACGGCCTGCCGCCCGAGGGGGTCGTCGAGCAGATCATGCTGGCCCCGGCGGCCATCAGGCGGCTGATCGAGCCGGACGAGGTCGCCGAGGCCGTCGCCTACCTGTGCTCGCCGCAGGCGTCCATGATCACCGGTGCCTCCCTGACCATCGACGGCGGGTGGACGGCGCACTGAGGGGGGTCATCCGGGGCCGCGCCGGCGTGGCCGCGGCCCGAGCCGACGCATCGGGGGAAATATCGTGATCAAGGGGACAATGAACCCCATGAGCTGCACCGTCTTTCTCGACCTGCTCGCCCGCGAGGCCCCGCCGGTGGAGTTCGAGGCCCCGCTGGTCGAGGCGCGGGCCGCCGGTGCCGCCCCCGAGGTGCTGGCCGAGCTGGACCGGGCCAAACTGGCCGCGCTGCGCGTGCGCGCGCTGCTGGAGCACCGCGCCCGCCGCGAGGCCGAGCTGTCGGCGCTGTTCGAGACGGCGGGCGACCTGGCGGGGCTGCGCGACGTCGGCGCCGTCCTGGAGGCCATCGTCCGCCGCGCCCGCCGGCTGCTGCACGCCGACATCTCCTACATGACCCTGCACGACCCCGACCACGGCGACACCTACATGCGGGTCACCGACGGATCGGTCTCGGCGGCCTTCCGGGCGCTGCGCCTGCCCATGGGCGCCGGTCTCGGCGGCCTGGTCGCCCAGACCGGCACCCCGTACGCCAGCGCCGACTACTTCTCCGACGAGCGCTTCCGCCACCGCACCCACATCGACGCCGCCGTCAAGGAGGAGGCGCTGGTCGCCATTCTCGGCGTCCCCATGCGGCTCGGCGCGCAGATCATCGGCGTGCTGTTCGCCGCCAACCGCAGCGCCCGCCCCTTCGCTCAGGAGGAGGTGGCGCTGCTGGCCTCGCTGGCCGCCCACGCCGCCGTCGCCCTGGACAACGCCCGCCTGCTGGAGGAGACCCGCACGGCGCTCGGCGAGCTGAGCGCCGCCAACCGGCTCCTGCAGGCGCACAGCGCCTCGGTCGAGCGCGCCGCGCAGGCCCACGACCGCATGACCGGCCTGGTCGTGCGCGGCGGTGGGGTGGAGGACGTCGCCGCGGTGGTCACCGACATCCTCGGCGGCGCCATCGTGGTACTGGACGCCGACGGGCGGCGGCTGGCCGAAGTGGGGTCGGCCGGCGACCTGGACGAGGCCGAGGTGGCGGCGGCCGCCGCCGCCTCCCGCCGGCTCGGCCGCACCGTCCAGCGCGGCGAACTGTGGGTGGCCTCGGTCGCCTCCGGGGCCGAGAACCTCGGCACGCTCGCCCTGCGCACCCCCGACGAGGTCTCCGGCGCCGACCAGCGGATCCTCGAACGCGCCGCCCTGGTCACCGCCCTGCTCCTGCTGTTCCGCCGCACCGCGGCGGCGGCCGAGGGCCGGGTGCGCGGCGAGCTGCTGGACGACCTGCTCACCGGACGGGCCGTCCACTCCGACGCCCTGCACGGCCGGGCGCGGCTGCTGGGCGTCGACCTGGACGCCCCGCACATCCTCGTCGTCGCCCGCCACCGCGCCGAGGAGCCGCTCTCCGCCCAGCGCACGGCCTTCTGGGCCGCCTCCGACGCTTCCTCGCGCCATGGGCTCGTCGCCGCCAGGGGAGAGGAGACCATCCTGCTGCTGCCCGGCACCGAACCGGCCGCGGCGGCCCGCCGGGTGGCCAGAGAACTCGGCGCTTCGCTCGGCACCCCCGTCACCGCCGGCGCGGCGGGCCCGGTCCACGGCCCGGCCGCCGTCGCCGAGGCCTACCGCGAGGCCCGGCGCTGCGCCGAGGCCCTGCTCGCCCTCGGACGCGAAGGCGAGGGCGCCGGCAGCGACGAGCTGGGCTTCGTCGGCCTGCTGATCGGCCGCGACCGCGACGTCGGCGGGTTCCTCCACAGCGCCATCGGGCCGGTGCTGGCCTACGACCTACGCCGCGGCACCGCGCTGGTGCGGACCCTGGAGACCTACTTCGGCACCGGGTCCAGCCTGTCGCGCACCGCCGAGCGGCTGCACATCCACGTCAACACCGTCACCCAGCGCCTGGACCGGGTGGGCCGGCTGCTCGGCGACGGCTGGCAGTCTCCCGAACGCGCCCTGGAGATCCAGCTCGCCCTGCGCCTCAACCGCCTGCGCCCCCTGGCCGCCCGCCCCGGCGACCCCACCGGCTGAGCCGCCCGGGCGGCGGTTTCAGCGGCCCTCGCCGAGGCGCTGGCCGAGCTGGCCGCGCATCTGCTCGGCCACGGGGGCGTCCATCTTGTCGGTCAGCGTGAGGGCCTGGTTCAGCGAGTCCTGCGCGGCCTCCAGGTCGCCGGCGGCCTGCTGGGCGTCGCTCAGCCTGATCAGCGTGCGCGCTTCCTGCAGGGGCATGTGCATCTGGCGGAACAGCGACAGCGCCTGCTCCAGGTAGATGACCGCCTGGGTGGCGTCGTCGCGGGTCATGGCCAGCTCGCCCAGCCCGAGCTGCACCCGCGCCTCGACCAGGTGCTCGCTGGAGGCGCTGGCCAGCATCAGCGCACGGGTCAGGGCGCTCTCGCACTCCACCAGCTCCCCGCGCCGCATGCGCGCGATGCCGAGCCCGTGCAGGGCGTAGGCCTCGCCGGTGGGGTCGCCGATGTTGCGCACCGCCGTCAGGGCCTCCTCGAACACGTCCACCGCGAGCGCCGCTTGGTCGGCCTGCAGGTAGGTGTGGCCGATGCGGTGCAGCACCTGCGCCTCCACCCGCCTGCTGCCGCTGCTGCGGCTCAGCTCCAGCGCCTCGGTCAGCAGGCGCTGCGCGCCGGGCAGGTCGTCGAACTCCAGCCGGAGCTGGGCCAGGTTGTGCAGCACGTACGCCGAGGCCACCTGGTCGCCGTTGCCGCGGAAGATCTCAAGGGCCCGCCGGTAGTGCGCCTCGGCCTCGGCGAAGCGGCCGCTCAGCCGGTCCAGGAAGCCGATGTTCCTGATGACCAGGGCCGTCCCCTGGCCGTCGCCGACCTCCTCGAACAGCTGGACCGCCGCCTCGAAGTCGCAGCGGGCGTCGCCGAAGCGCTGCTCGGTGATGTAGAGGGACCCGCGGGAGTACAGCATGGCCGCCTGCCCGCACCTGTCGTCGGCCTGCCGGGTGGCCGCCAGCGCTATCTGGTGGGTCTCGCGCCAGTCGTCGAGGTACACGCGGGACTCGAACAACGTCACCGAGCTGATCGCCAGGTCCCAGCACAGGTCCACCAGCCCCGCCTGGGCCGCCTGGCGGATGCCCGACACCAGCATGGAGCGCTCGCGCTCGTACCACTGCAGGGGGGAGGCGACGAGCTGCCCGACCAGCTTGTCGGGCAGCGGCCAGCGCGGGGCGTGGCTGTGGATCTGCACGTAGTCGCCGCCGTACTCGCGGCGGTGGGCCGCCTCGGCCAGGAACAGCAGGCCGCCGAGGACGCGTTCGAGCGCCGCGTTGCGGTCGGCCGCGGTCTCCTCGGCCGCCAGGCGCTCGCGCGCGAACACCCGGATCAGGTCGTGCAGGCGGTACTGGCTGTGCACGCCGTACCCGACGCCGGTGGTCTCGATGAGCTGAGCGTCGGCCAGGTCGTCCAGCAGGTCCTGCGCGATGGGCAGCGGCCGGTCGAGCAGGGCGGCGCTCACCCAGGCCGAGAAGATCTGGGAGTCCAGGATCGTCAGCCGCCGGAACAGCCGGCGCGCGTCCTCCCCGACGCTGTCGTAGGTCAGCGAGATGCTCGCCCGGATGCCCATCTCGCCGTGCTTGAGCTCGTCCAGCCGGCGGGTCTCGTCCTCCAGGCGGCTGACCAGCTGCTCGATGCTCCAGTGCGGGCGGGCCGACAACCGGGCGCCGGCGATGCGCAGCGCCAGCGGCAGATGGCCGCACAGCTCGGCCAGCGCCTCGGCGGCCTCGATCTCCGACTGCACCCGCTCGATGCCCGCGATGCGGGAGAGCAGGTTGACCGACTGGTCGGAGTCGAAGATCTCCACGTCGATGTGGCTCGCACCCGCCAGGCCGGCCAGGCGGCTCCGGCTCGTCATGAGCACCGCGGAGGAAGGGGTGCCCGGCAGCAGTGGCAGCACCTGGCTCTCGCTGCCGGCGTTGTCGAGCACGATGAGCATCTTGCGGTCGGCCAGCAGCGCGCGGTACATCTCGGCCCGCTCCTCCAGGCCGTCGGGGATGCCGGTGCCGGCGACGCCGAGCACGCGCAGGAAGCGCTCGAGCACCTGCATGGGGCTGGTGGGACGCGAGCCGCCGCCGTGCAGGTCGGCGAACAGCGTGCCGTGCGGGAAGCGCTCTCCGATGGCGTGGGAGGCGTGCACGGCGATGGTGGTCTTGCCGACGCCGGGCTTGCCGACGATCACGATGATCGGGACCGCGAAGCGCGTGCGGTCCTCCGAGGCCAGCATCAGGCGCTGGCGGATGTCCTCGATCTGCTTGGTGCGGCCGGTGAAGTCGGCGATGTCGGTCGGCAGCATCCCCGGGACGTTGGGCATCGTCGTCCCGGTCGGCGCCTGCACCTCGATCCTCTCCGAGGGGGGCGGGGCCGGGGCGGCCAGGCTCTCGTCGGAGGTGAGGATCGCGTGCTCGAGCTGCTGGAGGCGCTCGTTGGGCTCGATGCCCAGCTCTTCGATCATCGTGCGGCGGGCGTTGCGGTAGACCTGCAACGCCTCGGCTTGGCGGCCCGAGCGGTACAGCGCGGTCATCAGCAGGCCGCGCAGCCGCTCGCGCAGGGGGTACTCCTCGGTCAGCTCGCTCAGCTCGCCCACCAGTTCGTGGTGGCGGCCGAGGTCGAGTTCGAGCTGGATGCAGTCCTCGTTGGCGGTGATGCGGCTTTCGGTCAGCCTGCTGGCCGCCGACTGCACGAGCCTGCTCTCGATGCCGTCCAGAGCCGGCCCGCGCCACAGCGACAGGGCCTCGCGGTAGTGCCGGATGGCCTCGTTGAGGTTGCGGGCCTCGCGGGCGCGGCGGGCGCGCTGGACCAGGCTCTCGTAGCACTGGGCGTCGACCTGGTCGGCGGCGACGCGGATGGAGTAGCCCAGGGACTGGGTGGTGATGATGTCGGGACTTCCGTTGGCGGCGAACAGCCGGCGCAGGGCGGAGACGCAGATCTGGACCTGGGCGCGGGAGGTGTTGGGCGGCTCGTCGCCGTAGATCGCCTCCATGAGTCGGCCGATGGTGACCACCCGGTTGGCGTCGAGGAGCAACACGGCGAGCACGATCTGCTGCCGGATGCCGCCAAGGTCGAGACGGCGATCCGCGGCGACCGCCTCAAGCGCCCCAAGAATCCCGAATTGCACTGCATCTCCTCGCAATAAGACTCGCGGCCCATCCGGAAGTGTTCGATCACCCTCCGATGCGAGAGATACGACAAACGCGTGGCGCCAGGAGATCCGCTCTCGTCGTGAACATCGCCTCTTAGTTTATGACCATTGCCCGGCATCTACTGTCGGGTGCGAGCTGGTTACTTATGGCAATGTCACTTATGTCTGGATCGTACAACTATACGAGGTTCGGATCTATAGAGAGTCGACGGATACTTCTCGCACTGACGGTGTTCATTCGCGTGTGCAACGGGATCGCGGGGGGCAGGCGGCGATCTGTTTGGTGGTTTGTCCCGTTGTGGGGGATTTGTGTCAAGGCTGTGCCGGAGGTCCGCTGGGAGGTGTGTCCGGATGTGGACGTCTGATTCATGCCGCTGGCGTGCAAGAGGGGGCGGGACGGTCATCCCCAGGGGGTGTTGCCGCCGGCGGCCGCGCGGTGGGCGGTCGCTCCGTGTGAGCGGCCTCGCGTCCCCGCGGCGGCGTCCCGTCCGCCGATGGCGACGGATGAGAGGAGGAACCGTGCCACTCGGCCACTGCTCTGAGCGCTCATTTCCTGGCCTCTTCCCGTGTCGGTGGTGCGGGTCGTCCATCAGCCGTTCGCTGGGAACACCGTCAACGTAGAAACCGCCACCATTCTGTCCTTATCGGATCGCTTCTCCGTGGCCATCGGGGCAGCTCAGGGGTTTGCGTGCCCCCTATTTGTGCGTTTTCCTGTTACCGCCGGACAAATCGCCCGGTAGAGCACCCACCGGGCCGGGCGAAAAGCGGTCTGAGCTGCCCGGACGTTCTCGCGGAGCGCGCCGGAGGCGGCGACGGATAGAAAATGGAAAGCGGATCGATAGTGCCGTTGGGCATTCTTGCCCCCAGGCCGGGATCGGCCGGCGCCCAGGGGCGTCCGTCCGTCCCGTCGTACGCGCGTCGGGCCAGGGACGGTGGTCCTGACGAAAGACGCCCCAGGCTCACGTGCGTGCTCGCGGTGAGGAGCGCCGCTCCGCAGCCCGCGACCGCGATGGTGCTGGAGGCTGTCCGTTGCGGCGGGCACGGCAGATGGGTGTGCTGGACATGAGTGTTACCGCGCAGGCGCTGGACGGCGTCTACGGCCGGTCGGCCGCGGGCGTACGCGCACGCCTGGAGCGCGACGGCCTCGGCGGGTGGCACGACCTCGCCGACGCCGAGACCGACAGCGAGGGCCGCATCAGCGAGTGGCGCGACAAGAAGCTCGAGCGCGGCCTTTATCGCATCGTCTTCGACAGCGACTACTACTTCGTCGGCCTGGGTGTCAGCGCGGCGTACCCGGAAATAATCGTGACATTTCGAATGCAGGACGAGACGGACGCCTACCAGATCCAGGTGATGCTGTCCCCGTATTCGTATTCCACGCATTTCCGGATCGCGTGAGCGACGGTATTCCCGCCGTGCCCGTTCCGGCCTTCTCGCTCCCGGGCGGCGCGCGGCGGCGCACAGCGGAGTAAGGGGAGAAGGGAACCCGACAGTGACCACAGCCGATCCCGCGCCCGCCGGCCCCGGCGCCCGCGCGGCCGCTCGTTATCGCCCGTCCGCGCAGGTGGACCTGCCCGGCCGCCGCTGGCCCGGCAACGCCATCACCCGCGCGCCGCGCTGGCTGTCCACCGATCTTCGGGACGGCAACCAGTCGCTGGCCCGCCCGATGGGGCCCGAGCGCAAGATGGCGATGTTCGACCTACTGGTGCGCATGGGTTACCGGGAGATCGAAATCGGCTTCCCGGTGGCGAGCCAGGACGACTTCACCTTCGTGCGCGCCCTCATCGACGGCGACCTCATCCCCGACGACGTGCGCATATCGGTGCTGGTGCAGGCGCGCGACGAGCTGATCAGGCGCACGGTGGAGAGCCTGGAGGGCGCCCGCGCCGCCACGATCCACCTGTACAACGCCACCTCGCCGCTGTTCCGGCGGGTGGTGTTCGGAATGGACCGCGACGAGTGCAAGGACCTCGCGGTGCAGGGCACCCGGCTGGTGATGAAGTACGCCGACCGGCTGCTCGGCGGCTGCGACCTGGGCTTCCAGTACTCGCCGGAGCTGTTCAACGACACCGAGCCGGAGTTCTCGCTGGAGGTGTGCGAGGCGGTGATGGACGAGTGGGACCCCTGCGAAGCGCGGGGGATCATCCTGAACTTCCCCACGACCGTCGAGCGTTCCATGCCGAACGTCTTCGCCGACCAGATCGAGTGGCTCGACCGGCACCTGTCGCGCCGCGCGCACGTCTGCCTGTCGGTCCACCCGCACAACGACCGCGGCACCGGCGTCGCCTCGGCCGAGATGGCCCTGCTGGCCGGGGCGCAGCGCGTCGAGGGCTGCCTGTTCGGCAACGGGGAGCGGGCCGGCAACGTCTGCCTGGTCACGCTGGGGCTGAACATGCTCGCGCAGGGCGTGGACTCGGGCATCGACTTCGCGGACCTGGACGGCGTGCGCCACACCGTGGAGGAGTGCAACGGACTGCTCGTCCACCCTCGTCACCCCTACGGCGGCGACCTGGTCTACACCTCCTTCTCCGGCTCCCACCAGGACGCCATCAACAAGGGCTTCGACGCCCTGGAGCGCGCCGCCGCCGAGACCGGCGCCGACCCGCGGGAGTTGCCGTGGGAGATGCCCTACCTGCCGATCGACCCGCGGGACGTCGGCCGCACCTACGAGGCGGTGGTGCGGATCAACAGCCAGTCGGGCAAGGGCGGCGTGGCCTACATCATGGGGGCCTGGTACGGGATGGACCTGCCGCGCCCGCTCCAGGCCGACCTCGCCCGCGTCGTGCAGGCGCACGCCGACGCCGAGGGCGGCGAGGTCACCCCCGAGCGGGTCAAGGACCTGTTCGACCGCGAGTACCTGGAGTACCCGGCGCTGCCCGTCCCGCTGGTCTTCGCCGGTGACCCGGTGAGCGCCGAGCTGCACATCGACGCCGGCGGCTTCGACCCCGGCGACGCGTGGACGGCCCGCCTGAACGGCCTGAAGGAGGCCCTGGCCGGCTGGGGCGTCGAGGTGCGGGCCGTCCACCACACCGCCCGTGAGGGGGCGCGGGGAGGTCGCGAGGCGAGCGCCGAGGTGGTGGTCTACGCCCAGTGCAGGGCCGGGGGCAGGTCGACGTGGGGCGCCGGCGTGGCCCCCGACGCCGGCGCGGCCGCCCTGTCGGCCGTCCGCTCGGCGATGACCCGGGCCCGCCTGGACGCCATCACCGCCGTCCCCGGGGCCCCCGTCGTGCGCGAGGCTCCGGCGGCGCGCGTGCGGGCGCTCGCGGCCGCCGCCGCTCCCGTCGTCCCTGCCGCCGTCCCCGCTCCCGTCCGTCCCGTCCGGCGCCGGCATCACCCCGGATAGCCGCTCGATAACAGCTGAAAGGCGCGCCGACCTAGCGTGGCAAGTAACACCAAATACGGACAAGCACGGACAAATGGAAGGCGCCACGCGGCGACATGTGAAGACGTCAAAAAGGGAGGCTCGTCATGAGCCTGATCGAACGCCAGGAAGCGTTGACCTCTCTGGAAGGTCTGCTCGCCAGCGCCATCATGGGCAAGGGACGGGTGGCGCTGGTCAGCGGCACCGTCGCGACCGGTAAGAGCGACCTGCTGCACTCCTTCGCCGAGCAGGCCGCCGAGCTGGGCGCCCTGCCGATCACCGCGACCGGCTCGCTGGCGGAGAGGGATCTGCCCCTCGGCGTGCTCGGGCAGCTCATTCACGATGCCCCGCTGGTCATGGAGGAGCGCGACCGCGCCATGGCCCTTCTCGCGGAGGGGGCGCGCACCGTCATGCTGTCGGCCCCCGGCGGCGAACCACTCAACCAGGTGGACGCCCAGATCGTCCATGCCCTGTGCACCGTGCTGCTCGAACTGTCCGAGCGCTACCCCCTCATGATCGTCGTGGACGACGTGCACCACGCCGACCGGGCCTCGCTGCTGTGCCTGGCCTACCTCTCGCGCCGGGTGCGCTTCGCCTCCATCGTCGCGGTCTTCAGCCACTCCACCCACGGCCGGTACGCCGAGACCTCCTTCCCCACCGAGCTTCTGCGCCAGCCGCACTGCCGGCGCATCCAGCTCGCCCCGCTCACTCAGGCCGGGACCATGAGCGTCGTCGCCGAACAGGTCGGAAAGGACGCCGCCGAGCGGTTCGCCGTGGAATGGTACGGGCTCAGCGGCGGCAACGCCCTGCTGGTCTCCGGTCTGGTCGAGGACTACCAGACCGCGGCCAGAAGCAGCGGGCGGCCGCCCGCCGAGCTGGTGCCCGGAGAGGGGTACGGGCAGGCGGTCGTCTCCTGCCTGCACCGTGCCGACGTCAAGATGCTCCAGGTGGCCTCGGGCCTGGCCGTTCTGAACCAGTCCGACTCGCTGGACCGGCTCCTCGGCACCGGGCAGGAGTACGTCAACCGCGAGCTGCACTCCCTGTCGGTCGCCGGCCTGCTGTCCATGGGCCGCTTCCGGCACGAGTCGGCGCGGACCGCCGTCCTGGCAGAGCTGGAGCCGGAGCAGCGGGCCGAGCTGCACCACCGCGCCGCGGTGCTGGCCTACGACGACGGCGGCGCCACCTCCGCCATCGCCGACCACATCCTCAACGCCGGACGCGTGGAGGAGCCGTGGGCCGTCGACGTCCTGGAGGACGCCGCGCGCCACGCCCTGCGCGAGGGCCGCGTCGAGCCCGCCGTCGCCTACCTGCGGCTCGCGTGCCGCATCTGCACCGACGACCAGCAGCGGGTCAGGATCACCACCGCCCTGATGCGCGCCGAGTGGCGGATCAACCCCAGCACGCCCACCGGGCACTTCTCCGAGCTGACCGACGCCCTGCACCGCGGCCAGCTGCGCGGCAGCGACGCCGTCGTGCTGGCCAAGGCCCTGCTGTGGCACGGCAGGTTCGCCGACGCCGAGGAGGTGCTCAAGCACCTGGGCGAGGCGGGGGAGGCGGGGGAGAAGCTCGACGCCGACGCCGTCACCGAACTGGTGGTCACCCGCCCGTGGCTGCGCTGCTCCTACACCCCGTTCCTGTCCCACCTGCCCCAGGTGAGCGGCGAGCAGTCACGGGCGGCCATCCTGTCCGTGGCCGCCTACCGCAGGCTGGAGTCGTCGATCACGCTGGCCGCCGTGCTCACCCGCGGGCCGCGCGACGAGATCGTCAACGTGGTCGAGCGTATCCTGCGCGGGTCCCGCCTGGACGAGATGTCCATGGACACCGTCGAGAGCGCCCTGCTCGCGCTCACCTACGGCGGCCGTCCGGACAAGGCCGCCCCCTGGTGCGACCTGTTCATCGACGAGGCCTCCTCCCGGCACGCCCCGAGCAGGCAGGCCAGGCTGTCGGCGATCCGCGCCGAGATCGCCCTGCGCCAGGGCGACATGCTGGGCGCCGAGTTCCACGGGCGGCTGGCCCTGGACATCATCCCGCTGAGCGGCTGGGGCGTCGCCGTCGGCGGCCCGCTGTCCAGCCTGATCATCGCCTCGACGGCCATGGGCAAGTACGACGTGGTCAACGACCTGCTCGACCAGCCGGTGCCCGAGGCCATGTTCCAGACCCGGTGGGGCCTGCACTACCTGCACGCCCGCGGCCGGTACAGCATGGCCACCGACCACCCGCAGCTCGCGCTGCGCGACTTCCAGCGCTGCGGAGAACTGATGGGCCGCTGGGACCTGGACGTCCCCTGGCTCATCCCGTGGCGGGCCGAGGCCGCCGAGGCGTGCCTGCGCCTGGGCCGGCCCGACCAGGCCCGCCGGCTGGTGGAGGAGCAGATCAGGCGGTGCGGGACCAGCGCGCCCCGCGTGCACGGCATCGCCATGCGCCTGCTCGCCGCCACCAGCGAGCCCCGGCACCGGCCCATGCTGCTGCGCCAGGCCGGTGACCTGCTGCAGTCCGGCGGCGACCGGTACGAGCTGGCCCGCGTGCTGGTGGACCTCACCGAGGCCTTCCAGGCGCTCGGCGAGTACCGCCGGGCCGGCATGATCGGCGGGCGGGCGCGCGCCGTCGCCCAGGAATGCCACGCCGACCCGCTGACCCGCTCGCTCGCCCGCGAGGGCGACGCGAACGCCGCCCCGGCGCCGGGCGCGGTCGCCGAGACGGCCGACGTGACGGCCATTCTCAGCGACGCCGAGCGGCGGGTCGCGGTGCTGGCCGCGGCCGGGTACACCAACCGCGAGATCGCCGACAAGCTCTACGTCACCGTGAGCACCGTCGAGCAGCACCTGACGCGCACCTACCGCAAGCTGGACATCACCAGCCGCGCGGAGCTGCCGTCGACACTGGAGCTCGGGACCTCGCTGCCAGCGTGAGGTCCAGCTCCCGCAGGGCGCGCGCCGCGCCGGTCTGCCTGGCCAGATCGAGAGCGCGGCGCGCCGCCTGCGCGCACCGCTCGCCCTCGTGGGCGTCGGCGTAGGCGTGGGCCAGGCGGGCCAGGTCGTAGGCCGTCTCGCGGCTGCGCCCTGCCGTGGCGAGCTCCCGCTCCAAAATCTCGATCGCGTCGCCGGTATGGCCGAGGTCCAGCAGGCAGTCGGCGGCCAGCAGGTCGTGCAGGGTCCGGGAGTAGTCCCATCCGAACCTCGGGCGCTCCTCCGGTTCCTCCCCGGGCGGCTCAGCGGACTCCTCCAGGCGCCGGCGGCACAGATCCTCCTCCCCGGCCATGGCGTGACCGAGCGCCTCGCGCAGACGCGCCATCGCCGCGAGGCCCGGCGAGGGGACGGCGTGCTCGCGGGCCGGGCGCTCCCGCGCCGCCACCGCGATCTCCACCACCTCTCCAGGGTCGGTCTCCGGGCCGGTGAGCCCGGCGCGACCCGCCAGCGTGAAGGCCACCAGCCGCTCGTCCTGCGCCTGGGCGGCCGAGCGCCGGGCGACGTCGGACCACCACAGAGCCCGCCGCAGGTCGCCGGCCTCGTACCACATGCGGCCCACGGCGTCGGCGTCCCGGGACGACAGCGTGATCAGCGACCTGCGCACGCCGCTCCCCGCCTCGCCGCGGAACCCCCGGAGCACGCCGAACACCGCCGACAGCGCGCCCGCCTGCTCGCCGGGCCGCAGGTCCGGCCGGTCGCAGGCCTCGACCACGGCCGACAGGTAGGCCACCGTCGGCTCGTCGGCCCGGCGCGGGTCCTCGATCGCCCGCCCGGTGCGTTCCTCCTCCTCGGCGGTGAAGCGCCCGGGCAGCAGCGGGACGCCGGTGAGGTGGTGCCACAGCGTGGTGCCGGCGGGCTCCCCGCTCTCCTGGCCGAACAGCTCCCGCTCCCGCGCGCCGAACACCCCGCACAGCAGCTCGGCGTACCGGGGCGCCGGTCGCGCCTCGCCGGTCTCCCACGCGCGGATCATGGCGGTGAGGCCCTCCCCGGCGGGAAGGCGGTCACGGGTGTCGTCGTCCGCGGCGCCGGCCATCCGCCCGGCCAGGTCCTCGCGGCTCCACAGCCGGCCCCGCCGCCACGCCCGCAGCCGCGCGGCCCACAGAGGGATGTCGATGCCGATCATCGCGCTCCTCCCGACATGGGTGCGAGTGGGCACGGACCATGCCCGCCTCCCATCCTTCGCCGTCCGCGCCCCGCCCTCATCCCCCAACCTGAGGATGACGACGGCCCCGTCCCGGCCCGCTGCCCGGCGGTTCAGGCCGGGGACTCCGTCCGGGCACGGCCGGGGAGGCCGTGCCCGGACTCGGACGAGGCCGCTCAGAGACGGCCGGGGTCGCCGGTCAGGCGAACTGGCCGACCTGGTAGCCGCCCGCGGGCTGCTGGACCATGACGTTCATGCGGTTGTAGGCGTTGATGACGGCGATGATGGACACCAGGGCGGCGAGTTGGTCCTCGTCGTAGTGCTTGGCGGCGTTCGCCCACGCCTCGTCGGTGACCCCGCCGGCGGCGTCGGCGATGCGGGTGCCCTGCTCGGCCAGTTCCAGGGCGGCCCGCTCGGCCTCGGTGAAGACCGTGGCCTCGCGCCATGAGGCGACCAGGTGCAGGCGCACCGAGGTCTCGCCGGCGTGCGCGGCCTCCTTGGTGTGCATGTCGAGGCAGAAGCCGCAGCCGTTGATCTGGCTGGCGCGGATCTTCACCAGCTCCTGGGTCGCGGCCGGCAGCGTCGACTCCGACACCGCCCTGCCCGCCGCGTTGAGGTGCTTGGCGAACTTCGCCGCGGCAGGGTTGGCGAAGAGGTTGAGACGGGCTTCCATGGTGATCTCCTTGCGTGTCCGTTCGTGGCTTGCACCTCCATTGACGGAACGGCCGGGCCAGGTGTGACAGCCTGCGAATGTGACCTGCGTCTCCCGGGAGCGCGATGCGGTCCATGGCCGCCCGCGCGGTGGCGGACGGCACCACACGCTGGAGGGCGCATCGTCCGGTGAGATGAGGCTGACCTGCGTTAACGTCACGCGAAGGACGTGCGGACGCGGAGGGGCCGATCGTGAGGCGGCGGGCGCGGGACGGCGGGCGCGACCCGCTGCCGGTGGCTCTCGGGCTGCTGACGGTGCTGAGCGGCTGCGTGGACGCGGTCGCCTTCCTGGCGCTCGGGCGCGTCTTCACCGCCAACATGACCGGCAACGTGGTCATCCTCGGGTTCGCCGCCGCGGGAGCGCCCGGATTCTCGGCGTCCAGGTCGCTCGTCTCTCTGCTGGCCTTCCTCGCGGGGGCGGTCGCGGGGGGCCGGATCCACCGCCACGCCCGCTCCCGCCGCTCCCGGATCGTCATCACCCTGGCCGCCGAGGCGGCGCTGGCCGGCCTGGCCGCCGGCGCGTCGGCCGTGCTCGGCCTGTCCGCCGAGGGGCACCGCAGCGTGGTGATCGCCCTGGTCGCCGCCGGGATGGGGCTGCAGAACGCGATCGTGCGGGTGCTCGGGGTCCCGGACATGACGACCACAGTGCTCACCCGCACGCTCACAGGCCTGGCCGCCGAGTCCTTCCTGGCCGGCGGGACCGACCCCCGCGCTCTGCGCCGGGCGGTCTCGGTCCTGGCCATCTTCTGCGGCGCCTGCGCGGGCGCGGTGCTGCTCCGGCGCCTCCACCCCGGGTGGATCCTGCTGGCCGTCGCCGGCGGGGTCGCCCTCATCGCCGCCGGCTACGCCCTGCACCCGGCCTCCCGCCGCGACGGTCCCGCCCGGTGATCTTCCGGCACATCAGGGGGAAGGGTGCCGCGGCCCGGCCCCGGGCGGGGCCGTCCAGGGACCCCCAGGTTCGCCCCGTACCATCGCCTCCTGTACCAACGGCCCACCGAAAGGATTCGCCTGATGGCCGAGCCGCAGGTCATACCGGTACACGTCGCACGCGACCGCTTCGAGTCGGTGCCCGAGCTCGGCCGGCTGCGCGCGGAGCAGCCGGTGTCCAGGTTGACGACGCCCGCGGGAACCGCCTGGCTCGTGACCCGGTACGAGGACGTCCGCGAGGTGCTCGGCGACGCGACCCGGTTCGGCAACGACCCGGTCGACCACCGCTCCTACGCGTCCATCGCCGTCTCCGGCCACAGCGGGGAGGGCGCCGGGACGGCCCCGCCCCGGCACGGCTTCCTGCTCGCCTACGACCCGCCGGACCACACCAGGCTGCGCCGCCTGCTCACCCCCGAGTTCACCGTCCGGCGCATACAGCGGCTGGCGCCGCGCATCGAGCGCATCGTCGCCGACCACCTCGACGCCATGGAGGAGGCAGGGCCCCCGGCCGACCTGGTGCCGGCCTTCGCGCTGCCCGTCCCCTCGCTGGTGATCTGCGAGCTGCTCGGCGTCCCCTACGCCGACCGGGAGGACTTCCAGCGGCTCAGCCGCGCCCGCCTCGACATGGGGCTCCCTCTAGAGGAGCGCGCCGCGGCGGCGCGCGCGTCGCAGGCGTACATGGCCGGCCTGGTGGCCAAGGAGCGCAGGGACCCGGGCGAGGAGATGCTCGGCATGCTGGTGCGCGAGCACGGACAGGAGGTGGACGACCAGGAGCTGACCGGCGTCGCCGACCTGCTGCTGCTGGCCGGGCACGAGACCACCTCCAACATGCTGGGGCTCGGCACGCTGTTCCTGCTCCAGGATCCCGCCCGCGTCGCGCTGATGCGCGAGAAGGAGCACGTCGAGACGGCGGTCGAGGAACTGCTGCGCTACCTGTCGGTCGTCCACACGGTGATGCCCCGCTACGCGCGCGAGGACGTGGTGCTCGGCGGACAGGAGATCAAGGCGGGGGAGATGATCGCCGTCTCTCTCCCCGCCGCCAACCACGACACCGCCCTGCTGGAGGACCCCGGCCACCTGGACCTCACCCGCAAGATCATCCCGCACGTCGCCTTCGGTCACGGCGTCCACCACTGCCTCGGCGCCTCGCTGGCGCGCATGGAGATGCGCATCGCCTATCCGGCGCTGCTGCGCCGCTTCCCCGGCCTGCGCGCCGCGGTGCCGATCGAGGAGATCGCCTTCCGCGCGTTCTCGGTCATCTACGGAGTGGAGTCGCTGCCGGTCGAGTGGTGACCCCGTCGCCTCCTCGGCTCGCCGCCGCCCCGTCCCGTCCGTCCCGCCGCATCGCACCCGTCGCGTCCCGTGGGAGCCGGGGCGGCGCGGGTGGTGGGCGGGGCCTCACTGGTCGGGGTCGAGTTCGGTCTCCTCGGCGATGCGCAGGGACAGGTCCTCGTACCAGGACAGGATGAAGGCCTTCACCCGGGCGATCTCCCGCTCGTCCAGCCCGTACTGGGCGAAAAGCGCGTCGTCGAGGGTGAGGCCGCTTTCCAGCTTGAAGGCGAGGTTCTCCAGGGAGAAGCCGTCCTCGAACAGCGCGCCGAGCCGCTCCAGGTCAGGCAGGCCGTAGCGGTCGGCGTACCGGTCGGCGACCGACAGCACGTCGATGAAGTCGCGGGGGAGCGCCCGGCCGCACAGGGCGCCGACCTTCATGCCCACCACGTCGTCCATGCTCGCCACCGGGCAGATCTCCATGTCGACCGCGGGGCGTTGCAGCGGCTCCTTCATCAGGTCGACGGCGGCCGACTGCGCGGTGACCGGGTCGCTCACGGTGAGCCGGGCCAGCCGGGCGCTGTCGCGCTGGTGGCGGACCTCCAGGCCGTCGCGTTCGAGCGCCCGGGCGAGGTCGCCGGTGATCTCCTCCAGCGGGGTGAAGGCGACGGTGGCGAAGTCCAGGTCCTGGCTCGGCCGCTCGACCAGGCCGTGCGCGCGCATGGCGTACCCGCCGGCGAGCACCAGGCCGTGGGCGTCGCACACCTGCAGCGCGGCGTCCAGGATGCGCCGGTGGAAGGGCGGCATGTCCATCAGCGCGCCTCCTCCGCCCGGGCGCGGACCGCCTCGCGGGCCCGGCGCAGCTCCGCCGCGACCTCGGCGGCGTGCGCCCGCGCGTGCTCGGCCAGCGCCGGGAAACGCGACTCCCACTCGGCCCGCGCCGCCGAATGGATCAGACGGCGCAGCCGCGGCCAGACCTCCATGAGCAGGCGCGCGTCCAGGTGGGCCTCCACGTCGGCCAGCATGCCCTCGGCGATCACGACCTGGTACATGCCCAGGCGGATCGCCGGATCACCTACGTCGTACACGCGCATGCCCGACCAGCACAGATGCAGCGGCAACGCCACCTCACCGGCCGAGGGCCCCCGCAGGTCGCCCAGCGACCGCGGCACCCTGCCGGCGATATCGTCATACCGCCCCGGCAACCCCACCGCCATGCCGCCATTATGGTCCACCCCGCCGCCTTGTCCGGCGGTGACGGCCCTTGGGCCGGTGGCGGGGCCCATGGGCGGCCGGCGGTCGGGCTCGGGGCGCCGGTCAGGGAGTGAGCAGGGCGCGGGCCTTCGCGGCGAGGGTGGGCATGCCGAGGCGGTCGGACAGGCGCAGTGAGCGGTGCAGCAGGCGGGTGGCCTCGCCGGAGGCGTCGGAGGGGTCCAGCAGGCGCAGGGCCCTGGCGCGGTCGAGCTGGAGCCTGGCCATGTGCGGGGGAGCGGCCGACACCATGCGCGTCGCCTGGTCGAGGTGGCGCAGCGCCTCCCGGGCGTCCCCGGTGATCATCGCCAGCAGTCCGAGGAACCGCGCCGCGGGCCCGACGAGCACCGCCGGCCAGCCCGCCAGCACCATCTCGTCGGCATGGGCGGCCAGCCGGCGGCGCAGCAGGGGCACGTAGGAGGCGGGACCGTCGTCCAGCCCGCCGGGTTGACCTGGGGCCGACCTGCCGCCGCTCAGGCCGGTGAGGTCAGCCGGGGTGGACACGCCGCCGGCCGGGCCGGCGGGACGTCCGGGGAGGGGCACGCCGTCGTCCACGGCGCCGAGGTGGCCCGTGGCGGGGGCGGTCGCCGGCGGGGCGGTGGACAGGGCGTCGGCGATGAGGGCGCAGGATTCGGCGAGCATGGCCAGGGTGGACACGGCCCACCCGTGGGGCGGCAGCGCGGCCAGGCCGGAGGTGTCGCGGACGAAGGCGGACAGCCGGTCGGCGGCCTCGTCGTGCCGGCCGGTCTCGCACAGCGCGAGCACGTGCGCGGCCCGCCAGACCGGGAAGTACCCGTGCTGCTCGATCTGCCGGGTCATCCCGGAGGTGAACAGCTCCTCCAGCCTGCCCTTCTCGTACAGCAGCCAGAAGTACTGGCCCATCCAGGTCTGGCGCAGCGTCTCGCCCGGCACGGCGTGGCCGGCGGTGAGCTCCTCCACCATGCGCAGCGCCTCGCCCATGAGACGCTCCTCGGCGCGGCGGAAGTCGCCGTTCCACATGTCCATGACCGTGTCGAGCGTGCCCTGCAGCCAGGGGCCGAGCGCGCGGGGGTTGCGCGCCACGTGCCGGCGGTGGTCGTCCACCGTCCCGAGGGCGTCGCCGAGCAGCCCCAGCCTGAGCTGGTCGACGGCGAGCGCGACCAGGCCCTCGCTCTGGAAGTAGGCCGACCCGGCCTGGACGCCGGCCTCGCGGAGCCGGGCGGCGATGCCGAGCAGCTCCCTGGGGTCGGCGTGGTCGTACAGCGCCCACCGGCACTCGTTGAGCACCTCACAGCGCACCAGGCGGTCGACGTCCGCGGGCAGTTCCCGCAGGGTGGCGCGGGCGAGCTCGACGCCCTCGGGCGGCCCGTCGGGGACGGGATCGGCGGTGCTGCGGGCGACCGCCATGGTCTGCTTCTTGGCCAGGTGGGCCTTGAGCTGCAGGCGTAGCAGGGCGGCCTCGTCGCCCGGGTCGTGCTCCAGCGCCGCAAGGCTCTCGCCGATGAGGTGGATGAGCTGCCGGTCGACCTGGCCGGGGGCCGACCACCTGCGGGCCAGCCGGACGGCGGCCGCCGCGGCGAGCGTGGGCAGTCCTTCGGCGGCCTGGTGGGCCGACAGGTAGCGGCGGCCGGCCTCCTCCATGTCGCCGCCGTCGCTGAGGGCGTCCCCGAGCGTGATGAGCAGGCCGACGCGGGTGGCGGGGTCGCAGCGCAGCCGCAGGCCGTACTGGGCCCACTCCACGGAGGTCTCGACGCCGAACCCGCGCTGCTCGGCGCGGGCGGCGTCCAGGCACGCGGCGGCGGCGCGCTCCTGCGGGACGTCGGACCCGGCGGCCCGGGCGTGCTGGGCGACGCGGACGGGAAGCGCGGGATCGGCCCAGCCGCCGGAGGCCATGCGGTCGGTCAGCGACTCGAAGGCGCGGCGGTGCAGGTGGCGGGCGAGCGCCGGGTCGCGGTCGAGCTCGTCCAGGACGGCCTCGCGGGAGCGGTCGTGCGGGAAGCGCACCCGGTCGCGGCACTCCACGGCGCCGCCGGCGGCGGCGAGGGCCTGGGCGCGGTCGGCCTCGGCGGGCTCCAGGCCGAGCATGCGGGCCACCAGCGCGGTGTCGACGTCCAGGCCCAGGGCGGTGACCGCCGCGGCGGCCAGCCAGTGGAACGCGGGCCCGGCCTCGGAGCGGGGCGCGGCCAGGGTGGAGCGCAGGTCGCCGGCCTCGTTGAGGGAGCACAGCTCCAGCGGGACGCCGGAGGTGACCCGTGCGGCCCGCTCGATCTCGCCCGGCGTCGGCTCGCGCGGCCACACCCGGCCGAGCCACTGCGCCACCTCAGGCTGGGTGAGCGGTGCCACGGCGAGGGACTCCATGGCCTCCTTCCAGTGCGCGGCCTCGTCGCGGGTGGCGAGCAGGAACCCGGCCGGCACCGCGCCGAGCCCCCGCCTGACGTGCTGGAGCAGCTCCTCGGCGTACGGGCTGAGCAGGTGGGCGTTGTCGAAGGCCACCAGCAGCCCCCGCCCGGCGGCCCGGCGCACCAGGCCGGTGAGCAGGAAGGTCAGCTCACGCGGGTCGCGTTCGTGGCCGGGGCCGGCGGGAGAGCCGGGCGTGCCCGCCGACATGAGCTTGCCGAGGGTGTCGCGTTCTTGGGCGCTGATCGGCTCGGGCGGGCTGGACGGGTCGCGCCGCAGGTGCGCCCAGAGCAGGCCGGCCAGCTCGCGCCACGGCTGCAGCCCGTCCAGGTCGCGGCACATCACGGTGACGGCCTCCACCCGGGCGCGGGCCGCCAGGCGGGCGGCCTCCCTCAGCAGGCGCGTCTTGCCGATGCCGCCCGGGCCGCACAGGGCGAGCGAGGCGGGTTCGCCCGCGCGCAGGCGCTCGACCAGGCGCGACAGCTCGGTGACCTCGCGGCGGCGGCCGACCAGGACGGCCGGGCCGCCGGTACCGCCGGCCGCCTCCGCCGCGGCGGCGAGCGGGGCGCACACGTCGAAGCCGTGCTCGTGCAGCGCCAGCAGGTCCTCGGCGCGGCGCGCCGCGTCGTCGCCGGGCGCGACCCGGCGCCGCAGTTCGACGGCCCGCCGCGCGCCGGCCGGGCCGTCCTCGCGCAGGGAGGCAAGGAAGCGCAGCAGCCACACGGCCGTGGTGTCCTCGCCGCCCTCGCCGACCGGGCCCTCGGACAGGAAGGCCGCCTCGTTGTAGCGGCCCAGGCGCAGCGCGACGCGGGCGACCAGCCGCACCAGCTCCTTGCGCTGGTCCTCCAGCTTGGCGCGGTAGGTCTCGCACACCCACGGCAGCGTCCATCCGGCCGACAGCGAGGCGAACGGCGCGCCCCGCCACTCGGCGGCGGCCGCGCGCAGCTCGGGCAGCGCGCCGGCCAGGTCGCCGTCGTCGTACAGCTCGCGCCCCCGGCGCAGCCGGGCCTCGAACCTGGCGGCGTCCAGCGTCGCGGCCAGGTAGCCCGGCTCCCGCTCGACCAGCTCGTAGGCGTGCGACCACTTGGCGGGAGGGATGTCCAGGGCGCTGCCGGTCAGCGCCTGGCGCAGCCGCGACAGCGGGGGCGCCACGTCGGTGACCGGCCAGTCGGGACCCTGGCCGAGCGCCGCGGCCAGGTTGTTCTGCGGCACCGGGTTCCTGGCGGAGACGAGCATGGCCAGGGCCTTGGCCGTCTGCGGCAGTAATTTGCGCGCGGTTCCGTCGACGAGGATCGATACGTCACCGAGCAGGCGGATGTCGAAGGTCGCCACGTCTTACCGAGGCGGTCGGTTCGCGATCGTCACGTCGGCGGCCTTTCCGCAAGGTCATCGCAAGGATCGGTGGCCACGATGGGCGGGGCGGGAAATGGTCCTGAACAGTCGTCAACGCTATGACCTGAGGTGAGCCCGTGGCAAGGATGGAGCGTGTTTCCGTCGGCGCGCTCGGTGAGGAGCGGCTGGAAAAGGTCAGACAGGGAGTGCGCCGGGAGCGGGACGCCGAATCGGGCAGGCCGTTGAGCGTGGCCATAATGGGGCAGGCGGGAGTGGGGAAGTCGTCGCTGCTCAACGCGTTGTTCGGCACCCGGCTGCCGGTCGGCGACGGCAAAACGGGAACGTGTGAGCCGCGTTGCATTTCCGTCCCCGGTAATTCCGGCCATATGTTGACATTTTGGGATATGCCTGGAATGGGAGAATCGCTGGCCGCGGACCCCGGATATCACACCATGTATCGCGACCGGCTGGTCGAATCCGATGTCGTCATCTGGGCCCTCCACGCCGACAGCGCCTCCACCGCCGCCGACGCCCGATGCCTGCGCGCGCTCCTCGCCGGCGCCGACCGGCAGACCAGGGCCGAGCTGCTGGCCAAGCTGACCGTCGTGCTCACCAAGGCCGACACCCTCACCCCGCCGCCCTGGATCTTCGACATGCGCGGGTCGCACGGCGCGTTCCTGCCGAGCCCCGCGCTCGCCGACCGCCTTTCAACCAGGGCCGCCCGGTTCGAGCGCGCCTTCCTGGAACCGTGGGCCGACCTGCTGGGCGCCGCCACCTACACCACGGGCGAGTTCGCGATCGGCGACGACCGGCTCAGCTTCGACGGGCACGCCGTCCGCTACCGCGGCCACTTCTCCGCCGAGGTGTGCGAGGCCTACCGCGCCGCCCACCCCGAACACGCCGAGGTGTTCTCCCGCCTGCGCGACGACCACCGCGTCCTGCCCTGCTCGGCGCTGTTCCGCTACAACCTCGTGCGGCTGATGGCCGGCGTGGTCAACAAGCTCGGGCCGGCGGCCGTCTTCCGCTTCCAGCGGCTGCTGGGCGACGTCACCGAGCTGGCCCGGGTGCCGGTGGAGGCGATGCGCGAATACGGCAACTTCCTGGTGTGGGACGGCGTGCGCGGCGTCAAGGCGTTCGACCTCGCCCGCTTCCCCTTCTGACGCCCATGATCGACGACGCCGACATCCTGCGGGCCGTGGACGAACGGCGCCGCGAGGACGCCGAGTACGCCACGCGGCTGGACTACGCCGTCCAGTACCGCGACGAGGCCGCCATGGAGCGGCTGATCAAGGACGCGGTCTCCCGTGAGCTCGGAGCGCCGGCCGAGGTGGGATCCGACGTGGTCAGAAGCGTGTGGAACTGGCTCGTCGGCCGCTGACCGCCCTCCGCCCCGCCCTCCGTTTGGCGCCGGACGACCGCGCCGTGACACCTGCGTGACCGGTATGTGATCGAATACCCGCCTGCGCCGCCCTCCCGGACCGCACGCGCGCCCCTGAATTATGGAAAGAATGTGGATAGAGACGGACTAGTACGTCCCAGCACCGGGGGAGGCGCGGAGCGTTGGGGATGCCCGGGGCCGCCGGCCCGCCTATGAGCCTGGAGGGCGTCGACCACGCCCTGCGCCGGCGCATGGAGGAACGCGACCGCGTCGCCGGCGACATGCTCGACCTGGACGACCACCCGAGCCACCGGCTGCTCAAAGGCATGACCCCCACCGGGGAGACCGCGCGCCGATGGGACCAGGCGCAGGTCACCCTGGTCAGGCTGTGGTGGCTGTTCGACGCCTACCGCCGCGTGCTCGACCTCGCCCAGGAGGCCAGGGCCGCGGGCCGGCCCGACCTCGGCCTGCTCACCGCGCTGCTCACCGGCCCCTCGGTGGAGCTCAAGCCCGACGACGTGCCCATCGAGAAGCGCTCCCTGCTCAGGGAGAAGGGCGAGTGGATCACCCTGGACCTCGCCCTCGCCGGGATGGACGGCGCCTACCGTGAGGTCGCCGAGCTGATCGGCGCCGTGGACGCCGCGTGGAACACCCTGCTGCCCGCGCTGGACGCGGCCGACGCCGCCCGCCGGGGCGCGCGCGAGGCCGCCACCTCGCTCGGCGCGCCCGACCCCGAGCTCGACCGGCTCGACGACACCGCCGCCCGGCTGCGCGAGCGGGTCACCACCGACCCGCTCGGATCGGCCAGTCTGCTCGGCGAGCTGGAGGCGCTCGGCCGGGCCGCCGGCGCGCGCCGAGCCGAGCTGGACCAGGCCCTTCGCGTGCGCGAGGAGTTCGACGGCCGCGCCCGCCGGCTCGCGGAGCGCATCGACGCGGTCGCCGAGGCCGAACGGGAGGCGCTGCGCGTCCGCGACCTGGTCCTCACCAAGATCCAGTCGCCGTCGCTGCCCCAGATGCCCGACCAGGCGCCCACGCTGCGCGACCGGCTGGCCGCTCTGGACACCCGCGCGGGCCGCTGGCTGGAGCTGGCCGAGCGCCTGACCTCCCTCGAACGCGGCGTGGAGGAGGCGCTGGGCCACGCCACGCGCACCACCGAGTCGGTCGCCGGCCTGATCGGCCGCCGCGACGAACTGCGCGGGCGCCTGTCCGCCTACCAGGCCAAGGCGGTGCGCCTCGGGCACGCCGAGGACCTCGCCCTCGCCGGCCTGTACGGGGCGGCGCGGGACCTTCTGTGGACGGCGCCGTGCGATCTGCGGCGGGCGACCGTGGCGGTCGCCGAGTACCAGCGGGCCATCACTCGAATAGGAGCGGCCGGATGACCAGATGCACGCAACCCGGCTGCGCCGGGACGGTGGTGGACGGGTACTGCGACACATGCGGCATGGCGCCCGTTCCCGAGGCCGCGCGCTCGTCCCCGGGTTCGGCGCCCGCCCAGGCCCCGCCGCCCGGCGGTCCCGGCGCGCCGCAGAGCCCGCCCGGCGGCCACTGGGCGCCCCCGGGCGCGCCGCCGGCGCCTCCCGGGTTCGGCAACTCCGGCCACCCCGGGACCGCCTGGCCCTCCGCGTCGCCGCCCAACGCCCCCGGCATCCCCAACACCCCCGCGGGCGGCGCGGGACGCCCGGGCACGGCCTGGCCGTCCTCCGCCACGGGCGCGCCGCCCTCCGGCGTCGTCCCGGGGCCGCTGACCGCGCCCTCCGCCGGCCTGCCCCCCGTCACCATGCCCACCGGCTCGGCGCCCAGCGGCATCACCGGCTTCACCAGCGGCTCGCGCCGCACGAGCAGCCGCTCCCGCCGGGGCATGCTCGGCATGGGGCTGGTCGAGGTGCCCCCGGTGCCCTACCGCGACCCCTCGGCGGTCGTGCTCTCCGACCCGGTCGTGCCCGAGGACCGCCGATTCTGCGGCAACCCCGACTGCGGCAAGCCCGTGGGCCGCACGCGGGACGGCCGCCCGGGCCGTCCCGAGGGCTTCTGCCCGCACTGCGGCCAGCGCTTCTCCTTCACCCCCAAACTGCGCTCCGGCGACCTGGTCGCCGGCCAGTACGAGGTCAAGGGGTGCCTGGCCCACGGCGGTCTCGGCTGGATCTACCTGGCCGCCGACCGCAACCTCGACGGCCGCTGGGTGGTCATGAAGGGCCTGCTCGACACCGGGGACCTGGAGGCGCTGGCCGCCGCCGAGGCCGAGCGGCGCTACCTGACGGCGATGGACCACCCGAACATCGTCAAGATCTTCAACTTCGTGAACCACCCCGACCCGGGCACCGGGACGATGGTCGGCTACATCGTCATGGAGTACGTCGGCGGCGAGCCCCTGCAGGAGATGCTGCGCAGGAGGCTGCGGGAGTCCGACAACCGTGAGGCGCTGCCGCTGGCCCAGGTCATCGCCTACGGCCTTGAGATCCTGCGGGCCTTCGGATACCTGCACGACCGCGGCATGCTCTACTGCGACCTCAAACCGGCCAACGTCATCCAGGTCGAGGAACAGCTCAAGCTCATCGACCTCGGCGCCGTGCGGCGGGTGGACGACGCCGACAGCGCCATCTACGGCACCATCGGCTACCAGGCGCCCGAGATCGCCTCCCACGGCCCCTCCGTCGCCTCCGACCTGTACACCGTGGGCCGCACGCTCGCGGTGCTGGCCTTCCCCTTCAGCCCGACCAGCGGCGGCAAGAGCGCCCCGCTGCCCGACATGGGCCCCCGCCAGGAGTCCTTCCAGCGCTTCCTGCGGCGAGCGGCCGACCCCGACCCCGGCAGGCGGTTCCAGAGCGCGGCCGAGATGTCCGACCAGCTCGTCGGCGTCTTACGCGAGGTCAGGGCCATCGAGGACGGCACGCCGCACCCGGCGCAGTCGGGGGTGTTCGGCCCCGAGCGGGCCGCCGTGGGCACCGAGCTCGCCCCGGCCACCACCGGGCGGGCCTTCCCGGCGCTCGACCCCGCCGACGCCGCCTCCGCGCTCCCTGTGCCGCTGGTCGACCCGCTCGACCCGGCCGCCGGCCTGCTCGCCGGCCTCACCGCCGGCAACCCCGAGGAGCTGATCGGCCTGCTGGAGTCCGCGCCGCCCACCCCCGAGACCAGGCTCGCGCTGATCAGGGTGATGAGCGAGCAGGGCCGCCCGGTGCCCGACGAGCTGTACGCGGCCGTGGCCAGGGACCTGCCCGGCGACTGGCGGCTGTGGTGGTACCGCGGCGTCGCCGCGCTGGCCGCCGGGGACGCCGGCGGCGCCGCGCAGTTCTTCGACGGCATCTACTCGTGGTTCCCCGGAGAGGTGGCGCCCCGGCTGGCCCTGGCGTTCGCCCTGGAGCACCTCGGCGCCCTCGCCGACGCCGAACGGCACTACGCCGCCATCTGGCAGACCGACCGCTCCTACGTCAGCGCCTGCTTCGCCCAGGCGCGCATCCGGCTGGCCGCCGGCGATCCGCAGGGGGCGATCCGCGTGCTCGACCAGATGCCGCCCACCTCCATCCACCGCACCGCCGCCCAGGTGGCGGCCGTCGCGGTGGTGGTGCGCGGCCAGGCTCCCGCCGAGCCCGAGCTGGTCGCCGCCGGGGACCGGCTGCGCGGCCTGAAGCTCGACGCGCGCGACCGCGCCGGGCTGGCCTCGGAGGTGCTCGAGAGCGCGCTCGCCCGGTTCGTCACCGGGCAGGCGGTGCCCGGCAACGGGACGCTGCTCGGCACCCCGCTCAGCGAGCAGGGCGTGCGCGGCGAGCTCGAACGGGTCTACCGGTCCCTGGCCCGCTCGGCGGGGTCCACCGAGGAACGCCACGCCCTCATCGGCAGGGCCAACGCCGTGCGGCCGAGGACGATGTGGTGAGCGGCCCGGAGACGAGCGGGGCAGAGGTGAGCGGCTCCTGCCCCGTGTGCGGCACCCACGTCCTGCCCGGTGAGGCGTTCTGCGAGCAGTGCGGGCACGACCTGTCCGCGGCCGCGCGGGTCTCCGCGCGGCCGGCCTCGCCGGGCTCGGCGCCAGGTGCCCCGCGGGGCTCGGCGCCGTCCTCGGGGAGGGCCTGCACCGTATGCGGGTCGGCCGCCATCGGGTCCGACGGCTACTGCGAGAACTGCGGCATGCTCCAGCCCACCGGCCGCGACCACGTGGAGATGGAGCTCGGCCCGATGGCCGGCGTCAGCGACCGCGGCCTGCGGCACAGCCGCAACGAGGACGCCATGGCGCTGCTCACGGCCGGCGAGGACGCCGTCGTCGCGGTCGTGTGCGACGGGGTGTCCACCTCGCCGCGCCCCGACGAGGCCTCCCAGGCGGCCGCCGACATCGCGGCGGTCACCATCGCCAAGCGCCTGGCCGAGGGAGAGGGCCCCGAGACGGCCACCCGCGAGGCCGTGCGGCTGGCCGCCGACACCGTCGCCTCCGCCGCCCGGCCGGGGGAGGACTCGCCCGCCTGCACGCTGGTGTCCGCGGTGGTCGAGCGGCGGCGGGTCACCGTCGGATGGGTGGGCGACAGCCGCGCGTACTGGCTGGGGGAGCAGTCGTCGCTGCTGACCACCGACGACGCCACCCCGGGCACCCACATGCTCACCGCCTGGCTCGGCGCCGACGCGGGAGAGGTCGTGCCGCACGTCAGGACCTTCACCACCGACGGTCCCGGCGTGGTGCTGCTGTGCAGCGACGGCCTGTGGAACTACTACCCCGAGCCGGAGGCGCTGGCCGCCACGGCCCTGAGCGGCCCCTCTCTGGCGGTGGCGCGGCGGCTCGTGCGGCTGGCCAACGAGGCCGGGGGTCACGACAACATCACCGTCGCGGTGATCCCGTTCGGACAGGGGGAGCGGGGCGAGACGACGGTGGCATTCCCGAAGGAGACAAGTGACTGACTTCAGCGTCCGTGTGGACCAGAACAAGTACCTGCCCGCGGGGAGCCAGGAGGTCCACGGCATCATCACGGTCGAGGCGAGCGGCCCGGTGGACCGGGCGCCCGTCGCCGAGGCGGCCGAGGTGATCATCGTCGACACTTCGGGCTCCATGGCGTACGGCAAGATCACCGATGCCCGCAAGGCCGCGCAGGCCGCCATCGACACCCTGCGCGACGGGGTGTACTTCGCGGTGATCTCCGGCGACCACCAGGCCGAGGTCGTCTTCCCGCCCAACGGGCAGCTCGCGCCCGCCACCCCGCAGAGCCGGCAGGCCGCCAAGGACGCCGTCGCCCAGCTCCGAGCCGACGGCGGCACGGCCATGGGCCGCTGGCTGCGCCGCGCCGCCGACCTGTTCAGCGCCCACCAGATGAGCCACCCGGGCGCGATCCGGCACGCCATCCTGCTCACCGACGGCAAGAACGAGCACGAGCCCGCCCCCGAGTTCGACGCCAACCTCGCCTACTGCGCCGGCAAGTTCGTCTGCGACTGCCGCGGCGTCGGCACCGACTGGGTGGTGGCCGAGGTCCGCAGGATCGGCTCCACCCTGCTCGGCAGCGTGATGGACGTGCGCAGGCCCGAGGAGCTGGAGGCCGACTTCCGCGCCATGACCGAGGCCGCCATGGGCAAGACCGTCGCCGACGTCGCGCTGCGCGTGTGGACGCCCCGGGCGGCGACCCTCAACTTCGTCAAGCAGGTGTCCCCGACCCTCGAGGACCTGACCGGCCGCCGCACGGAGGTCGACGCGCTCACCGGCGACTACCCGACCGGCTCCTGGGGCGGGGAGACCCGCGAGTACCACGTCAGCGTGCGCGTGCCGGCCGGCAACGTCGGCCAGGAGATGCGCGCCGGCCTGGTCAAGCTGGTGGTGCCCGACACCGGGGAGGTGCTGGCCGGCGGCAACATCCTGGCGCAGTGGAGCGACGACCCGGTCCAGTCCACGCGCATCAACCCCAGGGTCGCCCACTACACCGGCCAGCAGGAGCTCGCCTCGCTGATCCAGGAGGGCCTGCAGGCCCGCAACGAGGGCGACCTGGACACCGCGACCGCCCGGCTCGGCAGGGCGCGCGGCATCGCCCAGCAGGCCGGCAACGAGGAGACCGCCAAACTGCTCGACAAGGTCATCGACGTCGACCCCGAGACGGGAACCGCCCGCCTCAAGCGCGTCGTTGACAAGGCGGACGAGATCGCGCTCGACACCCGCTCCGTCCGAACCGTCCGCATGCGCAAGGACCCGGAGAACTGAGGATGGCCATCTGCCCTGTGGGGCACGACTCCGCCGACGAGGAATACTGCGACATCTGCGGCGCGCTGATGTCGGGAAGCCCGGCGCCGGCCGCCTCCGGGGCGCCCGCGGGCCCGGCCTCCGGCGCGGCGTCCCCCGGGGCCGCGGCCGGGCAGGGCGGCGCGGCGACCGGCGACTGCCCCGACTGCGGGGCCGAGCGCACCGGCCGGTTCTGCGAGACCTGCGGGTACGACTTCGTGCTCGGCGGCGGCGCGTCGTCCCGGTCCGCCGCCCCGCCGCAACCGGCCACGCAGACCGGCACGGGCGCCGCCGCCGCGCCCGCCCAGCCGTGGCAGCCGGCGCAGCCGGTGCGGGGCCCCCAACAGGCGGCCCCGTCCTGGCAGCCGTCCCAGCCGGTGCAGGCGGCCCCGTCCTGGCAGCCGTCGCAGCCCGTGCAGCCCTCGTCGCGGTCCTCGTCGTGGCAGCCGTCGCCGCCCGCGCCGCAGGGCGCGAACGGCCCGGCCGGCGCGAACGGCCCGGCGACCGGCCAGGCGGCGACCGGCGGCACGGCGCAGGGCCGCCCCGCTCGGGCGGGCTGGGTGGCGGTGGTCGCCGCCGACCGCGCGCACTACGAGGCCATGATCGGCCAAGGCGGCCCGGACGCCGCGCGGGTCGCCTTCCCGCCCTACTGTCCCGAGCGCACCCTGCCTCTCGCCGGTCCCGAGATGCGCATCGGGCGGCGCAGCCAGTCCCGGTCGCTGGTTCCCGAGATCGACCTGTCCGGGCCGCCGGAGGACCCCGGCGTCTCCCACCTGCACGCCGTGCTGCTGGCCCAGCCTGACGGCTCCTGGCAGCTCGTCGACCCCGGCTCGGCGAACGGCACCCTGGTCAACGGCGAGCTCCTGGAGGTCAACGTGCCGGTCCCGATCGCCGACGGCGACCGCGTGCACGTCGGAGCCTGGACGCTCATCACCGTGCGGAGGGCCTGAGCCATGACACTTCCCGCCCCGGCCCAGGCCCCGCCGCCCGCCGCCCCCGCGCCGGGCGGCGCCACGGCCGCCGTGCCCGCCGTGCCGGCGGCCGGCCCGGCCGCCGGCACCCCGGCGCTGCGCCGCCTGCTGCGGGTGCGCACCGTCCCCGGGTGGATCCGCCTGCTGACCGGGCTCGCCGTCGCCGCCGTCCTGCTGGTCTTCGCGACCGTCAGCATCGGAGTCGGCCACGCCAGGGACGGCCTGCGCGTCATCGGCCACACCGCCGGCCCGCAGGTCGTCACCACCGCCGACCTGTACTTCGCGCTCAGCGACATGGACGCACAGGTCGCCTCCGTGCTGCTCACCGGCCGCGAGTCCGCCCTCGGGCCCGGCCGCCAGACCATGCTCGACCGCTACGACGAGCGCCGCTCGCAGGCCGACCGCGCCGTGCTGCAGGCGGCCGACCTCGCCAGCGGCGACGCCACCGAGCAGATGACCGTGCAGGCCCTGCTGGACGGGCTCGGCCGTTACGAGCGGCTGGCCGCCCGCGCGCTGCTGCTGGACGAGCAGTCCGGCCACGCCGCCGGGCCGCCGCCCCAGGCCGTCCTGGACGTCTACCGCCAGGCGACCGACCTCATGCGGCTGGACCTGCTGCCCAAGGCCTACAACCTGACCCTGGACAGCGGCACCATCGTCCGGCACGCCTACCTGGCCGAGCTGTCGGCCGTCCAGCAGGGGCGCATCTGGGTGGGCGTCGCCGGAGGGCTGGCGCTGCTGGCGCTCATCGTGCTGCAGGTCTATCTGAGCCGCGGCTTCCGCCGCACGTTCAACGTGCCCGCGCTGGTGGCCACCGTCGTGGTCGCCGCGCTGACCGTGGCCGCGTTCGCCGTCCTCCAGCACGAGGGCGACGTGCTGCGCGACGCCAAGGAGGACGGCTTCAACTCCGTCCTCGCGCTCTCGCGGGCCCGCGCCATCGGCAACACGCTGCACGGCGACGAGAGCCGCTACCTGCTCGACCCCGAACGCGCCGACACCTACGAGCAGGTGTACCTGGACAAGTCGCAGGCCGTCCTCTACGTCCCGGCCGGCAACCTCGACAAGTACTACGCCGCGGTGAACGACCGCGTCTCCGGCGGCAAGAAGGACTTCCTCGGGTTCTTCGGGGCGGAGGCCGCGGGCCTGTCCCTGGCCCCGCAGCGGCCGGCGTTCGACCAGGTCCTCCAGCGCTACCAGGCCTTCCAGCACAACGACCAGCGCATCCGGCAGCTCGCCACGTCCGGCTCGCGGCGCGCGGCGGTCGGCCAGGCCATGGGCCCGGCCTTCGCCTCCTACGACGACGCCCTGGTCAAGCTCACCGCGCTGCACCGCCAGGCGTTCGAGTCGGCGGTGCGCGAGGGCGACGGGGCGCTCGGCGGGTGGAACTGGGTGCCTCCCGCGGCCGCCCTGGCCGCCATCCTGATGGTCCTCATCGGTGTCCGGCCCCGGCTCGCCGAGTACCGCTGAAGGGAACCCCTTGATGGTCACGCTCACTTCCACGCGCGCGCACGGCGGGTTCCGCCGCGCCGCCGCCGCGCTGGCGGCCGTGGCGGCGCTCGTCCCGCTGGCCGCCTCCTGCGCGGCAGGCACCTCCATCCTCGACAAGGACTCCCTGGTGATCGGGGTGAAGGCCGACCAGCCGAACCTCGGGGTCAAGGGCGCCGGGGGCGCCTACTCGGGGTTCGACGTCGACGTCGCCACCTACGTCGCCCGCAAGCTCGGCAAGCAGGTGCGGTTCGTCACCGCGCCGTCCGCCCAGCGCGAGAACATGATCACGAATCTGGCGGTCGACCTGGTCGTCGCCACCTACTCCATCACCGCCGAGCGCAAGACCAAGGTGTCCTTCGGCGGCCCGTACTACGTGGCGCACCAGGACACGCTGGTGCGGGCCGACCAGAGCGGCGTGGACAACGTGCGCGACCTGCGCGACCGCAAGCTGTGCCAGGTGACCGGGTCCAACTCCTGGCGCCGGGTCAAGGAGGAGCGCAAGATCCCCGTGACGCTGGTGCCCTCGGCCTCCTACAGCGAGTGCGTCGAGGACCTGCGCGCGGGCAAGGTGGACGCCGTCTCGACCGACGACCTGATCCTGACCGGGTTCGCCACCTCCGGCACCAAGATCGTCAACGCGCCGTTCAGTGACGAGCGGTACGGCATCGGCATCCGCACCGGCGACATCGACGGCTGCGAGGCGGTCAACAAGGCGATCACCGAGATGTACCAGGACGGCACGGCCAAGCGGCTGCTGCAGAAGTGGTTCGCCAAGTCGGGGCTGGCCCTGACCTTCACCGTCCCGCAGTTCGAGGGCTGCGGCTGAGACCGGCCACAGGTCTCTGAAATTTCATGAACGTCGGGACCGAAAAAGTGAGGTGAACTCGGTTTTTACGGGTCGGGCCGCTATATTACCGAGTGAACAGGCTGTGCTCTTGTTCATGAACAGCGGTTCCTCTCATGGATCGAGGCCGGCCGATGGGCGAGGTGGTCATCGTCAACTGCACCGTCGTGCACGGGCGGGCGGCGGGCGGTGCCGAGGCCCTGCCCGATGCGGCGGTGCACGTCCGCGGTGAGCGCGTCCTCGCCGTCGGGTCCCGCGCGCAGATCCTGCGCGGCATCCCCGGCGTGCCCGTCCTCGACCTCGACGGCGCCTACCTCACCCCCGGCCTGATCAACATGCACACCCACCTGTCGCTGTCGCTGCCGGGCCAGGGAGGCGACGACGTCAAGGGCATGGGACCGCACGACCTGGCCCTGTACATGGCCGACGGCGCCCGCCGCACCCTCGCGTGCGGGGTGACGACGGTGCGCTGCGTCGCCGAAAAGGACCACGCCGACTTCGCCCTGCGCCGGGCCATCGAAGCAGGCCGCGCGACCGGGCCGCGCGTCTACACCGCCGGGCGGGCCCTGGTGTGCACCGGCGGCCACGGGCACGAGGGCGGCGACACCCTCGAGTGCGACGGGCCCGACGCCTTCCGCCGCGGCGTGCGCAGCCAGATCAAGGCCGGCGCCGACCTCATCAAGGTCATGATCTCCGGCGGCATCGCCGGTGAGCACGAGCGCATCGACACCCCCCAGCTGTTCGCCGACGAGATGGCCGCGGTGCTCGACACGGCGCACGCCTGGGGCCGCAAGGTCACCGCGCACGCCGGCCCGGCAGCCGTCATCGCCCAGGCCGTCGAGCTCGGGCTGGACTGCGTCGAGCACGGCTACGAACTGACCCCCGCCGTCGCCGCCGCCATGGCCGCCTGCGGCACCGCACTGGTCCCCACACTGCTCGTCACGCGGTGCAAGGAGTTCTTCGACGAGCTCGGCGTCCCCGAATGGATGCAGTGCCGCGCGCTGGCCGCCGGACCCCGCCACCTGGACAGCTACGCCATGGCCCTCGCGGCCGGCGTGACCGTCATGCTCGGCAGCGACATGCCCCCGTTCTGGCCGTTCGAGGGCACCAACGCCACGGTCAGGGAGCTGGAGCACATGTCCGAGGCCGGTCTCGGCCCGGCCGGCGCGCTGCGGGCCGCCACGCTCGAACCGGCCCGCTGGCTCGGCGCCGACGACGACCTCGGCACCGTCGAGCCCGGCCGGTACGCCGACCTCATCGCGATGGACGACGACCCCCTGACCACCGCCTCGGCGTTCCGGGGCGTCCACTGGGTGATGAAAGGCGGCCGGATAGTCCGCGACGACCGCGCGACGGTCCACCCCTGATGAGCCGCGTCCCTCACCCCCGCGCGTCCTGGAGTCCTCCACATGAATGACCAGCTCCCCGCCGATGGCGACGACGCGCCCCCGGACGAGACGCCCGGCGCGGCACCCGAGGGGTTCATCACTGCGCCCGAGGAGCTCGGCGTGGCGCCCGATGGGCCTGACGGGGCGGCAGAGGGCGATATGGAGCTGTACGACCTGCGGGTCGTGGTCGACCGCATCGACGGCAGATCGGTCTGCGGCATGCGAGTGGGCGACCGTTTCGACCTCGAACAGAGCGCGCACCTGCGTCTGCCCGACGGCGCGCACTTCTGCGTCTACGCGCTGGCCGCGGTGCTGCCCTTCCTCGCCGCCAAGCAGCGCGACCTCGCCGCCGGGGACTGGCTGGCGAAGGACACGCTGTTCGCCTGCCCCGATCCCGAGGAACGCCTGGTGATGCGCGTCGAACGAACCCGCCGCCGCCGCATGAACTCCGCGGACCTGACCTGAACCGCCCGAAGGCGCGAGCGCGTCCCGGCGGCGCTGCGCGTCGCGGCGGCGGTGCGCGTCGCGGCGGCGGTGCGCGTCGCGGTGGCGGCCCCGTGCACGGCGCATGGTTTCGGAGGAGACACGGCGCACGGTCCTGGAGGAGAAGGGAGAGGTTGCCATGAGACCCGCCGAGATCGGCCTCGGGTTGCAGAGTGACAAACGGCCGGGCGACTACGCGCGTCTGGCGCGCGTGGCCGAGGAGCACGGGTTCGACGTGCTGAGCGTGTTCGGCGACCTGATGTACCAGCCCCCGCTGTACCCGCTGCTGGAGATGGCGGCGGCCACCCGGCGCGTGCGGCTCGGTCCCGCCTGCCTCAATCCTTACTCCCTGGCCCCCTACGAGATCGCCGGCCAGATCGCCGCCCTGGACCTCGCCTCGGCCGGCCGTGCCTATCTCGGCCTGGCCCGGGGCACCTGGCTCGGCGCGGTCGGCATCGCCCAGCCCCGGCCGCTGACCGCCCTCGCCGAGGCCGCCGAGGTGGTCTACCGGCTGCTCGGCGGCGACGACACCGGGTACGAGGGCGAGGTGTTCCGCCTGGAGGCGGGTACGCTCCTGCGCTACCCCGTCCAGCGGGCACGGCCGCCGCTCCTGCTCGGCACCTGGGGACCGAAGGGCGCCGCGCTGGCCGGGCGCATCGCGGAGGAGATCAAGGTAGGCGGCAGCGCCAACCCGGCGATGGTGCCCGTGATCCGCGACCGGGTGCGCGCCGGCGCCGAGGCGGCCGGACGCGACCCCGGCGAGGTCGGTGTCGTGCTCGGCGCGGTCACCGTCGTGGACACCGACGGCGCCGCCGCCCGGGCCAGAGCCCGCACCGAGGTCGCCATGTACCTGGCCGTGGTGGCGGACCTGGACCCGACCGCCGAGATCCCCGACGACCTGCTCGTCCGAGTGCGAGACCTGGTCGCGGCGGGGGAGGACCGGGCGGCCGGCGAACTGATCCCGGACGACATCCTCGATCTGTTCGCCTTCTCCGGCACGCCCGAGCAGGTGGCGGCCCAGGCCCAGTCGCTGCTCGACGCCGGCGCGCACAGGGTCGAGTTCGGCACCCCCCACGGCCTCGACGACGAGCAAGGCATCCGCCTCCTCGGCGCCGAAGTCCTCCCCCTCCTCAACCGCTCCCCGCTCTGACCAGCACCCGACCCCGACACGCCTTCCCTGAGAAAACGGTGGAGGTCCTCAATGACTGTTCCGCTGTGTCACTCGGAGTCGCGCCACGGCTGTCCCGGCGGCGGACCTGGTGAGCGCTGGAACGAACTCGCCGACGTTGCCATCGTGCTCCACCCGGAGCGCCGTTCGAACCGACCGGCGACCATCGAACGGGGAAGAACCGTGGTGTTCCTCATCGACGCGATCACCGGACGACCGGCCGTCGGTGGGAGGGACCGCCTCGATAGGCTGGGCACGGTCCGGGCGGCCACTCGCCGGGCCTTCGGGGGCTGTGGGGAGGCCGGCGCGTGCGCGTGCACATTCTGATCGGGCCGGGCGTCCTGGCGGACGCCGGGCTGCTGGAGGACATGGCGGCGCGGGAGTTCGCCGCGCTCGGTGTCGAGGGGCGCCTGGTGGTCGCGGCCGACGTCGCCTCTTTCCGTGCCGAGTTGGACGCCACGGGCGACGATCAGGCCGTCGTCGCGATGCCCGGCCCTGATCCGGACGCCCGGCGGCTCATCGACGCTCCACCGGCATGCTCCCCTCGGACGGTGTGGCTCGATCTCGCCCGCGTGGGCCCGCTTCAGGCCGCCGGCGGGGCCGCTCACCTTCAGGGCCGGGGAGTGTGGGGTCTGACATGGGCCATCCGCCACGCCGTGCACCGGCTTCGGACGCCGGCCGTTCGCATCCCGTACGGGGACCATCCCGACCAGTGGGGAGAACTTCGGCTACCGTCCTCCGTGGCCGGTCCGGCACCTTGGCCCGCGGACACCGGCGTCCCCTCCGCCGGCGGGTCGCTGTCGTCTTCCATGCACGCGGCCATCTCCGCCGCCGACGGGTCGCCATCGTCGTCCATGGGCTCCGTGGGCCGGTCCGCCGGGGGGCTGCCGCCGGTGGCGGTGCTGGTGCATGGGGGGTACTGGAGGTCCATCTGGCAGGCCGACCTGATGGACGCGCTCGCGATCGACCTCGCCCGCCGGGGGTACGCCACGTGGAACCTGGAGTATCGCCGACCTGACCTGCACGGATGGGACGCCACCACGCGGGACGTGGCGAGCGGGCTGGCGGCGCTGACGGCGCTCGGCGTCCCGCTGGACCTCGACCGCGTCGTGGTCCTCGGCCACTCGGCCGGCGGCCAGCTCGCCCTACGCCTCGCGGCCGACGCGGCCCGATCCGCCCCACCCGGCCAGGCGGCTCCCGGCCGGCCCGGCATGGACATGCCGGATGTGCCAGACCTGGACATGGCAGAACCGGTCCCAGGGAAGCGGGGCGTGGGGGAGTGGGCGGTAGGCAGGGGGGCACGGGAACCGCGGGTGGCGTTCGCCGTGTCGCTGGCCGGGGTGCTTGACCTGGTGGAGGCGGACCGGCGGCGCATGGGCGTCGGAGCGGTCGCCGCCGCGCTCGGCGGGGACGCGCACGAGTTGCCCGAGGTATACGCCGCCGCGAGCCCGCTGGCCCGGCTGCCGCTGGGTGTGCCGCACCTTGTCGTCCAGGGAACCGACGACGATCCCGACCTGGTGGACATCGGCCGCAGGTACGCGCGCGCGGCCGGCCCGGAGGCCGTCCACGTCGAACGGCCGGGCGACCACTTCGCCGTCATCGACCCCGACGCCCCCATCTGGCACGCCGTGGCAGACCATCTCGCCGACCATCTGCCCGCCCGAACCCGGCCCTGAGACCGTTTCGCGATGACCGATCCTGGCTTGGCCCGGTCATCGACGACCGGCCCTGCCGTAGGAAGGTTCGTGGCCATCGCTCCCTGCATGAGGACGGTTGGCCGTGGATGGTCACGTTGCTTGTGGGTTCGGGGTCGGTGGGGCGGTTGTGAGGGTGCCGCGCACGGCCGGGTGGAGGGGGAGAGTGCGGGGATCTGAGGGTGAACAGTGTGTTACGTGCGGCGTGTCCGTGTGATGAGGGTGTGGGGGTGCGCCAAGCTGGGGGTGTCACAACCCGGAGGACCCCCCGATGCTCAAGCGCAACCTGCTTTTCGGCCGTAAGACCCGCGTCACCTTCTGCCTGCCCGCCGACCGGCCCTACGGCGTGGTCAGCGTCGTCGGCGACTTCAACGACTGGTGCCCGGGGCGTCACGAGCTGCGCCGCCGCCACAACGGCCTGCGCACCGTCTCGGTGATCCTGCCCCAGGGCGTTCACCGGTTCCGCTACCTGGCGACCGCCGGCCTGTGGTTCGACGACGAGACCGCCGACCAGATCGACCACCACGGCAGCCTGATCCATCTGTGACCCCGTGCCGGGCGGTTCTCCATGAACCGCCCGGCCATGCACCATGACCTACCGCCGTGACCTGCCCGATGGTCCCTCACGACTCGCCCGGCGGTTCACGCGGCTCGCGGGGTGGTGATGACGGTGCCGGGTGTCGTGGTCGCCGTGGTCAGCGGTCGGGGGCCGTTTCCGGTGGTCCCTGTGGGGTGAGGCGTGCCGCCGAGGTGCCGAGGCCGGTGGGGGGCATGGCCCGCCATACCTCTGGGGCGGACGGCTGGGGAGCGCCGGCGGTGACCCGCGCGGGAGCGGCGGTGACGAAGGCATGCGATGGGGCGGCGGTGAGGAGGGCATGCGTCGGGGAAGCGGTGAGGGAGGCACCCGTGAGGGGTGCGGCGAAGGGGGCGGGCGAGCGGGGCGCGGTGGCGGAGCCGTGGGTGCGTAGTTCGGCTTCGGTGTAGCGGGCGCAGCGGCGGTGCCATTCGAGGATGCCGGACATCCAGTCTTTGAGGGACTCGGTGTGCTCGACGAGGATCTGCCGCGCCCGCTCGCCGAGGGCGAGGTCGTCCAGCAGGGCGGGCAGGTCGTGGGCGACGATGTGCTCGAACTGCCGCATGCGCGCCGTCATCAGGTCGGCCACGATGTCGCGGGCCCGGCAGCGGTCGACGCCGAGGAAGCGCTCGACCACCAGCACCATGTTGTGGACCTCCCCCTCGAACTCGATCTCCTTCTGGTAGGAGAACAGGTCGTTGGTGAAGCAGGCGTAGTCTTGGGCGGCGGTGTCCAGCTCGCGCAGCACGCGTGTCTGGTACACCTCGTCGGGCACGACGTCGATGTGGGCGAGCCGGGCCAGGCTCATCGTCATGTCCGAGCCGAAGGTCTTGCGGCGCATCTCGACGTAGTCGATCGGGTCGGGGACGCGGTTCAGGGCCTGGTTGCCCACCTCCCACACCCAGCTGGCGGTCATGTCCTCCACCGCGGCGCGCAACCGCCGCCGCCCGCGCGCGTCCATGCCGGAGGCGGTGCGCCGCCACAGGTCGCCCAGACCGCGCTCGAGCGCGCCGGACGGCTCAGGGGTCTCGCTCATGTCCACCGGCATGAACGACCCGAGCCGCTCGTGGCAGAGCCGCGCCGCCGGCAGGTCGCGGGGGACGCCGAAGACCAGGGGGAAGTAGTCGTCACCGTAGGTGCCCCAGGCCAGCCAGTCGGACGACAGGCAGACCTGCTCCAGCGTGCCGTCGGCGTGGATCATTGCCGCGCAGTGCGCGAAGTCGAAGCCGAGGAAGCGCCGCTCGTCCCACAGCGCGCCGGCGGAGATGCCGGGGAGGGAGTCGAACATGCCCATGCGCCGCGCCCAGTCGGCCCCGTGGCGCCGCGCGGCCTCCAGATGTGGGTTCGTGCGGAACGCGAACGGCATGTGGAAGGCGGGCAGGTCAAGGTGCCCCACGGGGCGCAACGGCGGAGACAGGTGCTGGCGGGAGCGCAGGTCGGCGCCGAGTCGCAGCGTGGGCAGCAGCGACCACACCGCCGAGGTGCCGAGCCCGGACGGGCCGGGGGGGACGCCGGGGACCGGGCCGCCGGCGGCGCCCTCATTCATGTAGCGGCTGGAGCGGGCGTGCCACTCGTGGCCGCCGGACTGCCAATCTTGCAGGCCCTTGACGTAGGCGGCGACCGCGGCCTGCTCGTGGGCGGGCGCCGCCCGCTCGGCGAGCAGGGAGGGCACCTCGGTCAGCGCGGTGGTCTCGAACTGCTGGAGCCGGGAGGTCAGCAGGTCGTTGACCAGTTCGGCGGCCTCCTGCGTGGGGCAGTCGAAGAAGCGCTCGAAGACCAGCACCGCGTTGGAGTTCTCGCCCTCCTCCTGAACCTCGCGCTGGTAGGAGAACAGGTCGTTGCGCAGGTGCACCGCGTCGGAGAAGGTGTCGGACAGGACCTTCATCGGCCGGGTGCCGGCGAGGTGGGCGGGGATCTCGGCCCGCGCGGCGTACTCCACCAGGTCGGCCGACCAGGGCGCCCCGCCGACCCTGCGCCGCATCTGGACGTACTCGATGGGGTTGGCGACGCGGCCCAGCTCGATGTTGTTCAGCTCCCACATGGACTCGACCATCAGGTTGTGGGTGCTGGTGGTGAAGCGCCGCCGCCAGTCGGGCGACATGGCCGGCACCGTGCGCGCCCAAAGATCCTTCAGCCCGGCCTCGGCGGGGTCGGCCGGCTCGGGCGGCGTCTCGCCCTCGGCGGTCATGAACAGCTCGAGGCGGTCGAGGTGGGCCTTGGCGCCCGCCAGGTCGCGGGAGTGCTTGAACAGTTCGAGGAAGTGGTCGTCGAAGAAGAACACCCAGACGTACCAGTCGGTGATGAGGTCGAGCGTCGCGCCGTCGCAGTCGGGGTGGGTGTAGGCGCACATCAGCGCGTAATCCATCTGGGCGAGCGCGGCCTCGTCCCAGATGAGGCCGCCGCCGGGCCGCGGCGCGTCGAGCATGCCCATGCCGCGCGCCCAGGCGGTGCTGTGGGCGCGGGAGCGCTCGAGGTGCGGGTTCAGCCGGGCGGGATACGGCATGTAGAAATCGGGCAGTGTGAAAGCCTGCATGAGCCTGCCTAAGTCTCGTGAGCCGACCATGACCGTGCGCTTACCGTGACCTTACCATCGCGGAGGGTCACGATGTCATCGCGCGAGCCGGCCGGTACGGCGGCGGGCCAGGCACCGCGGTCGCACGGGGCTCCGGGGGGGCACGGGCCTCAAGGGCGAACGGGGGGGCGCATCGGGCACGGGGCGAACGGGGGCGCAGCGGGCAACGGAGGGAACGGCCCGCCGGCGCCGGGAGGTCACTCGTCGGCGGGAGCGAGCGCGCGCCAGGGCAGGGGGCTCGAGAGCATCATCATGCTGGAGGGCTGCCCGTAGGGGGCCAGGCGGTCGATGAGCTCCTCGAAGGCCGTCATCGAGGTGGCGGCGACGCGCAGCAGGCAGCAGGTGTCCCCGGTGACCCGGTGCACCTCGACGATCTCCGGCCAGGCGAGCGCCTGCTTGTCGCGCAGCACGCACCGCACTCCATAGCAGGACATGCGGATCAGGGCGCTGACCTTGCGGCCGGCGCGGGAGGGGTCGATCCTGGCGTGATAGCCGGCGATCACGCCGGTCTCCTCCAGCCGGCGCACCCGCTCGGCGACCGCCGGGGCCGACAGGTGCACCCGCCGGGACAGCTCGCTGTAGGACAGTCGTGCGTCCGCCTGCAGTTCGGCCACCAGGGCCCAGTCCATCGCGTCCACGGTCACGCTCCGTCATTCGCAAACCGGAAACCGTCTTCCGCCTTCCGTTCCGAAGGCGGAAGGGGCGAATCGCTATCGAGTCATCATTTCACTGGAATTCTATATAAGTGAACATGGAGGTGAACTGAGGAGTTGGGATGACGAGCAGACGGCGGGCCGGAGGCGCCCGGGTGAGATCCTTGGCCGGGCGCCTGCGTGCCCCTGCGCAGGCGGCCGAGCACGTGGCGCCCACCCTGGAGTTCGCCGACGGCACCCCTTACGACCACTATGTGGCGGCGCAGGCGCTGCACGGGCTCCAGCGGACGGTCACCGACGTGCCCGAGGAGCGCGCCTTCCTGGTGACGACCCAGGTGATGGAACTGTACTTCGGGCTGATCCGGTCGGAGTGGTGGCTCGCGCAGCGGCTGCTGGACGACGACGAGGTGGTGGGGGCGACGGCGGTGCTGGCCCGCAGCGTCCGCTACTTCGAGGCGCTCAACGCCTCCTGGGCGGCGCTGAGCTGGCTCACGCCCGCCCAGTTCAACGCCTTCCGCGACGCGCTGGGCGAGGCCTCGGGGTTCCAGTCGGCCATGTACCGGCACCTGGAGTTCCTGCTGGGCAACAAGTCGGAGCCGCTGACCCGCCCGCACCGCCGCAGCCCGGCGGTGTACAAGGAACTGGTCGACGCCCTGCGGCGCCCCAGCCTGTACGACAGCGTGCTCGCCCTGCTCGCCAGGCGCGGGTTCGAGATCCCCCCGCCCGGCGACCCGGCGCAGGAGTACGTGCCGAGCCCGCTGGTGGAGGACGCCTGGGTCCGGGTCTACGCCGAGCACGGCCCGGGGGAGGAGCTGTGGTCCCTCGCCGAGACGCTCACCGACCTGTCCGAGAGGTTCTCCGACTGGCGCTACCGGCACCTGATGGCCGTGCGCCGCTCGATGGGCGCCAAGCCGGGCTCGGGCGGCTCCAGCGGGCTCACCTGGCTGGAGCGCAGCCTGCGCCGCGACGTGTTCCCCGAGCTGTGGTCCGCCCGCACCCGCATGTGACTCCGGCACGGATGTTCACCGGTTTTCGTCCCACGTAACACCTTGCCCTCCGGGTGAACGGGTGAGGCCGAGGCGTCCTGCCGGTCGGAAACAGCCGGTCAGAACAGCCGGGGGGTGACCACCGAGACCACCGTGGTGACCGCGTCGGTGTCGTTGTACATGGCGTGCGGCACGGTGGAGCGCAGGTGGACACTATCGCCCGGGTAGAGCCGGTGTTCCACGCCGTCCACCTCGTACAGCAGCTCGCCCGACAGCACGAAGGCGAACTCCTCGCCCGCGTGCCCGTAGGCGTCCTCGCGCCGCCCCCCGGGGGCGATGTGCACCAGCAGCGGCTCCAGCACCAGGTGCGGCCCGCGGGCCGACAGCATGCGGTAGGTCTGCTGGCCGGAGACGTACTCGGTGGCCGCCGTCGAGGCCCGGGTGAGCGTGAAGTGGGAGGGAAGCCGGGCGATGTCCGCGCGGTCGTCGCCCGGCTGCTGCTCGTCGTCGAAGAAGTCGGCGACGCTGTGGTCGAGCGCCGCGGCGACGCCGTTCAGCGCGGTGAGCCCGATGGAGGAGATGCCCCGCTCGACCTGCGACAGGAAGCCGATCGACAGCCCCGAGCGGGTGGACAGCCCGCGCAGCGTCATGCCGCGCTCCTTGCGGAAGCGGCGCATGCGGGCGCCGACGGCGTCGGGCCGGTCGCGCTGGTCGTGCTCGCCGCGGCCCTGGCGCGCCGATGTGCCCACCGGATGACCTCCTCGATCGGGCGGCGCGGCCGCGCCTTTCAACGGTAAAGAGCACACCTATTTCACCCCAGGTGCCGTCCGCGTGCCAACCGGGGTCCGCTCCGTCCCCGCCGGCCGACCCGCCCGGGGGCCGCATTGCCCGGCCGGGGACCGGGACGGGCAATGATGGGCCGCCCTTGGGATAACCGTGACATGTCCGGGGGTAGGGAAGCGCGGGTGAAAGGCCAAGCCAATACGCCCGGCGAGGACCCGGCCCCGGTCCCGATCACCGCCGATCTCCAGCTTCGTGTCAATGACCGGCTATATCCGATCACGGCCGACACCAGGGAGTCACTGCTGGACACCCTCCGGGAGCGCCTGGGCCTGACCGGCGCGAAGAAGGGCTGCGACCACGGCCAGTGCGGCGCCTGCACGGTCCTGGTGGACGGCAGGCGGGTGGTGTCGTGCCTGACGCTGACGGTGTCGGTGGACGACGGCGCCGTCACCACTGTCGAAGGGCTCGCCGCCTCCGGCGCCGTCCACCCGCTGCAGCGGGCCTTCGTCGAGCACGACGCCCTGCAGTGCGGCTTCTGCACTCCCGGGCAGCTCTGCTCGGCGGCGGGCATGCTCGCCGAGGCGGCGGAGGGACGGCCGAGCCTGGTCAGCGCCCGCGACGCCGCCGGGGCCGGCGGCCCGGTGACCCTGGACGAGGAGGAGATCCGCGAGCGGATGAGCGGCAACCTGTGCCGGTGCGGCGCCTACCCGGGCATCGTCGCCGCCATCGCCGAGGTGGCCCGGTCGGCGGAGGTGGCGCGATGAGACCCTTCGCCTACCAGCGCCCGCCCACCGTAGCCTCCGCCGTGGCCGCGGCAGGCGCGGACGCGGACGTGATGTACCTGGCCGGCGGCACCAACCTGGTCGACCTCATGCGGCTCGGCGTCGCCGCACCGGGCACGCTCGTCGACGTCACCCGCGCCGTCTCCACCGCCATCGAGGAGACCCCCGGCGGCGGCCTGCGCATCGGCGCCGGCGCGCGCAACGGCGACCTCGCCGCCCACCCCGTGGTCCGCCGCCGCTACCCGGTGCTCGCCGAGGCGCTGCTCTCCGGGGCCTCCGGCCAGCTCCGCAACATGGCGACCGCGGGTGGCAACCTGCTCCAGCGCACCCGCTGCTCCTACTACCAGGACGTCACCAAGCCCTGCAACAAGCGCAGCCCCGGCACCGGATGCCCGGCCCGTGAGGGCGAGCACGGCAACCTGGCGATCCTCGGCCACTCGGAGAGCTGCGTGGCCACCCATCCCTCCGACATGGCCGTCGCCTTGGCGGCGCTCGGCGCGCTGGTCCACGTGGAGGGGCCCGCCGGGGCGCGTCAGGTGCCCATGCCCGGGTTGCACCGGCTGCCCGATGACGACCCCTCACGCGACACCGTCCTGTCGCCCGGCGAGCTCATCACGGCGGTGGAGCTGCCCGCGCTGCCGATGGCCGCCCGCTCGGCCTATCGCAAGGCGCGCGACCGGGCGTCGTTCTCCTTCGCCTCGGTGTCGGTCGCGGCGGCGCTGGAGGTGGACGGCGGCGCCGGGGGAGTGGTGCGCGACTGCCGCATCGCCCTGGGCGCCGTCGCGCACGTCCCGTGGCGGGCCGAGACCGCCGAGGCCGCGCTGCGGGGCGGGCCCGCGACCGAGGAGGCGTTCATCCAGGCCGCGGGCGCCGAGCTGGAGCGGGCGCGCCCGCTGCCGCGCAACGGCTACAAGGTGCCGCTGGCCCGTAACCTGATGGCGCGCGTGCTGGCCGATCTGGCGGCCCGGCCATGACCGCCGCCCCGCCCGTCACGGGCGCCCGCCACGTGGGCGAGGCCCTCGACCGCGTGGACGGCCTGGCGAAGGTCACCGGCAGCGCCATGTACGCCTACGACCACGGCCCGGCCGACCTGCTGCACGCCGTGCCGGTCGAGGCCGCCATCGCCCGCGGCGAGGTCGTCCAGGTGGACGTGGACTCCATGCTCAAGCGCCCCGGCGTGGTCGCGGCCATCTGGCACGGCAACGCGCCCCGGCTGGCGACCTCCGACGAGGATCTGGCCGTCCTGCAGTCGCGGCGGGTGTCCTACCGCGGCCAGTACATCGCCGTCGTGGTGGCCGAGACCCTGGAGGACGCCCGTGAGGCGGCGCGAACGCTGCACGTGCAGTACGCGCCGGAGGAGCACGACGTCGGCCTGCGCGCCGACCACCCGAAGATGTACCGGCCCGACGCCGTCAACGCCGGCCACCCCACCGACACCGAGCAGGGCGACCCCGACGCCGCCCTCGCCTCGGCGCCCGTCGTGGTGGACGAGGTGTACAGCACCCCGGCCGAGCACAACAACCCCATGGAGCCGCACGCCACGGTCGCCGAGTGGCACGGCGACGGGCTGACCGTCCACGAGCCGTCCCAGAACGTCACCGGGCTGCGCGCGACCCTGGCCTCGCTGTTCGGCATGCCGCCCGCCCACGTGCACGTCGTGTCGCCCTACGTCGGCGGAGGGTTCGGCTCCAAGGCCAAGGTGCACCCGCACGTCATCCTCGCCGCCCTGACCGCCAAGCAGGTCGGCCGGCCGGTCAAGATGGCCCTCACCCGGCGGCAGATGTTCGCGGCCACCGCCTACCGCACCCCGACCATCCAGCGGATGAGGCTGGGCGCCGAGCCCGACGGGCGGCTGGTCGCCCTCACCCATGACGTCTTCGAGCAGAGCTCGGCCCTCGCCGAGTTCGCCGAGCAGGCCGCGGTGCCCTCGCGCACGATGTACGCGGCCCCGCACCGCCGCACCACCCACCGCCTGGTGCGGCTGGACGTGCCGACCCCCTCGTGGATGCGCGCGCCCGGCGAGTGCCCGGGCATGTTCGCGCTGGAGTCGGCGATGGACGAGCTGGCCATCGCCTGCGGCGTCGACCCGATCGACCTGCGGGTGCGCAACGAGCCGGCCGCCGATCCGCACAGCGGGCTGCCGTTCAGCTCCAGGAACCTGGTCGGCTGCCTGCGCGAGGGGGCCCGGCGCTTCGGCTGGGCCGGACGCGACCCGCGCCCGGGCATGCGGCGCCGGGGAAGGCTGCTGGTCGGCACCGGCGTCGCCGCCGCCACCTTCCCCGCCCTTCGCGCCCCCTCGTCGGCGAGCGCCCGGGCCGAGCCCGACGGCCGGTACACGGTGCGCATCGCCGCCGCCGATATCGGCACCGGCGCGCGCACCGTGCTGACCCAGATCGCGGCCGACGCCCTGGGCTCCACGCCGGGCCTGGTCACGGTGGAGCTCGGCGACAGCGCGCTGCCCCGCGCCGCGGTCGCGGGCGGGTCCATGGGCACCGCCTCGTGGGGGACGGCCGTGGTGCGCGCGTGCGAGGCGCTCAGGGAACGACTCTCGGCCGTGGGCGGCGCCGTCCCGGCCGGTGGGCTCGAGGCCACGGCCGACACCACCCAGGAGGTGCGCGGCCGGCAGCGGTACGCCCGCCACGCCTTCGGCGCGCAGTTCGCCGAGGTGACCGTCGACGCCGACACGGGGGAGACCCGCGTGCCGCGCCTGCTCGGCGTGTTCGCCGTGGGCCGCATCCTCAATCCCAAGACCGCGCGCTCGCAGCTCATCGGCGGCATGACCATGGGGCTGTCGATGGCTCTGCTGGAGGAGAGCATCATGGACCGCGAGTTCGGCGACTACCTCAACCGCGACCTGGCGCAGTACCACATCGCGGCCAACGCGGACGTGCGCGACGTCCAGGCGTTCTGGCTGGAGGAGGACGACCCGCACCTCAACCCCATGGGCTCCAAGGGCATCGGTGAGATCGGCATCGTCGGCACCGCCGCGGCCATCGCCAACGCCGTCCACCACGCCACCGGGGTGCGGATCCGCGACCTGCCGATCCGCCTGGACAAGCTGGTGCGCTGAACGCGTCCCCGGCCCGTGTTCTCGCTGTCCTCGCTCTTCCGGCATCCCGCCGACCGGCTGGCCGGCGCGGCTCCCGGCTGGCTGGTGGAGACGGTCCGGCCCGCTCCGGCGCGGCCGGACTGGGCGGCGATGGCGCGGGTGGCGGCCTCCGTCACCGGCCCCCTGGTCGCGACCCTGGCCGCCGGGCGGCTCACCCTGGGCCTGCTACCCGCGATGGGGGCCATGGCGGCGGCGCTGGCCGACCGGGGCGGCTCCTACCGCGCCCGGGTCATCCGCATCGCCGGCGCCGCGTGCGGCGGGTCGGCCGGGTACATGATCGGCCACTCCGCACGCGGCCTCGGCTGGTGGACGGTCCTGGTGGCCGTCGCGGTGTCGGTGCTGTCCGCGCTGGTCAGCGTCTCGGGGGCGGCCGGGTCCCTGGGCGGGCTGCAGTCGCTGGTGATGACCGTGCTCGGCCTCGGCGTGTCCTTCCCTCAGGGGCCGGTGACCGGGGCGTCGGCCTACGCCGCCGGCGCGGCCTGGGCGATGGTGCTGTCGGTCGCAGGCTGGCCGCTGCGTCCCCGCGCCGCCGAGGAATCGGCCGTCGCCGGCGCCTACCGGGCGCTCGCCTGCCTGCTGGAGCGCTGGCACACCGGCAGGGCCGAGGCTCTGACCGCCTTCGACGCCGCGCTGAAGAAGGCCTACGACACCGTGCTCGGCGCCCGGTCGGCGGCGCTCGGCCCCGACCGGGAGCGCACCCGCCTGGTCGCTCTGCTCAACCAGGCCATCCGCGTCCGCAACGCCCTGATCTCGCTCATCGAGGAGGGGCGCGAGCCGGCGCCCGAGATCGCGCAGGCTGTCGCCTCGATCGCCGGCGCGCTGGCCGGTGAGGGGACCGCCGGCCGGCCGAAGCGGCTGGAGGCCGTCTCGCCCGCACTGCGGGCGGTGTGCGCGGCGGTGAACGACACCGTGGAGCTGCTGTCAGGGAGCGAGGTCCCCTCCGGCCAGGAGCCGGTCCGCGAGGCGGCCGGCCCTGGCGCGAGGATCGGCCGGCTCTGGCAGCGGCTGCGGTACGGGCACCTCGCCCGGGTCTACACGGTCAGGCTCGCGCTGTGCATGGGGGTGGCCGCCGCGCTGAGCGAGTTGCACTGGATCGAGCGGTCCTACTGGGTCATGCTCACCGTCGCGCTGGTGCTCAAGCCGGACTTCGGTTCGGTCTTCGCCCGGGCGGTGCAGCGGGGGATCGGGACGGTCGTGGGCGCGATGCTCGGCACCCTGGTGCTGTTCGTGGTGCCCTACGGGCCCGGGATCCTCATCCCCCTGGCGTTGTTCGCCGCGCTCCTGCCCTACGGCCAGCAGCGCAACTGGGGGCTGATGTCCACCTTCCAGGTGCCGCTGGTCGTGCTGCTGGTCGACCTTCTGACCGGCGCGGGGCCGCGGCTGGCGGAGATCCGCCTGGTGGACACCCTGATCGGCTGCGCCATCGTGCTGGTGTTCGGCTACCTGCCCTGGCCGGCGAGCTGGGAGGCGCCGGTGGGGCCGCCGTTCGCCGACGCGGTGGCCGCCACGGCCCGCTACCTGCGGCACGCGTTCGAAGGCGGCCCGCCGTGCGCGCTGCTGCACCGCGAGGCGTTCGACGCCCTGGCCGACCTTCGCACGGTCTTCCAGCGGGCGCTGACAGAGCCGCCGGTGGTCAGCAGGCGCGTCACCACCTGGCTGCCGGCGATGACCGCGCTCGAGCGGGTGGCCGACGCGACCGCGGCCACGGCGGCCCTGACCGAGCACGGCCGGGACGCGCCCTCGCCGCAGGCGGTCAGCCGGACGGCCGCGTCGCTGGAGGAGATCGCCGAGCAGGTCCGCGCCGGGCGGCCGGTGGCCGACCAGGTGCGCCTGACCGCCGACGGCCCCCTGGAGCCGATCACCGAGGCCGTCCGCGGCCTGCACGACACCCTGACCGGCCGCCCCTGACCGGCCGCCCCTGACCGGACGGCCGGCGTCGTCCGTCCCCGCCGATGATTGCGACCGATAGTGCCTACTGCCGCTTATTCGTAATAAGCGGTATTCGTCCCTCTTCTCCGGATTTGCCGCTCTCTATTCGCGTGTGTCCCTCCGCTTTCCGTATTCCCCGGAGACCGGCACCCACCACGAACGAACCGACCGCCCACCAGCCCCGCAGAGAACCCGGGCCACCTTTGCGACCTCCCGATATTTCGTGACATGCGCAGGACGCCGCCACCCGCGAAATGGCGGTTAGGATGTGCATCGCCAAGGGCGGACCCTGGTATTCACTCCCTCCCCCAGGAGACCGGATGTCACTGCAGCCGAGGTTCCGGCGGGTGGCCGCACTCGACAGGCGGTTCGTCGACCGCGAGGACGTTCTTGAGGCGTTCATGAGGGAATTGCGCGACCGCGGGGACGCGCGGGGGCCACGGGTCTTCAACGTGACCGGCGTCGGCGGCATCGGCAAGTCGCGGCTGCTGCGTGAGCTCAAGAAGCGGGCGGAGCAGGAGGGCTGCCGCACCGCGCTGCTCGACCTCCAGGTCCCCGCCATGCGCCAGCAGGAGGACGCCCTCGCGGTCCTGCGCATGGAGCTCGGCCGGCAGGGCGTGATCTTCGACCACTTCGACATCGCCTACGCCGTCCTGTGGCAGCGCCTGCATCCGCACCTGAAGATCAGCCAGGCGGAGCTTCCGTTCGCCGACGAGAGCGAGATCCTCACCTCGATCCTCGACGAGACCTCCGGCCTGCCGGTGTTCGGCACCGCGGTCGGGCTGCTGAAACTCGCCCAGCGTGCGCGCTCCTCGGTCCGTCACCGCCGGGTGATCAAGGACGACGAGGTCCTCCAGCGGCTGGACGAGCTGTCCAACACCGACGTGCTGGACGCCGTCACCTACCTGTTCGCACAGGATCTGCGCGCCTCCGGCGGCATGCCGTGCGTGGTCTTCGTCGACGCCTACGAGGCGTTGGTCCCCATCCCGGTCAAGACCGGGCGGGTGTCCAGCGCCGACGCGTGGCTGCGCGACCTGATCGCCCAGCTCGATCGCGGTCTGGTGGTCGTGGGCAGCCGCGAGCCGCTCGGCTGGCAGGTCCACCACCCCGAGTGGGCCGAGATCGTCAACGAGTGCAAGATGGACGGGCTGCCGATGGACGCCCGGCTGGAGCTGCTGCAGCAGGCCGGCATCTCCGAGGGCGTCGTCATCGCCCAGGCGTCCCAGGGCCTGCCCTTCTACCTGCACCTTGCGCTGGACACCCAGGCGGGCAACGCGCGGGCGGTGTCCATGGAGGAGATCTTGCAGCGGTTCCTCAACCACGTCGCCCCCGCCGAGGTGCGGCTGCTGGAGCTGCTGAGCGTCGCCAGGACCTTCGACTTCGAGATCTTCCACACCCTCGCCCAGGCTTACGACCTGCCCGCCGACCGCTTCACGTGGGAGTCGCTGACCGCCTACTCCTTCGTCTACCCCGCCGGGGAGCACGGCCTGCGTCTCCACCAGTTGATGGTGGTCGCGCTGCGGGCGCGGCTCAGCCCCGAAGCCACCCGGGAGGTGCACGCCCACCTGCGCGCCGCCTGGGACGCCCGCGCCGCCGCGGGCGACGGGACGGCCCTGCGCGAGGCGGTGTACCACGGGGTGCGCGCCGGGGCGCTGAGCGCCGAGGACCTGCTGGACTACGCCGACCGCAGCATCCGGCGCGGCGGCAAGCAGGCGGGCGACGGCATCCTCGCCGACCTGACCGAACTCGGCCTGCACGGGGAGCTGGCGGAGGCCGCCCGCTGTCTGGCCGTCGAGGCCGCGATCACCATGGGCGACGCCGGGCAGGCCGCCGCGCTGGCCGACCTCGGCCCGGCCCCCGCCGTCGGCAGCACGGCCCAGGCGCGGCTGGCGATGGCCGCGGCACACGCCATGCGCATCGCCGGCGACACCACCGAGGCGGGCCGGGTCTACACCCGCGTCTGGGAGCGGCATCGGGGGCCGGTCCGCCCGATCGCCGGGCTGTGGGTGGCCGAGGTCCCCATGTGGCAGGGCCGGTTCGCCACCGCGTTCTCCCTGGCCGAGCAGGTGCTGAGGGACGCCCCCGAGGACGACTGGGTGCTGCGCGGTGACGTGCTGCGGCTGATGCACCTCGGCCGCCGTTTCCACCTCGACTTCGCCGAGGCCGCCGTGCGGCTGGAGGAGGCCCACGCCTGCTACGCGCGGTCGGGGTCGGTGGTGGGATTGGCCAACATCGCCACCAACCGGGTCGAGCTGGCGGCCTGGGACGACCCGGCGGCGGCTCTGCGCCTGGCGGGCGAGGCGATCGCGCAGCAGCAGGAGCTCGCCGCGCTGCACGAGCTCGGCAAGACCTACACCGGGCTCGCCCTGGCGCAGATGCGCCTCGGCGAGCTGCGGGCGTCCTCCGACTCCTTCGCGCTGGCCTGCGAGTACCTCGACCGGGCGGGTTACCGGTCGGGCCGGGCCAGGGCCGAGTTGTTCCGCGCGCTGCTGCACGTCCTGCAGGGCTCGCCCGAGCGGGCGGCCAGGGCGCTGGTCTGGGCGGCCGAGGAGTTCATCGCCTCGGAGGTCTACCCCACGCTGATCGTGGCCGCGCACCAGACGCTCGAGCGCATCGACCTGCCCGACGAGCAGGTGGCTCGGGCCGCCGATGAGGCGCGCGGCCGGATAGAGCCGCTCGACTCGCTTCCGGCACTGGAGTCCCGCATGGCCGATCTGATCGAATCGGTCCTGGGAGGACACCGATGACGATGGAACTGTACGAGACCGCCCGGGCGCACCTGGACGCCGCCGCCGGTTACTACAACAAGAACGTCCGCGTGCCCACGCCCGACGGGCCCGTGAACGTTCGTATCCCCATCGACGGCGCGGACGTCATGGACCTGCGCCTGTGGCGGGAGGATGAGGTCCTGCCGGCGATCGCGCCCTATGTCGCCGACGCGCCGCGGCTGCTGCACACCTCCGCGGCCCCGCTCTTCCAGGTGCACCAGTTCATCCACGGCCGGGTGCTCAACGACCTCGCCCCCCGCGGCGTCCCGGTCCCCGGGCATGTGCCCGGGGACGTCGTCCGGCTGCTCACCCAGCTGGCCGAGATCCCGCGCGAGAAGTTCCCGTCCCTGCCGCCCGACTGGCCGGTGGGAGAGGACACCCAGGGGTTCGGGCGCCGGCTGTCGGACCTGACGCGGTGGGTGTACTCCAGCTTCGCCACCGAGTACGCCTGGCTGTACTCCGCGTTCAAGGTCCCGGCGGACCCGGTGGCCGCCGCCGAGGCGCTGTGGCCGGGCATGACCGCCCGCCCCCTGGTGTGCGTGCACGCCGACATCCACCGCAAGAACATGATCGTGGACGACGGGCGGACGGTCTTCCTCGACTGGGAGCTCGCCCTCTGGGGTGATCCGGTCTACGAGATGGCCGTGCACCTGCACAAGATGGGCTATCTGCGCGCCGAGCGCGACCGCGTCGTCGAGCTGTGGGCCCGCGCCATGCCCCCCGGGCACATCCTCGGCTGGGAGCACGACATGGAGGTCTACCTGGCCCACGAGCAGATCAAGTCGGCCGTCGTGGACACCGTCCGCTACGCCCAGCTGTTCGTGGATCCCGACTCCGCCCCCGAACCCGAGCCCGAGCTGGTCGCCAAGCTCACCGAGAAGCTCAACAACGCCTACCGCCACTGGGGCGTCTCCCCGCGGGCCGAGGAGGACCAGGTCGAGGCCACCCTGCAGCGGTGGGCGCGGCGGTGATCCGTTTCCGCGGCGAGCTGGCGCGCAACTACGTGGACGGTCGCCGGCTTCCCGAGGAGACGGTGGCGGTGTGGATGCGCGCCGTGGCGCCCTGCATCGCCGTCTCCGGGGGCCCGGTGCTCGACCTGGGGGCGGGCACGGGGCGCTTCTCCCGCGCGCTGGCCGGGCACTTTTCTGTACGGGTGGTCGCCGTCGAGCCCTCGGCGGAGATGCGCGCGGCCGCGGCGGCCGCGGCCGGCCCCGACGTCGGTGTGGTGGGCGGCCGGGCCGAGGCCGTCCCATGCGGGTCCCGGGCCTTCCAGGCGATCTGGGCCTCCCAGGTGGTCCACCACATCGAGGACTTCGACCGGTGCGCCGCCGAGGTGCGCCGGGTTCTGGTCCCGGGGGGCCGGCTCGTCGTCCGCGGCGCCTTCCACGACGCCGAGCGGACGACGCTGTTCCATACCTACTTTCCCGACCTCGTCGTCCTGGCCGAGGAGAGAGGCCGTGCTCTGGCGGCCCTGACGCGCGCGCTGGAAGGGGCCGGGATGGCCGCCGAGCGCCGCGACACGGTCGTCCAGACCTCGGCGCCGACCCTGGCCGCGTTCGCCGGCCAGGTGGCGCTGCGTGCGCACAGCCCGCTGCGCCGCCTGAGCGACGACCGGTTCGCCGAGGGGCTCGAACGCCTGAGGAAGGACGCCGCCCGCTCCCCGGACAGTGGGCCCATCACCAGCGCCATGGATCTCGTCGTCTACTCCTGAGCACACCTCGGCCCGTCCCGCGTTGACGCCGTCCTGCCGTGCGGTCTTTCCGGTGCGCATCGCGCCCTGACCGCGGGGCCGGGCGAGACCGTTGCGCTATTCATGTATTTACGGTAGGAAATACCTATGAAGATGCTGGTCTGTCGATGGGGGAGCCGGTGAGCTCGTCGGTGTCCGTTCGCTCCGATGCCGTGGGCGCGTCCGGTCCCGGCCGGACCGGCGGCGCGGGCGTGGAGCGTGGTCCCGGACCGTCGGCGGGCGCGCGGAAGGCTCGCCGGGGACGGGTGCGCCGGCTCGGCGCGCGCTTGTTGTCGCTGGTGGTCCTGCTGGTGCTGTGGCAGCTCGTGGCCGTCGCCATGCGCAACCCCTCCTTCATCCCGCCGCCCAGGGCGGTGTGGGACCAGCTCGTGCTCACCTCCACCGTCCACGGCGGCGTCCGGGGGTACAGCGGGCACCTGCTCGTGGAGCACCTGGCGGTCAGCCTGCGCCGCATCCTGATCGGCTCGGTGCTCGGCGTCGCGGCCGGGCTCGCTCTCGGCGTCGTCATGGGCACCGTGTCCTGGATCCGCGTGGTGGCCGAGCCGGTGGTCACCTTCGTCCGCGCCCTGCCGCCGCTGGCCTACTTCAGCCTGCTGGTCATCTGGTTCGGCATCGACGAGAGCCCCAAGCTGTGGCTGCTGACCATCGCCGCGCTCCCGCCGGTCGCCGTCGCCACCGCGTCGGCCGTCTACGGCGCCCCCGGGGAGCTGGTGGAGGCGGCGCGGGCCCTCGGCGCGCGGCGGCGGGACGTCATCGGCGACGTCGTGCTGCCCAGCGCCCTGCCGGAGATCTTCACCGGCGTGCGGCTGGCCGTGGGCATCGCCTACTCCTCGGTCGTCGCGGCGGAGACCATCAACGGCGTTCCCGGCATCGGCGGCATGGTCCGCGACGCCCAGCGCTACCTGCAGACCGACGTCGTGGTGCTCGGGCTGCTCGCCATCGGCATCTCCGGCCTGCTGATCGACGGCGCCCTGCGCCTGCTGGAGCACAGGCTCATCCCCTGGCGCGGCCGCGCCTGAGCCGCGCCCTGAAAGGAAACCCCCGAAATGACCGGAACAGGCCCGCGCCGCCTGCTGCCCCTCGCCGCGATCGCCCTGGCGGCCTGCCTGCTGGCCGCCTGCGGTGACGGCACCGCCTCGGGCGGGCCCGGCGGCGGCGCCTCCGCGGCGGGCAGGACCATCCGCCTGGCCTACCAGGCCTTCCCCAGCGGCGACCTCATCGTGAAGAACAAGCGCTGGCTGGAGGAGGCGCTGCCCGGCTACCGCATCACCTGGACCAAGTTCGACTCCGGCGCCGACATCAACACCGCGTTCGTCGCCAAGAGCGTCGACATCGCCGCCATCGGCTCCAGCCCGGTGGCCCGCGGGCTGTCGGCGCCGCTGAACATCCCTTACCAGGTGGCCTTCGTGCTGGACGTGGCCGGTGACAACGAGGCCCTGGTCGCCCGCGACGGCAGCGGCGTCACCTCGGTGGCCGGGCTGCGCGGCAAGAAGGTGGCCAGCCCATTCGCCTCCACCTCCCACTACAGCCTGCTCGCCGCCCTGGACCGGGCCAAGGTACGCGAGTCGGAGCTGACCGTCGTCGACCTGGAGCCGCAGGACATCCTGGCGGCCTGGACGCGCGGCGACATCGACGCCGCCTACGTGTGGCTGCCGGTGCTGGACACCCTGAAGAAGAACGGCAAGGTGCTGGTCACCAGCCGCGAGCTGGCCACGGCGGGCAAGCCCACCCTGGACCTCGGCGTGGTGTCCACCGCGTTCGCGCAGGCCCACCCCGACGCGGTCGACGCCTGGCGCAAGGCCGAGGCCAGGGCGCTTGACCTGCTCGCGAGCGACCGCGCCGCCGCGGCGGCGGCCGTCGGAGCCGAGCTCAACATCAGCCCCGCCGACGCCGGGCACCAGCTCGACCTCGGCGTCTTCCTCAAGCCCGCCGACCTGCCGGGCCCCGAGTGGCTGGGCACGCCCGGCAAGCCCGGCGGCCTCGCCCGCGACCTGCTCAGCGCCGCGGAGTTCCTGAAGTCCCAGCAGAAGATCGACGCGGTGCCCGACCTCGCGACCGTGGGCGACGCCATCTACAACAAGGGGCTCCCCGATGCCCTCTCCTGACACCACGGGCACGGCGGCCCCGGACACCGCCCGCCCCTCCGAGCGTGCCGCCGCCGTGGAGGTGCGCGAGGTGGAGCACGTGTACGGCCGGGGCGCGAGCGCCGTCGCCGCGCTCGGGCCGCTGTCGCTGACCGTCGCCGACGGCGCCTTCCTGGTCCTGGTCGGCGCCTCGGGCTGCGGCAAGACCACCCTGCTGCGGCTGGTCGCCGGCTTCGAGCCGCCCACCGCCGGGACGGTCCGCGTCGCCGGCGCCGCGCCGGTGCCCGGCAAGGGGGCCGGCGTCGTGTTCCAGCAGCCGCGGCTGTTCCCCTGGAAGACCGTCGGCGGCAACGTCGAGCTCGCGCTGCGCTACGCCGGGGTGCCCCGCCAGGAGCGCCCCCGAAGGGCTGGGGAGCTGCTGCGGCGGGTGGGCCTGCACGATGTCGCCGCCCGCCGCGTCTGGGAGATCTCCGGCGGCCAGCGGCAGCGCGTCGCGATCGCCCGCGCCCTGGCCGGCGACGACCCGCTGCTGCTGCTCGACGAGCCGTTCGCCGCGCTGGACGCCCTCACCCGCGAGCGGCTGCAGGAGGACCTGCGCCGGATGAGCGCCGAGACCGGACGCACCTCGGTGTTCGTCACCCACAGCATCGACGAGGCGGTGTTCCTCGGCAGCCGCGTCATCGTGCTGAGCGCCCGCCCCGGGCGCGTCGCCCTCGACGTCGAGGTCGACCTGCCGAGGACCGGGCTGGAACCCGACGAGCTGCGCGGCCTGCCACGGTACGCCGCGTTGCGCGCCGAGATCGGCCACGCCGTCCGCGCCGCCGCCTGACCCGGCGGCCACCCACCGCACCGCCGTACGACCGGAACGGAGCAACGAGATGACCTCCACCACAGAGCACCCGGCCGCGACGCTGACGCTCGACCTGCTCGGACCCGCCTTCGGGGCCGAGGTCCTCGGGCTGGACCTGGCCGCCGCGACCGACGCCGAGCTGGCCGCCGTGCGGGCGGCGCTCGTCGAGCGCAAGGTGCTGTTCTTCAGGGGACAGGGCCTCGACGAGGACGGCCAGATCGCCCTCGGGCGGCGGCTGGGCGAGCTGACCCCCTCCCACCCGGTCGTCGCCGGCGTGGACGAGGCCCACCCGGAGATCTACGCCATCGACAGCGCGGACAACGGCTTCGCGGACGTGTGGCACACCGACGTCACCTTCATGCCGCGCCCGCCGCTCGGCTCCATCCTGCGCGCCGTGCGGCTGCCGGAGTCCGGCGGCGACACCAGCTGGGCCGACGGCCAGCTCGCCTACGACTCGCTGTCGCGGCCGGTGCGCGACCTGGTGGACCGGCTGACCGCGGTGCACGACGGCAACCGGGAGTTCGGTTACTACCTCGCCCAGCGGCGCGGCGGCAGGGGCAACGTGTGGGAGGGCGAGACCGTCACCCGCCTTGACCCGGTGGAGCATCCGGTGGTCCGCGTCCACCCCGAGACCGGGCGCAGGGGCATCTTCGTCAACCCCGGTTTCACCTCTCACATCGTCGGCGTCTCCGAGGCCGAGAGCCGCGGCATCCTCGATCTGCTCTACGCCCATCTGACCAAGCCCGAGCACATCGTGCGTCACCGGTGGCGGGCCGGCGACGTGGCCATGTGGGACAACCGCAGCACCTCCCACTACGCCAACCGCGACTACGGCGCCGCGCACCGCGTCATGCACCGCATCACGCTGCGCGGCGACCGGCCGGTCGGGCCGTCCGGCCCCGTCACGGCATAGCGGTGCCCGTCAGGCGCGGCGGTTCAGGCGTCCTCCCACAGCACCTGGCGCGGGACGCGCGGCAGGTGGACGGCGCCGCTACGGTCGGCCAGCACCATGGCCTTGAGCAGCAGCGGATGCCCCTCGCCCAGGGCGGGCCGTCCGTGGGCGAGGGGAGTGCGGTCCAGCAGCGGGGCGAGCAGGGCGTCCAGGCCCTCGAAGCGGCCGGTCTCGAAGCGGCGCACCGCCTCGTCGTAGCGGCCCTCCAGCAGCAGCGGATGCGACGGGTCCAGCCCGCCCCCGGCCAGGGCCGCGAGCGCGGCGCGGTGGCGGCCGGCCGCCGCGTCGTCGCCGCGGGCGTCCTCGCAGCGGGCGGCGAGCAGCAGCGTCCGCGCGCGGCCCGGGGGATCGCCCGGGACGGCCTCGCACTCCCGCACCCTGGTCAGCAGGCCGGCGGCGGTCTCGGCGTCGCCTCCCGTGAGTTCGGCCTCGGCCAGGGCGCGCCGCGCGGCGGCCGTGAGGGCCTCGCCGCCCGGGCCCCCCTCCAGCCGGCCGGCCAGCTCGGCCAGGGCGCCGCGCGCCGCCGCCGCGTCGCCGGCCAGGGCGGTGGCCAGCCCGTGCGCGATGCGCGCCTCGGCCCACAGCCGGAACGACACGTGCGCGGCGAACCACTCGGAAAGGACGGGGGAGCGTTCGAGCAGCCGCAGGACGGTGGCGGGCTCGCGCAGGGCCAGCTCCACCTGGGCGAGGCGCACGGTGTCGTAGTTGGGCCAGTAGGCGATCGGCTGCAGCAGTTCGGCGCGGTGGCGGCGGGCCTCCTGGAGCAGGTGGCGCGCCTCGATCGGCTGGCCCGCCTCCAGCAGGGTCTCGGCGAGCGACACCCGCGCGGCCACCACGTTGATGTCGCCCGGCTCGCCGAGGCGGGCCTGCCGGTCGTCGACCACGGCCTCGGCCAGGCGCAGCCCTGCCACGACGTCGCCGGAGCGCGCCGCCGCGCGGGCGGCCGCCTGGGCGGTCACGGTGTAGCGGCGCCAGGCCGGGGACAGGCCCGCGCCGGGGGCGGCGCCCTCGGCGCGGGCCGACCGGGCCCTTTCGATCAGCTGGGCGGCCTCGGCGGGCCGGCCGGCCTCCATCAGCAGCTCGCCGAGGTTGTGCCGCGCCCGGGCGGCGTACGCGACGCCCTCGGCCGGCTCCCGCGCGGCCAGCTCGTTCTCGGCGACGGCCAGGCAGTCCATGAGGCACGCGCGTGCGGCCTCGAGGTCGCCGTACCTGGCCAGGGCCAGGCCACGGCGGCCGTGCACGTCGCACAGCGAGCTCAGGTCGCCGCCCGGCTCGCCCGGCCGGGGCAGCAGGCGCGTCAGCTCGGCGGCCTCGTCGGCGGCGCGGCGCAGCAGGATGCCGGTGTCGGCGACCGAGCGCAGGACGCCGGCCTGGGCGTCGGTCTCGGCCCGGGTGCCGGGTGCCGAGCGGCGGGCCAGGTCCAGGACGCGTTCGGCCACATCCAGGTCGTTGATCCACGACCCCGCGAGGGGCACCAGGTGCCGCTCGTACCAGTGGGCGCCCAGCGCCGCCGCCTGACGGTCCACCGGACCGTCGGGGTCGTCGGTGAGGGCGTCGAAGGCCAGGTCGGAGAGCTTCTCGGCGCAGGACTCCGCCCATCCGGGCGGCGGCGGGCACACCGCCTGGGCCGCCGCCGCGAGCACGGGGGTCAGATGGCGGGCGTAGGCCAGCACGCGGCCGGCCCAGCCGGCGGAGGCGACCCGCCCGATCGCGCTGCCGGGCCAGCTCGGCGGCTCCTGCGGCGCGGACTGGCGCTTCTCGGAGGTGGCGATGTCGCCGATGCCGAGCTGGACCTGCTGGGTGAGGAAGGACTCGGCGCGGTGGAAGCGGGCGACCAGCAGCAGCGACTGGGTGACCTGGTCGCGCGCCTCGACCAGGCTGGCCGGCACCGAGGGCGGCTCCTGCGGGCCGTTGCGCTCGGCGAACTCGGCGAAGGCGTGGTCCAGGGCGAGGGCCACCAGCACCCTGCGGCTCTTGACCTCGTTGTAGAGCCAGACCGCGCTGCGCCGGCCGCTGTGGCCCTCGCGGGAGAGCCGCACGGCCGCGGCGACGTCTTCGGCGCGGACGAGGTGGTAGGCCGTGGTGCGGAGGACACCGGCCGCGGCCTCCCCGATCGCCGAGAGGCGTCTTTCCTGCGCCGACACCCTGCGAACCTCCTCGGCCGGTCTTGCGGTATACGCGTCGAGGGATACCGACGGCGAAACGCCAGAGTGATGTCAAAGCATATATCCGGTTCGCGGCAAAGGCCGCATGGGGTGACCCGCTGAGGGATGCCCGTTCACCAGGGGCGGGGCGCGGGCCACCACCATTTCGACCGCATACCGGCACAGAGCCATGGGTTTCCCTGCTTGCCGGAATCCCTCGCCTCTTATGGTTTGTTCCCCAGAAACCGCCGGATGTGGTCAATGTCAGGAAAATTCCACAAAGTTATGTGTGGTGGCGGTCGGCTCCACCTCCGCGCGGTTCCGGGACGAAGGCCAGGACCACGGCGAAGTCCTGCGCCGGGTCGGTGTACCAGCGGGACACCGCGAACCCGGCGCGCTGCAACTCGCGCTCCAGCCGGTAGCGGTAGAACTTCGTGCTGATCTCGGTGCGCATCTCCTCCCCGGCCCGGAAGGGCACCGTCAGCGCCGGCTCGCGGAAGTGGACGCGCATGGGACGGGTGGCCCGCAGCCGCATCTCGACGCGGTGCAGCCGGCCGTCGTACAGGGCGACGTGCTCGAAGGCCTGCGGGGCGAAGTCGGCGCCGAGCTCGCGGTTCATCACGGCGAGCACGTTGCGGTTGAAGGCCGCCGTCACCCCGGCGCCGTCGTCGTAGGCGGCCACCAGCCGCCCGGTGTCCTTCACCAGGTCGGCGCCCAGCAGCAGGCCGTCGCCGGGGGACAGGGTGGCGTGCAGCTCCGACAGGAACGACGCCCGCGCCCGGTCGTCGAGGTTGCCGACGGTGCCGCCGAGGAAGGCGACCAGCCGCCGGCCGATGCGCGGCAGCCGGGCCAGGTGCCGCTCGAAGTCGGCGCAGATCGCCCACACGGCCAGGCCGGGATGGGCGGAGGCGACCCGGCGGGCCGCCGCGTCCAGGGTGGCGGCGTCCACGTCGACCGGCATGTAGGTCTTCAGCGTGCCGGCCCGCGACAGCGCGCCCAGCAGCAGCCCGGTCTTCTCGCTGGTGCCCGAGCCGAGCTCGGCCAGCGTGTCGGCGCAGGACAGCGCGGCGATCTCCTCGGCGTGCTCGCGCAGGATGGCCGTCTCCCGGCGCGCCGGGTAGTACTCCGGCAGCCGGGTGATCCGGGAGAACAGCTCGCTCCCGGTGGCGTCGTAGAACCACTTGGGCGGCAGCCACTTGGGCGCCGAGGTGAGCCCGGCGCGGACGTCCTCGGCCAGCGCGCGGCGCAGGTGGTCGGGGCCGAGGTGGTTGACCGTGTACAGGAACGGCAGCGGGATCTGGGTGACGGACACGCGGGCCTCCTGGTGTGACGGTTGGGCGGGCCGGTCAGAGAGGGTCGGCGCGGACGCCGTCGGGGGTGGCCAGCACCAGGTGCCGGTCCGGGACCGGCTCCCAGCCGGGACGCTCGTCCAGCGGCTCGCTGGCCAGCAGCACCCCCTGGCCGAGGTGGACGAACAGGGTCTCGTTCCACGCGGTCGCGGCCACCGCGTCCCCGTCGCTGACCAGCAGGTTGAGCCGGGCCCCGGGGTCGGCCGTCCCGGCGCCCGCCACCACCTCGCCCACCGCCTCGCACAGCGGGGCGCCCCGGCCGAGCCGGGCGAACACCGCCGCGGCCACCCACGCCGAGTCGCAGGCGCTCTCGGGCTCCCGGCCGTCGATGAGCGGGCCGAGCGCGGACCGCGACACCCGCCCGTTGTGGCTGAGCAGCCACGGCCCCTCGGTGAACGGCGCGGTCGCCGTCTCCTCGACCGGCATGCCGGGGCTGGCCGAGCGGACCGCCGCCATCAGGCAGCCCGAGCGGGCGATCGCGGCCAGCCCGGGGAGGTTGGCGTCGGACCAGATCGGCACCGAGCGCCGGTAGCGCACCGGCTCACGGCGGTGGGCGTCGTACCAGCCGACGCCGAACCCATCGGCGTTGACCGCGCCGCACCGTTGCAGGCGCGGCGCGTACGACTGGCGCAGCAGGCCGTTCCCGGGGTCGCGCAGCAGCGACGCCAGCGGGCGCGGGGCGCCGAGCCAGGCCGCGTGCCGGCACATCTACGCCTCCCCGGGCGCGGCCGGACGGGCGCACCGCAACCCGGCGAAGATCTGCCGGCGGTGCGGAAGGTCCCAGTTGCGGAACGTCGTGCGGACCGCCGAGGGATGGGTGGCCCACGAGCCGCCGCGCAGCACCCGGTAGTGGTCGCCGAAGAACACCTCGCTGTACTGCCGGTAGGGGAAGGCGCGAAAGCCCGGGTAGGGCAGGAAGCAGGACGAGGTCCACTCCCACACCTCCCCGATCATCTGCTCGGCGCCGCACGGGCTCGCCCCGGAGGGGAAGGCGCCCACGGGCGCGGGCCGCGACGCCCTGTGCCCGAGGTTGGCGTGCCGGGGCCCGGGCTCGGCGTCCCCCCACGGGTAGGCGCGGGCCCGTCCGGCGTGGGGGTCCCATCCGCACGCCTTCTCCCACTCGGCCTCGGTGGGCAGCCGCCGGCCGGCCCAGCGGGCGTAGGCGTCGGCCTCGAACCAGCTCACGTGCTGCACCGGCTCCTCGGCGGGCACCGGCTCGGGCCGCCCGAACCGGGTGCGCCACCACGCGCCGGCCTCGCGCGTCCAGAACAACGGCGCCCGGACCTCCCGGCGGACCCGCCACTCCCAGCCGCCCGGGCTCCACCAGCGCGGGTCCTCGTAGCCGCCGTCGTCGAGGAACGCGGTGTAGGCGCCGCAGGTCACCGGGAAGCGGTCGATCCAGTAGGCCGGCAGGTCGACCCGGTGGGCGGGCCGCTCGTTGTCGTAGGCCCACGGCAGCGCGCCGGTCCCGGCGGTGAACGGGCCGGCCGGGACCAGCACCTCGGCGGCGCCCGCCGGCCGTCCGGCGGGCAGGTCGCCGTCGCGCACCAGCCCCGGCAGCCCGCACAGCTGCAAGGTGGCCAGCATCGTCTCGTCGTGCTGGTGCTCGTGCTGCATGACCAGCCCGAACACCAGGCCCTGCGAGCACAGTGGGTCCGGGCGGGACAGGTCGGCGGCGTCCAGCACGTCCAGCACCCGGCCCCGCACGCCGGCGATGTACGCGCGGGCCTCGTCCGGGCGCAGCAGCGGCAGCGCGGGCCGCTCCCCGCGGGGATGGGCGAACGCGTCGTACATCTCGTCGATCTCCGGGCGCAGCGGGGTCAGCCCCCCGGCCTCGCGCAGCACCCACAGCTCCTCGTAGTTGCCGACGTGGGCCAGGTCCCACACCAGGGGGGACATGATGGGGGAGTGCTGGCGCACCAGCACCTCGTCGTCCACGTCGGTGTAGGCCAGCGACCTGGCCCGTCCCGCCTCGAGCTCGGCGGCGATCCGCTCCTTCAGCCCGCTCACGCCGGCACCTCCTCGCCGGTCCAGGGCAGTGGGCCCGTGCCCCGGTCGCGGGCGCGCAGCAGGTCCAGCGCCGGCGAGCGCCCGGGCACCACGTGACGCTCGGCGAAGGACTCCACGCCCGCGACCAGGCCGGGCCCGGCGCCCAGGCGGGGCAGCGCCTCGGCGGCGGCCAGGAAACAGGCCTCCGCGGCGCGCCTGATCCGCGGGTCGCCGAGGCCGGCCTGCGCGCACTGCCACCAGCGGCCGGCGAAGGGCTCGGCCGCGGCGAGCGCGGCGCCGGCGGCCCGGTCGTCCAGCAGCAGCGCCGAGGTCACCGCGACGCAGGCCGGCCACCAGCGGGGGTGCACGGCGTCCAGGTAGCGGATCTCCAGCCATCCGCGCGGCCGGACCGGCGGGAACACCGTCGTCGCGTGGTAGGCCAGGTCGGCGGCCGTGGGCGGGTGGCCGCCGAGGCGGGGCGCCTTCAGCCACCGGCCGAAGGTGGCCCGGTTCGGCGGGGTGGTGCGGCGCGGGCGTTTCTCCGGGACGAGCATGAGGCGGGCGTCCATCAAGTAGCGCGCCCACGCCGCGGCCGGGTCGTCGCCGGAGACGACCGGGTGCGTGCGGGTCGGGTCCAGGTGCAGCCACACGGCCTGGCGGCCCGACATCCACCCGCACGGGCGCCCGTCCAGGATGGGGGAGTTGGCGAAGCAGGCGCTGAGCAGCGGGCCGAGGCGCACGGCGCGATCCCAGCGCTCCGCGGGCCGTGCGCCGAAGTCCACGTTGACCTGGACCGACGCGGTCAGGCACATCATGATCGGCCCGTAGGGCACGCCGAGCAGCTCGGCCATCGCCTCGTAGCGGGGCTGGCGTAGCTGGCGCAGCGGCGTCCGCACCGGGTCCAGGCCCATCCCGGCCAGCACCAGCCCCTCCTCGCGCAGGGCCGCGCGGACGGAGGCGAGGTCGGCGGCCAGGGCTCGCACGGCGTCGGGCAGGGCGCCGGGCGGGCCGGACAGCTCCAGCTGGCCGCCGGGCTCGAAGCTCACGGCGCTGCCTCCGGCGAGCGTGGGGAGCGCCTCGGCGGTCCGCTCGACCCGGACGTGCCGGGAGGGGTCCTCGCGGTCGAAGACCAGGAACTCCAGCTCGACGCCGACGCGGTCGCCGGGGGTGCCCTGGAAGCACCGCCGTGCGAACTCCTCCACCTCCGCCGGGCCGCGGACCCGCGCGTCGCTGTTCTCCGTACCGGTCATGGGCCCTCCTTGGCGGGTGGGACGGTCGGCGGCGAAGCTGGACGGCCTCCTTCGTTCACGACGGTTCACGAGGATTCACGGCGGTTCGCGCGGGTTCGCAAGGGTTCGCAAGGGTCGACGAGGGTCGTGGGGGCGTGCGGTGGCGTGGGAGCGACCTGTGGCGGCGCGCGCGAGGTGCGCGGCGGTGGCCGCCCGCGCGAGGCGGGCGCGATCGCGCGCGGCCGGACGCGGCCGTGCGAGCGGTGGCGGACGGGCGGCGTACCCGTGCCCTCCCGTCAGGGACGGGCTGGGTGGGCAAGGTCAGGATGTAGGGGCCGTTGACGAGGCCTCGGGCCTCGCGGTGGTGAGGTGCGGCCGGGCCGTCCTGCGGCCTCGGCGAGATCGAGCGGACCGATGGGATGGGTTGACCGCCTGCGGACCTCCGTGTCTCCGATCACCGGGGTGTCCTGCTAAGCGTCTGGTACCCGGTCACTACCCGCGATAAAGCACAAATGGGACGATCGACTCAAAGACTCTGATCTACGGATATATGTGAAGGATAAGATCGACCATCGATGGGCCTCGGACATGCGAACGCCCCCGGAGGGCCGGACGGCCTCCGGGGGCGGGGAGCTTCCGGGAGACCCGGAAGCCTTCCTGCCGGCTTTCCGGCCGGCCCGCGAGCGGGCCGGCCGGGCTCAGTCCTCCACCAGGCGGTCGCGGACCGCGCGGGCGATGCCCGGGTCGTCGGAGAACACCCCGTCCACCCCGAGCGTCAGCAGCCGCTCCAGCCAGCCCATGACGTCGCCGGTCGCGCCGGCGAAGGCCGGGCTGGCCGGGTCGCCGAGCCGGTAGTCGACCGGCAGCTGCGAATTCTCCGGGCGGATCGTCCAGGTGTGCACCAGCAGCCCGCGCCGGTGCGCGTCCTTGATCAGGCTCGTCGGCGCCAGCAGCCGGCCGTCCGCTCCGGTCGGCACGACGCGGCTGGTCGCCACGCCCACCGCGTCGGCGTACCGGGAGATCTCCCGCAGGCCCTCGGGGGTGACCAGGTCGGCGTAGGTGCGCGGGTCGCCGGCCGCCACCAGGTCGTACGGCGCGCCGCTGGAGTTGATGAGCTGGACCAGCCGCAGCCGGGTCAGCGCTCGCAGCCGCTTGAGGTTGCCGGTCTCGAACGACTGGACGAACACCGGCGCCCGCTCGCCGTCCCAGCCGTACCGCCTGAGGGTGGCCAGCAGCGGCTCCTCCAGAGGCAGGCCGATCGAGGCGAAGTAGGACGGGTGCTTGGTCTCGGGGTAGACGCCCACGCCGTTCTTCTGCGCCAGTTGGACGACCTCCTCGAACGTCGGGATCTGCGCGAGCCCGTCGAAGGCGGTGTTGTCCGGCCGCAGGTCGGGGATGCGCTCCTTGGCCCGCAGCGTGCGCAGTTCCGCCAGCGTGAAGTCCTCGGTGAACCAGCCCGTCACCGGCGTGCCGTCGATCGTCTTGGTCGTCCTGCGTCCCGCGAACTCGGGGTGGGCGGCGACGTCGGTGGTCTGGGAGATCTCGTTCTCGTGCCGCGCCACCAGCACGTGGTCCTTGGTGGACACCAGGTCGGGCTCGATGTAGTCGGCCCCGAGCTTGATGGCCGCCTCGTAGGACAACAGCGTGTGCTCGGGCCTGATCGCGCTCGCGCCCCGGTGCCCGATCACCAGCGCGCCGCGCTGCTCGTGCCCCCGCCTGTCGGCCGTCGCGATCTCCGGTCGCAGGGCGACCAGCGCCACCCCGCCCGCCAGAACGGCCAGCGCGCCGGCCATGAACTTCCTCACCATCGGGCACACCCCAACTCTCTCGTCGTCGCGGGGCACGCTAACGGCGAGATCTGTACCCGAAGTGGCGCAGCGGTTAACGACGTCCCGGCCCGGCGGGACCTCCCGGCGGCCGGTACCGTTCTGGCGACCGCACCCGCCCCGCGAGGCGCGGGGCGGCGCGGCATCGGCGGACCACGTCAGGAGCGATCGAGGGATGAGCGTGACACAGGGACGGCAGACGGGCCCGGCGGCCTACCCGCCCGGATTCGTCTGGGGCACGGCGACCGCCGCCTACCAGATCGAGGGCGCGGCGGGCGAGGACGGGCGAGGACCGTCCATCTGGGACGTCTTCTGCCGCGTCCCGGGCGCGGTCGCCGGCGGGGACACCGGCGAGGTGGCCTGCGACCACTACCACCGCTGGCCGGAGGACATCGAGCTGATGGGGGGCCTCGGCGTGGACGCCTACCGGTTCTCGGTGGCCTGGCCGCGGGTGCTGCCCACGGGCTCCGGCCAGGTCAACGAGCGCGGCCTGGACTTCTACCGGCGCCTGGCCGACGCGCTGCTCGAACGCGGCATCGAGCCGTACGTGACCCTCTACCACTGGGACCTGCCGCAGGCGCTGGAGGACCTCGGCGGCTGGCGGGCCCGCGACACCGCCGAGCGGTTCGCCGACTACGCCGAGATCGTGCACGGCGCGCTCGGCGACCGCGTCCGCCACTGGATCACCCTCAACGAGCCGTACTGCTCCTCGATCGTCGGCTACGGCGAGGGCCGGCACGCCCCGGGCGCCAAGGAGGGCCACGGCGCCCTGGCCGCCGCCCACCACCTGCTGCTCGCCCACGGCCTGGCCGTGCCGCGGCTGCGCACGCGGGGGGACGAGCGGGTCGGCGTGACGATCAACATGTCGCCCACCGCGCCGGCCGCCGGCACCCCCGAGGACCACGCGGCGGCCCGCCGGATGGACCTGCTGGTCAACCGGCAGTTCACCGAGCCGCTGTTCGGCGGCGCCTACGCCGCCGACATGGCCGAGACCTTCGGGCACATCAGCGACTTCTCCTTCCGCGCGGACGGCGACCTGGCCGTCATCGGCGCCCCGCTGGACTTCCTCGGCCTGAACTACTACTACCGGATCCACGCCGCGGCGGCGCCCTACGACGAGCCCGACCCCGCGCGGCGCTCCGCGTTCGACCTCGGGGTGACCGGCGTGACCCCCGAGGGCGGGCGCACCAACGGGCTGGGCTGGCCGGTCGAGCCGGACGGGCTGTACGAGACCCTCACCGGGCTGGCCGCCCGCTACCCGGCGCTGCCGCCGGTCCTGATCACCGAGAACGGCTACGGGGGGCGGGACGAGCTGGACGACCAGGGCCGGGTGGACTACCTGCGCGACCACCTGGCCGCGGCCCGGCGGGCGATCGCCGCGGGCGTGGACGTGCGCGGGTACTTCTGCTGGTCGCTGATCGACAACTTCGAGTGGGCGCGCGGCTACGCGGCGCGCTTCGGGCTCGTGCACGTCGACTACCAGACCCAGCGGCGCACGCCCAAGGCCAGCTACCACTGGCTGCGCGACCACATCGGGCGGGCCGGCTGAGGCTTCGGGAGGCAGGAGGCCGCCGGCTGAGGGCCAGGGCGACGGCGGGCGCGGGCTGAGGGCCGGGGCCACAGAGCGGGCGCGGGCTGAGGGCCGGGACTACAGAGCGGGCGCGGGCTGAGGGCCGGGGCGACGGCTCCGCGGCCCGGGCCGGCGGTCAGGGCGGCAGGGGCCGCAGCCCGGCGCCGGAGGCGGTGCGGCCGGCCAGCCAGTCGCGGGCCCGCGTCAGGTGCCCGTCGGTCAGGCCGGTGCGCGGGTCCACCTCCACCAGCAGGAACTCCCCGACCGCCGGGTGGTCCTTGAGGTACTGCCAGTCGTGGGCGCTCAGGCTGTCGTCGAACCAGACGAACGGGCGGCCCGCCACGTACTCGGCGACGTGGCGGGTCTTGAAGTGCTCCCCGGCACGGCTGCCGGGGTCGCTGTTGACCGTGATGACCGGCAGCGCGGGCAGGCCGAGGCGCGGGGCGATGTGCTCGTTGGCGTGGTGCTCCCAGGTGGTGGCCCACGCCAGCTCGGCCCCGGTGTCGCGGGCGAGCTCGGCCAGTTTGGCGCCGTGCCGGGAGTTCAGCAGGACGGTGTAGGTGTGGCCGTCCAGGACGCACTCGTACCGCCGCAGCCGCAACGTGGGCCGCCGGGCGGGGTTGAGCACCCCGTCCACGTCCAGCAGTACAAGGGGACGCTTGGTCACGTGCCTCTCCTCGGTCGTCCGGTGCCGGGACCCATGATGCCGCCACGCCGGGCGGGTCGTTCTCAAACTACGGCCTCACCACCGGCTCCGTGGCCGTCACCGGAGGCGCGGGCGGTGGATTCCGCGACTCGATCGGCTCCCGCGCAATCCACAGGCCCTTCTGCGCCGAAGTAGTGGTGTCCGCGTCCACGCCGACGGTTGGAGAAGAAGGCATGAGGCCGACACGAGCCGTGCCCCTGGACGGCGGCCGGCACGACCGGCCGGGTCTGGAGGAGCTGCTGAGGCGGCTCGCGCGGGGAGACCGCGCCGCCTTCGAGCAGGTCTACGACATGGTGGCGCCCGCCGTGTACGGGGTGGCCCTGCGGGTGCTGCGCGACCCGGCCCAGGCCGAGGAGGTCGCCCAGGAGGCGCTGATCGAGGTGTGGCGGTCCGCGGCCCGTTTCGAGGCCGCGCGCGGCTCGGGCATGGCGTGGGTGATGACCATCGCCCACCACCGCGCCGTCGACCGCGTGCGCGCGGCGCAGGCGGCGATCGACCGCGAGGACCGCGTGGCCCGGCTGGAGGTGCGCCGGCCCTACGATGACGTCGCCGAGTCGGTGGAGACGACCCTGGAGCAGGAACGGCTGCGCCGCTGCCTGGGCGGCCTCACCGAGCTGCAGCGCGAGTCGGTCACCTACGCCTACTACGGCGGATACACCTACCGTGAGGTCGCCGAGCTGCTGAAGGTGCCGCTGGCGACGGTCAAGACCCGGATGCGCGACGGACTGATCCGCATGCGCGACTGCCTGGGGGTGGAACGATGAGCGGCGATCCGCACACGCTGGCCGGGGCGTACGCGCTGCGCGCGGTCGAGGACGCCGCCGAGCGTCAGGCGTTCGAGGAGCACCTGTCCCGGTGCCCGGAGTGCGAGCTGGAGGCGCGCGGGCTGCGCGAGGCCGCCGCCCGCCTGGGCGCCGCGCTCGCGGTGGAGCCGCCGGCCCGCCTGCGGGGGCGCGTCATGGCCGAGATCGGCATGGTCCGCCAGCTCCCGCCGGTCCCCGCCGCCGACCCGGCCCCCGGCAGCGGCCCGCTCTCCTTCCCCGTCCAGCCCCCGCCCGGCCCGGGCCCCGCCCCGGCCGGCGGCGCGAACCCCCTGGGAGGCCCCGGCTTCCCGGGTGCTCCCGGTTCACTTGACGGTTCCCGTTCCCGGGGCGGTGCGGGGTCCGTGGGGGGCCCCGGTTCCGATTCGCCGGGGGCCGGGCCAGGGGGGCCGGCGCCGTTCCCCGGGCCGGGGCAGGGGCCCGGCCGGGGGAGCGGCAGACGGTCGCGGCGGCGGGCGGCGAGCCGGGCCGCCTGGGCGCCGCGCGTGGCGACCGGGCTGGCCGCCGCCTTCCTGGCGGCCGCGGTGGGCCTGGGCGTCGTGGCCGTTCGCACCGGCGACCAGCTCGACCGGGCCCGGGCGGGCGGCGAGCGGCTCGCCGCCGTGCTGGCCGCGCCGGACGCCCGCACCGTCACCCGCACGGCGGACGGGGTCACCGGCACGCTGGTGGTCTCGCGCTCCCAGGGCCGCATGGTGTTCGTCTCGGCCGGGCTGTCCGCCCTGCCCGAGGGGCGCACCTACCAGCTGTGGCGCATCGGGCCCTCGGGCGCCGTCCCCGACGGGCTGACCCGTCCCGGCGCCGACGGCCGCACGCCGCCGGTGGTGCTGGGCACGCCGGGGGACGCCACCAAGGTCGGCGTCACGGTCGAGCCCGCGGGCGGGTCGCGCCGGCCCTCCGGTGATCCGCTCCTGGTGATGCCGCTGCCCCCGGCCTGACCTGCCCTGCCCGCCCTGCCCGGTCTGTCAGGCCGGGGGGTCGGGCGGGGGCGGTGCGGGGAAGCGGAGGGAGGCGGCGACCAGGTGCTCCTTGAGCTCGGTGTCGGCCTGCACGTGCTCCACCGAGCCGCCCTCCTCGATCACCGCGTCGGCCAGCTCGCCGATCACGTCCGGTGTGCGCCGGGTCGCCTTGCCGCACAGCGGGCAGGCGTCCCCGCCGGTGCCGAGCCAGCCCGACTCGTCGCACACCACGCCCGGCGCCGTCGCCCCTTCCTGGACCAGAAGGGCCTGCACCGCGGCGACCGACCCCGCCCACAGGCAGTCCGCCAGCCCGAGGGCCGCCGGCCTGCGCGTCGCCGACCGCTCCAGCACCTCGGCGACCCAGCGGCGCTCCTCCTCGCGCTCGTAGCGTTCGAGGATGCGCTCGGCGCTGTGCCGGATGTCGGCCGGGGTCGCGGTGCGCGGGTCGACCGAGAAGGTGCCGGCGACCCTCGGACGCAGATGGCGGGGAAGGAAGTCGACGAACCCCGGCACCTCCTCCGGATGCCCGCCCAGGATGATCAGCTCGTACCTGCCGGTGCGGAACAGCTCGTCCACCAGTCGCGCGGCGTTGCGGTAGTGCCGCCGGGTCAGGTCGTCGGCGCGGTTGCGCACGCGGTGCTCGGTGTACCCGTACCAGCCGGCGTAGTTGGACTTGCGCAGCGTGGGGTCCTCCACCTTGCCGGCCTCGCGCATCTCGTCCTGGTACAGCTCCCATGCCTCGGCCGAGCGCCGGTCGAGCACCAGGACGCAGGAGCGGTGGTACTCGTCGAGCACCGCCAGCATCGGGCGCACCCACGGGGCGGCGTCCACCATGACCCGGTCGCGCACGGTCCGCGGCAGCGGGATCTGCTCGAACAGGTCGGCCCCGCTGCAGGAGAACACCGCCACGGCGCCGGCCTCGGCCCGCTCCAGGCCCTCCATGCCGGCGATGCGCTCGATGTCGCCGCGGATGGACATGCGGGCCTGGCGCCCGAGCGAGCTGTCCTGTCCGAGCGGGCGGATCTCGTGCAGCAGGCTGTTGACGCGGGTGGACAGAGTGGTGTTCCCGTCCGCCCCGACGCTCACGTACAGCGACACCACGGGCACGTCGCCCCCGTTGAAGCGAATGATCCGGTCGATCGTCTCTGCGGTGATCATGCATCGCCCCCGTCGTCGCTCCTGTGACCTCTGTATTCGTTCCCACCCACGGACCGGGGAGGTGGCCGGGTGGCGCGATCAGGGGGACAAGAAACGACAAGGCGGACATGGGGCGACCGGCGAGGCCGGTGAAATCAGGGAGATCAGGGACGGATCGCGTGGCCGCCGGGAGCGGCCGCCTCGCGCTGCTCTACAGTTGGCGTCATGAGCAGGCGCCGCGGGCCCGCGTGACGGCCCGGGGCGCGGCCTGTCCCGCCGGGCCGCCTCCAGCCTCCGCCACGGCCTGCCTGACCGGCGACGACCTCGATCCGCGACCCGAGGAGGACCCATTGAGCAGTGCATCCGCCGACAACCTCGATCTTGCCACCAGCGCCAGGGAGATGGCCGACCGCGAGCCGGCCGGGTCGCTGAACCACGCCGCCGCCACGTCGGTGGCGATCACCTGCGCCACCACGCGCAACATCGCCGAGGCCCGCGCCGTCCTGTACGGGGTGACACCGCCCGACGTGCGGGAGGCCGCGCTCGCGCTGTTCAACCGCCTGTCCGCCGGCGCCGCGTGAACGCCTGACCCCGGCCCGGCGCGCGGATCGGGGTCCGCCGCGAGCCGGGCGTGGACGGCCGCATTCAGGGGGCCCGTGGCCGAACGACGCCCGCGTGCGCACCGGCCCGCTCGACGCCTCAGGTGGGGGAGCCGAAGGCCTCGCTGAGCTGCCTGCGGTTGACGATCGCGAGTTTGCGGTAGACCCGTGCGAGATGGGTCTCCACGGTCTTGGTGGAGATGAACAGGGTCTGGGCGATCTGGCCGTTGCTGTGCCCGTGGAGGGCGAGGAGGGCCACTCTGCGCTCGGCCGGAGTGAGGGCGTCGATGCCGGCGACGGCGGTCCGGCGCGGGCGCATGCCGGCGGCGTGCAGTTCGGCGCGGGCCCGTTCGGCGAGCGGGCGGGCGTGCATGCGGTCCGCCAGCGCCAGGCCCTGTCGGAGCGGTGGCCCGCAGTCGCGGCCACGCCCCGCCCGCCACAGCGCGGCCCCGAGGTCGATGAGGGCGCGGGCGTGCTCGAGCGCCGCGGGGGTTCCCTGCAAGATCTTCGCCGACTCGGCGAGCAGCGAGAGGTCGGGACGCGGCCTGGCGACCAGGCCGGCGACGCGCAGCGCGGCGCCGACGGCCTGCGCCACGCCGACGGTCCGGGCGCGGGCGACGGCCTGGCCGGCCAGTTCCTGGGCGGCGCGGTGGTCGCCGAGGTGGTGCGCGGCGATGGCCGCCGTGCCCCGCCAGGGCAGCAGGCCCGGGTGGTCTATCTCGTAGAGCCGTTCGAGCAGGTGGCCGGCGTCGCGGGCGGCTCGGAGCGCCGCCGCCGGGTCGCCTCGCAGCAGTGACAGCCGGGCGCGGCAGTCGAGGACGAGCGGGGAGTACATGCCGTCCGGCGGATGCGGGTCGGCCAGGTGCAGCGCCTCCTCCGCGGCGTCCTCCTCGCCCCGTTCGAGGTGCACCCAGGCGAGCAGGAAGGCTATCCAGCCGCCCGCGGAGTTCCAGCCTTCGTCGTGCGGCCCTCGGGCCGCCTCCAGGTCGGCCAGGGCCGCGGTCAGCGCCCCCTGGTGGTAGCGGGCCAGCGCCCGGTGGTAGCCGGCGTAACCGTAGGCGAGCACGTCTCCTCTGCGTCGTGCCGCCGACAGCGCGGCGTCGGCCGCGGCCTCGGCCACGACCAGCTCACCGGCGATGACCAGGGCGTGGACGACGATCCCCATCAGTGAGCCGTGGCCGACCGGGTCCACCAGGGGGTCGTGGGCGAGCGCGCCGGAGGCGGCGCGCAGTACCTCGGGTACCGGGTCGCCGTCGAGGGCGAGTTGCAGGGTGAGGTGCGCCAGCAGGCCCGGCCTGCCGGGCGGGCGCCCCTGACGGGCCTCGCGCAGCACCGGCGCCAGCCGCCGGGCGGCGTGGCGGCGCAGCGAAGGATGGAAGCGGGCGATCATCAGGTACTCGGCGAGAACATCCTCCGAGCGCGGGTCGCCCGCCTCGAACAGGTCGAGTGCGGCGTCCTGGGCGACCGCGGCGCCGGAGAAGTCTCCGCGCGAGTTCCGCAGCCGGGCGAGCAGGGTGAGCGCTTCGGCCCTGACAGGGGCGGGCGCGTCGTCGAGCAGGGGGAGCGCTTCGGTGACCGTGTCGTGGGCGGCCAGGTCGCCGGCGGTCATCTGGGCGCGGGCCAGTTCGAGCATGAGTTCGCCGGAATGGCGCCCGGCGGTGGCGTCGGCGAGCGCCCGGTGAAGCAGCCGGGTGGCCGCGGCCGGGTCGCCCCGGCGCAGTGCCAGGCAGGCCGCCTCGCGCAGTGTGCGGGCCACGGCGAGATCGCCTTCGGGCTGGGAGACCAGCAGGTGGCCGGCCACTTTCTCCACCCCCTCGCCGTCCTCGGCGAGCAGGTCGGCGGCCCTGCGATGGGCGCGGGCCCGGGCGAAGGCGGGAAGGTCGGCGTGGACGGCCGCGGCGATGAGCGGGTGGAGGAACCCGAGCGGGTCGCCGGGGCGCAGCAGGTGGGCGCCGGCCAGCACGTCGGCGGCCCGCTCGGCGGCCGGGAGGCCGAGGCCGGCGTGACGGGCCGCCCGGCGCAGCGGGGTGCGATCGCCCAGGACGGCGAGCGAGGTGGCGAGGCGGACGGCCTCGGCGGGCAGCCTGGCCAGTCGCGCCAGCACCGAGTGGAGCACGGTGCCGGGCACCATGCCGGCGACGGCGCTCGCGGGCGGGACGTGCCCGTCGGCCTGCAGGGACCGCAGCAACTCGCCGACCAGGAAGGGGTTGCCGCCGCTCGCATGCGCCACGGCGGCGGCCAGGTCGTCCCCGGCGGCGGGGAACACGCCGGCCACCAGCCGTTCGACCGCGCCGGCGGACAGGGGCGCGGGGGCCAGCAGGCGGTTCGGGGGCTGGACGGTCAGCCGGCGCAGCGCCGAGACCTCCGATCCGTCCTCGCCGTCGCGCACGGCGACCACCAAGGCGAGCGGGAGCGCGCCGACTCGGTCGGCGAGCATGGCGAGGAACCGCAGCGACGCCTCATCCGCCCACTGCGCGTCGTCCACGGTGAGCAGCATGGGGCGGACCGCGGCGCCTTCGGTTCCCCATCCGGTCAGGTTGACCGCCAGCCGGCACAGTCCCCGCAGCATGTCGTCGCCGCCCGGTGCCGCCGGGGAGAGCTCCTGGCGAAGAAGCCCGGGAAACAGCGGCGCGGCCGGTGCGGCGAGGCCCGCCGCCAGCCGGGCGCGCTCCTTCGGGCGGGCGGCGGTCAGCGGCGGGGCGAGGAGGTCGAGTGCCACGCCCAGCGCTATCGCCCGCTCCAGTTCATGCCCGCGGGCCGCGAGCACGAGCAGTCCGTTCGCCTGGGCCTGATCGGCGGCGGCGGCCAGCAGCCGCGTCTTGCCCACTCCGGGCGGCCCCTGCACCACCACCAGGGACCCGCTCCCCGTGCGTACGGCCTCCAGCGCCGCCGCCAGTGCCGTCAGCTCGCTGTCACGTTCCAGCAGCAACGATTCCGCCACCCGCTTCGTCACGCCCCCACCGTAAGACCGCGAACGCGCACCGGCCACGAATACCACCCGGTAAGGGTGGCGTATATCGCCAAATATCAGGGTGTCTACCCTGACGCCGGGCACCAGGCGACGGCGGCAGACTGCGCGGGTGAGCGACTCTGGGCACCGCGTCCGGCTGACCGTGGAAGTCGATCTGCTCGCCGACCCGATCGAAGGCGTCGTGCGCCACGAGCACGGCGCCGACAAGCCGTTCGCGGGCTGGATATCGCTCATCCGCGCGTTCGAGCTGGCCCTGGACGACGAACGGCTCCGCCCCGCTCCGCCTCCGCCCGGCTGACTCCCCATCCGATGGACCGAGCCTCACGGAGGTCTCCTTGCCGATCGACCATGCCCTGCCCCTGCGCGTCGACTGTGACTCACGCCTGTCGGAGGACGTCTTACCGGTCAAGCCGGTGAGCGTCGATCCCGAAGCGCACAACCACACCTCCATCGCGACGACCGATGACGGAACCCATCTGCTGCTCGCCATAACGCCCGGGACCGGGCTCGCCGAGGTTCGGGCGTCGGGGGAGTCGGCGTCGGGGTACACGCTTCACCCGCTGCCGAAGGGGGCGCGGGCCCAGGAGGTCGTGACCCTGGTGGACGCGGACGGCCTGGTCAACGCCTTCTACGCCACCGAGCCGGCCCTGCTGCACTCGGTGCGCGACGCCCGCGGTGAATGGGGCGAGCCGGCGGAGCTGGCCGCCTGCACCGGGCTGGGCGTGGCCGAGATCCCGCTGAGCGGGGACTTCGCGGTCAGCGGCATCGACGCGCGCGGCGATCTGACGCTCTGCACCGCCGACGGCGGGAAGTGGACCGCGGCCCGCGTCGACCTCGGTGGCGAGCTGGTCGGGGGAGAGGCCCGGCTGGCCTTCACCTCACCCGACGCCTGGGTGCTGTTCGCCACCGCCGGTGGCGTGCTGCGGATCTGGCCCGGCACCGGCGACCGGGTGGCCGCGCACCCCGAGGTGGTCAAGGTGGCGGCCCCCGCGGCGCGGCTGCTCGCGACCTACCCGCACGCGGACTCCGCCATGGTCGTGTTCACCGACACCGCGAACAACCTGTACTCCTCGGCGGGGTTCGGCGACACGCCCGTCCGGATCCCGCTCGGCGAGATCGTCCGGGGCACGGCCGTGCTCGACGACGACGGGATGGTCCGGTGCTACGGCTGCGCCCCGGACGGCAGGCTCTGGCAACTTCGGCAGACCGCCTGGACGGCCGATGACGTCCCGGTCTGGGCGCCGATCTTCCCGCTCGACACCGACGCCGTGCAGGTGAGGACCCCCGCCGGCGGCGCGGGCGCGCTCGCCGTGACCCGGGCGGACGGCACCGTCGACCTGCTCAGCCGGCCGCGTACCGGCGGCGGATGGACGCGCGTGCCGGTGCACGGCCACGCCGAGGACGCGCCGATGGTGGTGTCCCGGTACCGCACCCGGCTGACCGTCACCGACGCGAACGGCCTGCCGGTGCGCCACAGGGCGATCGAGCTGACCTCCTCGCGGCTGGTGGGCCTGTACAGCGGCGGGCGCACGGTGCTCGCGCGGCCGGGCACGGCCGCGACGCTCACCACCGACGAGACCGGCGCGGTGGAGTTCAGCCAGCCCGCCACCGGCTTCACCGCGGTCACCTTCACCGCGCGCGTCGAAGGGGCGGCGGAGGATCTGCCGATCACCCCGCACGGCTACCTGTACGAGACGCTCGCGGGCAGGGCGCCCCTGTTCAACGGCACCGCCACCATCCCGCCGATGAGCGCGGACATGCTGCGCGCCGCCCGTGGCAAGGACGGCCCGCTGCTTCCCGGCCTGACCCCCGGGCTCGCCAAGGTGGCCGCCGGCGCCGTCATCCGGCTCGCCGCCCTCGGGCCCGGGGGCGCCAAGCCGGATGGGGGGTTCGAGGTGGACCTGCGCGATCCCGGCGCGCCCCGGCTGATCGCCTACGCCACCGCGGACGCCGTCACCGAACGGCTGGCGGCCTTCCACGCGGCGGCCGGGCCCGCGACCCTCACGGCCCGGGGCCCCGCGCCGGCGGAGGCGCTCACGGCCGGCGTCCTGGGCAAGAGCCTCGGGGACTGGCTGGTGGACGTCTGGCAGGCCCTGAAGTCGGGCGCGGTCAAGCTCGTCGCCTTCATCGCCCATCCGGACCAGGAGACCTTCTCCGCGCTGGTGGAGTCCGCGAAGGGCGTCTACACCACCGTGGTGGGCCTCGCGCTGGAGGGCCTGGCCGAGGTCGGCTCCCTGATGCAGAGCGTTCTCAACACCATCGAGCTGGCCTTCGACAAGGCGAAGGACCTGTGGCAGGACGCCCTGCACTGGCGCTCCATCTGGCGCACCATGGACGAGTTCTACGGCACCATCACCACCGGCCTGTCCTCGCTCCAGCGGTGGCTGGGCGACTCCGCGGCGGTCGGGACGGGACGCTTCTTCTCCGATCTGAAGTCCGAGCTGAACGCCGGGCTCGACGAGGCCGCGGCCGTGCTGGGGAGCACGACCATCAACGACGTCGGCCGCGGCCGGGTGCGGCTCGGGCTCCGGCCCGCGGGCGGCCGGTCGCCGGGGCTCGCGGCGGCGCTGGAGGGCAGTCCCGCCCAGCACAACTACGTGCTCACGAAGATCCTGGACAACGTGCCGGACCGGCCGGCCAGGACGATGCCCCCGCTCTCCGACGGCTTCACCGGCAAGCTGGTCAAGGCCGTCGAGGACTCCGGCATCCTCGCGGACGGCGGGAAGGCCCTGCAGGACGTGGTGCCGGTGTGCCTCACGCTGTTCCGCGACCCCGCCAAGGCCGGGGAGCTTCGCGTCGCCGACCTGCTGGCGGCGTTGCGCGACCTGATCGACCTGGCGCTCGACGCCTGCGACGTGCTCGTCGTGACGCTGCTGGAGCTGGCGGCCGAGGTCGTGCGGTGGGTCCACGACCTGCTCACCGCGCCGATGGACGATTCGCCGGTGCTCACCTGGATGTGGGACAACCTGGCCAGGCCCAGCGGGAACCGCGACGCGATGACGCTGGGCCGGCTGTTCTGTCTCGCCTTCGCCGCGCCGGTCACCCTCGCGTGCCTGGCCGCCACCGGCCGCGGGCCCTACGACCCGCTCACCAAGGCCCAAGGTGAGGGCGTGCTCGCGAGGAGCGTCGCGGCCGGCTCGCCGGCCGCCGCCGGGCAGAGGTACACGCCGCTCGAGGACGCGCAGTACTACTCCTCCATGGTGCTGATCGGCATCGACATGCTGACCGACGGCGTCAACATGGCCGACGCGCAGTCCGGCGCCGACAGCGTGGGATCGCTGCTGGTCAACGGGCTCGACCTCGCGGCCAACATCATCGTCCAGGGCCTGTTCACCCCGAGCGCCGACTGGAACTGGGCCGCCATGACCAGAGGAGAGAAGATCACCAACGCCACCTGGATCGGCTACTTCGCGCCCATCCTGACCGACGGGGCCTTCCACCTGATCGACCAGGTCAAGGCGATCAGATCGGCGGGCGGTGGCGCGGGGCCCGCGACGGGGGAGGGAGGTGAGGGAACGGACCTCACGATCACCGCCTTCATGGTGAACGTGGGCATCGACGCCGTTCTCGGGCGAGCCCTGATCGCCCTGGGCGTCACCGGCGCCGCCCTGCAGCTGAAGGACGACGATCCCGGCGTCTCCTGGCTGGACGTCTTCGAGGCCGTCGTGGGCCCGCTCCCCTGGGCGGGCCAGCCGCTCCTGCTGCCCGAGGTGGTGGAGGCGACCGCCGGGATCTCCCCCATCGTGCAGCTAGGGGTCCTGGACCCTCTCGGCGACTTCGACTGGGACAGGGCGGCCACCCCATGACGACGGACGCGAGCGTCGAAGAGGTCCTGCGTCACCTGCGGGGCAAGGGCGTGACCCAGGGCTGGGACGTGGTGTGCGCCCTGTCGGCGCACAAGGTCAACGAGCTGTTCCAGCGGCAGTTCGTGCAGGACCTCGTGTCCGGGGACCACCTGCCGCCCATCTCGGGCACCGTGCCCATCATCGACGACTACGCGGTCGAGTTCGCCGACGTCGTCCTCGGTCATCCGCTGATCGCGTTCGACCCGGCACTGGACCCCCAGGCGGCGCGGCTCACCATCCCGGTCGTCTCCGGGATCGCCCGCACCGTCCTCACCGCGGGCGGGGCGGCCAAGGTCGTCTCCACCCAGTGGATCACCGGCGCGCAGGGCTACACGATCACCGGCACCGTGCCGCTGGGAAAGGTGAAGGGAGAGGTCGAGCACCAGACCCACGTGTCCCTGCGGATCGACGACGGCAAGGACTTCTTCGCCGACCTCGGCGTGCCCGGCGCGACGGGCACGTTGCTCGGCGCGTATTTCCTGCGCCTGCTCGCCGATCCCGGCACCGGGTACCGGCGGTACGCGCTCGGCACGCTGGACTACACGCCGAACGCCACCGACCTCACCCCGGCCGGCGACTTCGAGCTGGCGACCCAGCGGGACCAGGCCGACCCCGCGGACGCCGGGCGGCTGCTGCTGTTCGTGCCCACGGACTACAACCCCAAGGGCGGCGCGCAGACCTCGCTTCCTCTGGCCAACGTGATCCCCGCCGGAATGGACACGACGCTGCTGGTGTCCGGCAGGGTGCTGTTCGGCGGCATCCTGCGCGACCTGGTCGCCGGCGTCGTCGGCGCGGGCAACACCGACGCGCACGGCGACGCGTCGGACGCCTGGTCGGTCACGGTCACCGGCGGGAGCATCACCATGCCCGTCCGGTACACCAGCGAGTACGGGACCGTGCAGGCGGGCTGGTGCGGCAAGCCGCAGGACGTCTACGTCACCCTGAAGGACATCGCCTTCCGTTCCTCCGCGGGGGCGCTCACCGGCACCTGGTCGCATGACTGGCAGCAGGCATGGAGCGTCGAGGTCGACCTGCCGGCCCTGCCCACGATCTGCGACGAGGGTCAGGTCACCATGACCGTCGAACTGGACACCACCTACCGGCCCGGCGTCGACCCGGTCACCGCCGAGATCACCTTCACCTCGTCCGGGGGCGTCGGCGTGAGCTTCCCGGCCCCCGACGACTCGTTCTTCAAGAAGATCGACCCTTTCCAGGACGAGCAGGCCCGGCAGCTGACCTGCGACCTCATCGCGAAGGAGATCGTCTACCAGCTCAGCGGCCTGTTCGGCTTCACCGTCCCGCACGTCGGCGCGTTCGCGGTGACCAACCTGCTGTTCCCCGGACGGCAGACCGCCCGGCTGCTGTCGGCCCACGTGCCCGGCGACCTGGTCGCGTTCGGCACGCTGAACGCGCCCGGCTTCGCCGTGTCCCCGCCGCTGTCGGCCGTGACCACCGCCGAGACCGTGCGGCTCGCCGCCGACCGGCCGGTCACCTGGTCGGTCCCGCGCGGCGGCGGCCGGATCGGCGCCGACGGGGTGTACACGCCTCCCGCCGGGCTTTCCCGGCCCAAGGTGGTCGTCGTCACGGCCACGGCGCGGGACCCCATCACCGTGGAAGGGGACGACGCCGATGGGGAGGCGGTCCGCGACGCCGCCGGGAAGGGCTTCGCGACGGCCCAGCGGGCGTACGCGGCGGTGGTGGTGACCCCCGCCCAGGTGACCGTCGCGCCGATCATCTCGGTCTTCGAGGCCCGTGACCAGGCCCGCGCCTTCACCGCGCGGCTGCCCGGGTCCGCCGAGAAGGTCACCTGGTCGATATCTCCGGCCGTCGGGACGGTGGACGACACGGGCCGCTACACCCCGCCCGCGAAGCTGGACCGGCCGGTGGCCGTGACGCTCACCGCGCGCATCGGAAAGGAGAGCGGCAGCGCGCGGATCGTCGTCTTCCCGGCGGCGCCGGTCGCCGTGCAGGTCACCCCGTACGCCCCCGCGCCGCTCGGCCCGGGCACGGCCCGGTCGTTCACCGCCGCCCTGGGCGGCGACCCGGTGCGGGCCGAGTGGAGCGTCCTGCCGGAGGTGGGGCGGATCGACCAGGACGGCCGCTACACCGCCCCGGAGACGGTGCCCGCCCCGTGCGCCGTGCTCGTGGTGGCACGCGACCCCCGTACCCCGGCCCTCGGCGGCACCGCCGTCGTGCTCCTCACCCCCGACGGCGACGACACCGGCGCCGTCATCCGGCCCGCCCCTGCCCAGCTTCCGAACCGACGATCGGACGACCTCTCATGACGCCCCCCGCCGCCAGGCTGTTCCCGCTCACCATGACCCACCGGCCCCTGGACTCCGTCGAGAGGCTGGCCGCCCACCTGCAGACGGCGCTGACCATCGAGCTCTCCACGATCCCGCCCTACCTGTGCGCCCTGTACTCGATCACCGACCCCTCCTCGGAGGCGTCCCGCCTGATCAGGGGCGTGGTGGTCGAGGAGATGCTGCACATGATGCAGGTGGCCAACCTCATGAACGCCATCGGCACGCCCCCCTCGCTGGCGGAGGAGCATGTGCCCGTCTACCCGGCCTACCTGCTCGGCCACGCGGAGGGCGGCCCCTTCATCCAGCTCCAGCCGCTGTCACCCCTGCTCGCGCGCACGGTGTTCATGCAGATAGAGCTGCCCGAGTCCAGCCCGCAGGCGCCCGCCGAGGACGAGCCGTACCACACCATCGGCCAGTTCTACAAGGCCATCGAGCTGGGCTTCGAGAGCTGCGTCGCCAGATACGGCGAGAAGGAGGTGTTCGGGCACGACACCGGGTTCCAGCGTGACGACACCTACTTCGGCCCGGGCGGCGGCGAGCTGCACATCGTGCACGACCTCGACGGCGCGAAGGCCGCCATCACCGAGATCGTCCAGCAGGGCGAGGGGGCCGAGGTGCAGCGGCCGCCGGCGCCGTACGAGGAGCCGTACGGCGGATACGACCACTACGGCGACCGGCTGGACGGCACCTACGGACCGATCCTCGGCACGCCGTGGGAGCTGTCGCACTATGGCAGGTTCGAACGCATCGCCCGCGGCGAGGTGAGCCTGCCGCCGATCTACCCGATGCAGGCCAACCCCTCCGCCGCCGACCTCGACGGCGACTTCCGCAGGCTGTCCTACCTGTTCGACAACTGCTACACCCTCGTGCTCACCGCGCTCGGGGAGGCCGTCGGCAAGACGGCCCGCCCCGGCCCGTTCTTCCAGACGGCCTTCCCGGTCATGCAGGCGGCCCTGCCGGCCCTGGCGACCCTGCTGATGGGGACTCCGCTGAACCCGGCCGCCGATCCCGGGCTGGGCCCCAACGCCGGACCGGCCTTCGTGTACCGGCCACGCCCCGTGGAGGAGATCGTGGCCGAGGCGGCCGACCTGCTCGCGCGTCCGCCGTCGGCCTTCGGCGGCGACTACCGGCAGACCTGGCGGCACAACCTCGGCCTCGCCCACCGGGCGCTGGCCGGCGCGGCCGCGGACGACCTCACCCCCAACTCGGCGCACGGATGACAGGGAGACCCGCAGCAATGTCGTATCGAATCCATCCGGCCGTCGGCGTCGTCCGGGTCGGCAACAGCCCCGAGTTCTACCTGGCCCCCGAGCGGCCCGGCACCCTGCCGGTGCTGCCCGGCGGCGGCGCGTTCACCCCAGCCGACTTCCGGGACGCGCGGGGCGCGCTGCGGCGGCAGGGGGAGCGGTTCGAGGTCTACCTCTACCGCGACGAGGCCGACCCCGGCCGTCCCGTGCGGCCGGGTGAGGACGGGGTGGAACGCATCGAGTGGACCGTCCACCTCGCCAACAAGAAGGCGATCTGGTACGAGTTCATGGTCAACGCCGGCGAGTCGGGGTACGCCCCCGACCACCCGCTGCGCAACGCGGCGGTCACCGACCCCGCCGAACGCCAGAAGATGATCATCGATCCGGGTCCGCGCACCCTGAAGGGCCCGGGCGAGTCGGTGGCCTTCTCCCGGACCGACAACCCCGGCGGCTATCCGATGACCTTCCCGCCCGAGGACCTCAAGCCGGCCACCATCGACAGCCTCGGCGAGATGCGCACCGACGAGCTGGGCCGGCTCATCGTGCTCGGCGGGTTCGGCTCCTCGGGCAGCGCCGACGCCGTCCCGGTCGCCGACGACTACGCCAACAACGACAACTGGTGGGACGACACCTCCGACGGGCCGGTGACCGCGCGGCTGATCATGCGGGACGGACGGGAGGTGGACGTGGACGACTCCGCCTGGGTGCTGGCCGTCCCGCCCCGCTTCGCCCCGGAACTGAGCAACCTCGTCACGCTGTACGACACGATCAGCGACATGGCGGTGCGCAACCTCGGGACCCGGCCCGAGGTCTTCGCCGACGGCTTGTGGCAGCGGGACTTCACCCCCGACTGGGAGGGCGACATCAAGCCCATCCTGGAACGAGCGCACCACTACGGGTGGGTGGTCGCGATCCCCACCCACCCGCACGACATGGACTTCGGCAAGCTCGGCGACCCCTCCCCGGTCTACGCCGGGATGCGGCGGTTCTACCTGGACCTCATCCGGCCGCCAGACGCGCCCGACCGGTTCGCCTCCCCCGACAGCGGGCTGCCGCTCATGCCCTTCCTGGCCGGGGACAACTGCTTCGAACCGGGCCCGCTCTCCTCGCGGTACCTGACCCTCACCCGGACGCAGTTCTTCTACCTGCAGCAGTGGGCCGCGGGGAACTTCACCACCAAGGGGTCACCCGAACCCTCGCCCGGCGCGCTGCGGGACCGCGTCGCGCTGGAGAACTGCGTCGGCGGCGCCTTCTCCCCGGGCATCGAGATGACCTGGATCTGCCGCAATCCCCGGCTGTACTCCGCGCCGTACCGCATCCGCCGCAAGACCGGGGTGCGGCCGCCGCTGTCCCTGGGGCAGGACCTGGACCAGGGCCTGGAGCCGGGAGACCTGTCCAAGTACATGGCGGTGCCCTGGCAGGCCGACTTCAACGAGTGCTCCGAGCAGCAGGTGGGCGACCGGTTCCTGTGGTGGTGGCCGGTGCAGCGCCCCGACTTCGTCTACGTGGAGGACACCGGTGGCCTGCGGCAGGTGGCCTGGGTGGGCTCCGACGGGGACCAGAACGCCGACGACTACGTGCGGTTCGCCGACGACGTCGAGATGGTCGAGCTGTGGCATCGGCTCGGGTTCGTGGTCAACAAGGGCACCGCCGACGACCCGGTCTTCGTCGAGGTCGAGCGGACCCTGCCCCGCGACACCGCGCCGCCGGAGGGTCCGTGAGCCGCGAAATGGACGCGCGGCGCGACCCGGCCGCGGTGGACGACCTGCCCATGCCGGATGACGGCGGGACCGCACCGGGCGAGGTGGCCGTGATCGGGGCCGGGCCCGCCGGGTGCGCGGCGGCCATCGCGCTCCGGTCCGCCGGCGTCGCCGTCACCCTCCTCTGCGGCGGGCGCGATGAGCCGGTCCGGATGGGCGAGTCCCTCCCCGCGGAGGCCCGTCCGCTGCTGCGCCGGCTCGGCGTGTGGGAGGAATTCGAGCGTGCCGGGCACCCCCCGTCGCCCGGCATGGCCTCCGCGTGGGCGGGGGAGGACCTGGCCTGGCGGGACGCCTTCACCGCCCCGCTCGGCGGCGGATGGCTCATCGACCGCGGCCGCTTCGACGCGAGCCTGGTCGAGGCGGCCAGGTCGGCGGGGGTCACCGTGGTCGACGGAGCGCGTGTCACCGCCGTGCGCCCGGAGGGGGCGGGCTGGCGGCTGTCGATCGCGCCGCCGCGGGGCCCAGGCGGAGGGCGAGCGGCGGAGAGTCCCGCCGGACCCCGCGGGCCGCGTGGGCTACGCGCGGGGTTCGTGGTGGACGCCGCCGGGCGGGCGGGCGTGCTGGCCCGGCGGCACGGCGCACCGCTGCACGCGGACCGGCTGATGTGCGCGTTCACCGTCCTCACGGGGTCCACCGGCCCCGCGGAGCCGCGCGCGATCCGGCGGCCGGTGATCGAGTCGGCCGAGCACGGCTGGTGGTACGGCGCGGACGCCGGCGAGGGCCGGACGGCCGTCGGCCTGTTCAGCGACGCCGACGTGTTCCGCCGCGCGTCGGCCACGAGCGCGCGGAGCTGGTACGACCTCCTCCGGCGTACCCGGCACGTCTTCGACCTGCTCGGCCGCCCCGGTCCACCCCCCGCAGTGCGGACCGTCCCCGCCGCCTCCCACTGCCTCACCCGCCTGTACGGCCGGAACTGGGTGGCGGCCGGGGACGCGGCGAGCGCGTTCGACCCGCTGTCCTCGGCCGGCGTCGTCGCCGCCCTGCGATCCGGCCTCGGCGCCGCGACGGGGGTGCTGGCCGCCCTCGACGGCCGGTTCGACGCGCTCGCCGCCTTCCAGCGGCGCACCCAGGTCCAGTACACGTCCTACCTGCTGCGACGCCGCGACCACTACGCGGCCGAGCCCCGCTGGCCCGGCGCGCCCTTCTGGCGCAGACGCGCGCCGGCCTGACCTCCTCCGCTTCCTCTGGCGACGGGTCCTGCCGTCGGCCACGCCGGTAAATCCCGCTTTTCATGCATGGATAGTGGACAATAGGGCCCGTGCGCGCCTACCATCCGAAGTGTCCCTTGTGACCTCCGCCGTCGAGCGCGTACGCCTTCGCCGTTCCTCGCGAACGATGTGATGGATCGTGCGTCCTGTGTCACCGCCGAGGAGAACATGACCGCCACGATCGGCACCGAGAGCGCCTACGAAGCGCTCACCGCCGACACCGTCCCCGCCTACATCGCCGGACGGCCCGCGCTGGCCGCCCACTTCGGCCCCGCGCGCGTCACCGGCGTGCGCGAGGCCGGGGACGGCGACCGCAACCTGGTGTTCGTCGTCGAGGCCGCAGGCGGGCCCGGCCTGGTGCTCAAGCAGTCCCTCCCGTACGTGCGCACCGACCCGACCTGGCCGATGACGCCGGACCGCAACGGGTTCGAGGCAGGCGCCCTGCGCGCCCACGGCTTCCTCGCCGGGCGGTACGTCCCGGCCATCTACGACGAGGACCCCGGGCGGCACGTCGTCGCCATCGAGGACCTGTCCGACCACCAGGTGTGGCGCGGCGCGCTGAACGAGGGGCTCCGCCACGAGGGCGCCGCCGACGACCTCGGCAGATACGCCGCCCGGGTGGCGTTCGGCACCTCGGTGTTCGGGCTCAGCGCCCCCGACCAGAAGGCCGCGCTCGCCGCCTCGGTGAACCCGCAGCTGTGCCGGATCACCGAGGACCTGGTGTACACCGAGCCCTACGTCCGGCACGAGCACAACCGGGTGCTGCCCGCCAACGAGGCCGACGTGGCCGCCTACGCGGGCGACCCCGACGTGCGGGCCGCGGTAGGGGTGGCCAGGCTGACGTTCATGACCAGCGCCCAGGCGCTGATCCACGGCGACCTGCACACCGGCTCGGTGCTGGTGCGCGCCGCCGAGCCGTGGGCGCCGCGCTCGACCAAGGCGTTCGACGCCGAGTTCGCCTTCTACGGCCCGGCCGGCTTCGACGTCGGCACCCTGTGGGGCAACTACGTCCTGGCCGCCGGGCGGGCGCTGGCGCTGGGCGAGGAGGACCATGCCGCCTGGGTGCTCGGCCAGGCCGAGCAGACCTGGCAGGCCTACCAGCGGGAGTTCAGGGACCTGTGGCCGACGCGCGTCTACCCGCGGGTGTTCGGCGACACGGTGCTGCGGCGCTTCCTCGGCCAGGCGCGCGAGGACGCCGTCGCCGTCGCCGGCGCGGAGGCCGCCCGGCGGGTCATCGGCCTGGCCAAGGTCTCCGACCTCGCGACCCTCCCGGAGGAGCCGCGCGCCCGCGCGGCGCGCGGCGTCCTGCGCGCCGCACGGCTGCTGCTGGTGGAGGGCCTGCCCGAGGGCGCCGGCCTGGACGCGGTCGCCCGGCTGTTCGACCGCGTCGGGGACGCCGTGGCCGCCGCGGCCCGGGGCTGAGTCCCGGGCGCATCTCGCGGCCCGGGCGTGGCCACGGCCCGACCCTTCAGGTGCTGGCCCCGCTCGCGTCGCCGGGTGCGGTGGTCCCTCCGGTCAGGGCGGTGAGGAAGCCGCCCAGGAAGCGGGCGGTGTCCACGGCGGTGACCACCCGGGTGTCCGGGGCCGGCTCGTGCGGGAAGGGCGCGGGACGGCCGTCACGGGCGCGCATCAGCCGTGCCCGCCAGAGCGGCCCGTCCGGGAGTACGGCGACGGGCCCGAGAGCGGTCCCGGTCGCCAGGGACGGATCGAGCAGGATGCCCGCCGCCAGCGGGTCGTGCAGCGGGACGCCGCCGCGCCGCCCGGGGCCGTCGCCGAGGCGCAGGTAGGCGCCGAGGATCGCGGCGGCGAAACGGGCGACGGGGGTGCCCGCCGCGTCCAGGGCGGCGATCCCCTCCGGCGGCAGGACGGCCGTCGCGGTGACGTCCACCCCGAGCATGACCAGGTCGGCGCGGGGTGCGGTGGCGACCGCCCGGGCCGCGGCGGGGTCGCGGGCGATGTTGCTGTCGCGGGCCAGCCGGTCGCCGGGGAGGTCGTACGGGCCGGAGCCGCCCATCACCACGACGGAACGATACTTTGTAAAGAGCGCCGGGTCGGTGCGCAACGCCAGCGCGAGATTGGTCAGGGGGCCGAGCGCCAGCAGGTCGAGTTCGCCAGGGCGGTCCCGGGCGAGGCGGACGATCAGCTCCGCGGCGCTCTCGCCGGTCACGGCCGGCATGGGCCGGGGCAGCCCGTGACGGGCGAGGGGGGCGCCGAGCCCGTCGGTCCCGTGCGTCCCCCGGGGGACGGAGGGTGCGCCCGGCAGCGGCCCGGCCGCGCCGCGCGCCACGGGCGGCGCGAGCCCGAGCAGGCGGGTGACGCACCCGATGTTGCGCGCGACGTCCCGCTCCGGACGGTTGCCGGCCACGGACGTCACGGCGGTGATCTCCACCCGCGGGTGCCCGGCCAGGTAGAGCAGCGCGCAGGCGTCGTCGATGCCGGCGTCGGTGTCGACGACGACGTGCCGCGTGACGTCCGCTCCGCGAGGGCCGGTCATGCGGCCCGGCTCTCCCGCCCGGTCGGCCTTCATGTCGCCGTGCGCGGGGGAGGAGCCGGGCGCGTGGAGCCGCCGGCCGGGGTGCGGGCGCCGGGAGCGGCGAACACGCCGGTGGCGGAGGCTCCAGGCGTGGCGGGGATGCCGGGCATGGAGGGGACGCCGGGCGGTGCGGGGAAACGGGGCGGGACGACGGCGCCGGAGACGGCGGCACTCGGAGCGGCGGAACCTGCAGTGGCGGACGCTGGGGCGGCGGAACCTGGGGCGGCGGCATTCGCAGCCGCGGCGTGCGGGGGGGTGGCATCGGGGGTGGTGGAGCCGCCGGGCGGGACGGCGAAGTGGTCGGCCACGCGGGAGGGCTCGAAGGCTCCGTGCTCGGTGACGATGCGGGTGATCAGATGGGGCGGTGTCGCGTCGAAGGCCGGATAGTAACCGCGGGTGCCCTCGGCCGCGGTGCGCGTGCCGAGGACGTGCAGCACCTCCTCCCCGTCACGGTGCTCGATCTCGACGTCCGCGATGCCGGGGGACAGTGGGTCGGGGGCGTGGGCGAGCACGTACATCGGCGCGCCGAAGGCCCGGGCGGCGAGCGCCACCGCGAGCGTTCCCACCTTGTTCACCACGTGGCCGTCCATGGTCACCCGGTCGGAGGCGGTCATCGCGACGTCGGCCAGCCCGTCGGCCAGCGCCGAGGGCACCATGCCGTCGGTGATGACGGTGGGCCGGTAGCCCATCTCCACCAGCGTCGCCGCGGTGAGCCGCGCCCCTTGCAGGTAGGGGCGGGTCTCGGTGCAGACGAACTCCAGCCGCTTTCCCATGCGCTCGGCCGCCCGCACGGCCGCGACCAGGTAGGCGTCGCCCCAGCAGTGCGTGAGCACGCGGGCGCCGTCCTCCAGCAACGCGGCGGCGTTGCGGCCGAGCGCGTCCGCGCCCGCGCGGTAGGCGGCGTCGTGGGCGGTCGCCGCCTCGGCGACGGCCGTCACCAGTTCCTCCCCGGAGGCGAGCGCCAGCGGCCCGTCCACGGTGGCCGCCAGGATGGCGGTGACGGCGTCGCGGATGTGGTTGTTGGTCGGCCGGGTGGCGATGAGCCGGCGGCCCGCGGCGCGCAGGCTCTCGGCGGCGGCTCCCGGCCCGGCGCGCCGCGCCTCGCGGGCGGCCAGGGTCATGCCGGCGGTGGCGGCGAACAGCGGGCCGTGGCTCTGGGTGACCATCTGCTCGATGGCCACCGCGACGTCCTCGGCGGTGGCGCAGTGCACCCAGCGGCGCTGGAACGGGTAGACCCTGCGGTCAAGGATGTCCACCCCCTCGTCGGTGGTCCGTACCGAGTCGGCCAGAATCGGTGTGTCGCCCGTGCCGCTCACGTGGCCATCCCTTCATCGAGACCGTGTCGGGTTCCAGAGTGCCCGGCGCCCGTCCCGCTGCACACCCGGCGCCGGCGGGCCCGGCCGATCGAACCGGCTCGCCGAAGGGGATGAACGCCGCAAGTGCCCCAGCGATTATCCATAGTCTCCTGCCTGGCAGAGCATGGATAAGGGGGCATCCCATCCGATCGGGCCGGGTTCGCGGGGAAATATGGCTCAGGAGGAGCGCTGGAGGCTCCTGCGGGGCCGGTCTCTGTGAGATTGTTTCTGCTGCGGGCGGTGATGGGGCCGGCCGTGTGCCGTGACCGGATGCCGAAGCATTGTCTAGTTTTCCTACCAAATACATAGGTAGACTGGGCCGCGCAGAGGAGGCGACATGAGCCCGGACCCAAGCCACCCGTCGTGGCCCCGAGGCGAGAGCCCGCTGGCCGCGGCCATCTCCACCGGTCGCTGGATCCGGTCGGCCGCCGTCGACGACGAACGCGGGCGCCACTGGCGCGCCAACCCCGACCCCGGACGACGCTCGGCCCGGTCCGGCCGGCCCGGCTCGTTGTACGCGGGCGCCGCGGGCGTCGTGCTGTACTTCCTGGAGCTGGCGGCGGCCACCGGTCACGAGGCCTACCTGGAGGAGGCCAGGAACGGCGCGCGCTACCTGGCCGCCACCTGGCGGGAGGAGGCCGACCTGTCCCTCTACCACGGCCTCACCGGCATCGTGTTCGCGCTGGCCGAGGCCGGGTGGGCCACCGGCGAGGAGAGCTTCTCGGTCGCGGCCAGGGACGCGGCCGACCAGGTGGTGCGCCGCGCGCGCCGCCTGCCCTCCGGCGTCGGCTGGACGGGCGACCCGGCGCAGCGCGGCGACGGCGGCATCATCCTCGGCCTGCTGCACGCCGCGGGCATCCTCGGGGTTCCCGAGTACGAACGGATCGCCGTGGAGGCCGGCGAGCGCGTCGCCGGCCTCGTCGTCCCCGGGCACCGGTTCGGCGAAGAGGGCTGCGCCGACCTGCCGGTGGACGCGGTCACGCCCGGGTTCCTGTCCGGCACGGCCGGCACCGCCTTCCTGCTCGCCCGCCTGTACGGTGTCACCAGGGACGAGCGGTTCCTGCGAGCCGCGCGCCGGGGCGCCGACTTCGTCCGCACCGTCAGCGTGGTGACCGACAAGCACGTCTTCGTTCCGCACCACGTCCCCCAGGGACGCACCCTGCACTACCTCGGTCTGTGCTCGGGGTCGGCGGGGGTGGCCCGGCTGTTCTACGAGATGCACCGCGTGACCGGCGAGCAGGGCCACCTCGACTGGATGGAGCGGCTGGCCGCCGGCATCGCCTGCAGCGGCGTCCCGCGGCGCCGCACCCCCGGCTTCTGGAACGTGGCCTGTCAGTGCTGCGGCGCGGCCGGGCTGCTGGAGCTGTTCGTCGGCCTGTGGGCCGCCACCGGCGCGCGGTCGCACCTCAACTTCGCCCAGCTCCTGGCCGACGACCTGATAGGCCGCGCCACCGGGCACGACGACGCCGGCCACCGCTGGTACCAGGCCTACCGGCGGCTGCGTCCCTGGGAGGTCACCGCCGACACCGGGTACATGATCGGCGCCGCGGGCATCGGCTCGGCGTTGCTGCACCTGCACGCCGCCACGACGGTGGCCGAGCCGCGCCGGGTCATCCTGCTCCCGGACAATCCCTTTCCGGCCATCCCCGTCCCCGCCTCGGCGCTGCGCGGCCCCTCCTGAGCCGCGGGGCCGGCCCTTTCCGCGCCCTCAGACCGGCTCGACGTGCCGCGGCCCGAGCGGGAGGCGGACCACGAAGCGGGCGCCGCGCTCGCTAGGCTCGATCGTCAGGCAGCCGCCGGTCGTCTCGGCGATCTGCCGCGCGATCGACAGGCCGAGCCCCGTGCCGCCGGCGTCCTTGCTGCGCGCGGCGTCCAGGCGGGTGAACCGCTGGAAGATGATCTCCCACTTGTCCGGGGAGATGCCGGCCCCGTCGTCGAGCACCTCGATGATGGCCGTGCCGTGCGAGAAGCGCGGGTCGCCGGGCCGGTCGCCGATGCGCGTGCACACCTTGACGGTGGCCGAGGTCGCGGCGTGCCGCTCGGCGTTGTCCATCAGGTTGGTGAACAGGCGGGCCAGCCGCACCCTGTCGCCCATCACCACCACGCCCGGCTCCAGCTCCTTGCCGATCCTCAGGCGGCTCTGACGGCGCTCCAGCTCGCCGGCGACCAGTTCGGCCAAATCCACCGGCTCGCGGGTGACGGGCGTGCCGGCGTCCAGCCGGGCGACCTGCAGCAGGTCGGACACGATGGCCTGCAACCGGTCCAGGCTGCTCAGCAACGAGCGGCTCATCGCGTTCACGTCGGTCTCGCCGGGGGCGAGCAGGGCCTCCTCCACCTCGGCGCGCATGGCGGTGATGGGGCTGCGCAGGTCGTGGGAGGCGTCGGAGGCGAACCGCCGCTGACGCTCCATCGCCTCCTCCAGCCGGTCCAGCGTGTGGTTGACGCTGTCGGCGAGGCCGTGGATCTCGTCGTTGGCGGCCGGCACCGGCACCCGCCGGCCCGGGCTGGTGGCGACGATCTCGTCGAGCTCGGCGCGGATGGCGTTCACCGGCGACAACGACCCGGTCACCAACCGGTGGCTGCCGTAGACGGTCACCGCGACGACCGACAGCACCGCGGCGACCGCGAAGGCGGCCAGCAGCGGGTGGACCCACGGACGGATGGGCGGCGCGGCGGCGTAGACGATCCATTCGCGGCCGGCGTGGAAGGTCCGGCGGGCCACGACGATCTGGCACTCGCCGTGCGGGAAGACGCGGTCGCACACCCGGCGCACCGCCTGCTCCTCGCCCGGGGGAGGAGTGAAGGAGGCCATGGGCGGCTTGCCTCGCAGGATGTCGGAGGAGGCGGCGACCCGCCCCTGGGAGTCGACGACCTGCAGATTGCGCACCTGCTCGTGGGGGATCGGCGCGGGCAGCGTGCCCTGCTCGAACACCACGGTGACGCGGCGGGCCGCCGCGGCGACCTCCTCGGTGAGGTACTCACTGGCGTACCGGTTGACGGCCACCAGCATGGCCGCCGACAGCAGTGTGGACAGCAGGGCCGCGATCAGACCTGCGAACAGGGTGAAACGCCCCTTGACCGACCAGCGGTGCCACACGCTCACCGTGATCCCCCCTCTTGCCCCCATGACAAGTGCACCACACCCGTCGCACGTGGGTGTGGCAGGTCGCGGGGGGAAGCCGGCCGGCGGCGGGCCGCTAGTCTGCGGCGCGCGTGGCGGCCTCGGCGGCCTTGGCCGTCAGCGACCGCACCGCTTCGGTCAGATGGGCGACCTGGACCTCGAGGGTGTGGACCCGCGCTTCCAGTTCGCCGGCGCTGGGGGGCTGGTTGGCGACGATCTGCCTCGGCATCGGCGGCCGCTCCTTCCACGAAGTTCACAACGCGGGCCTGGCAACGCGGGGGTGTCCGTCGCGATCCCAGCTCTTTACCTCTGCCCACACAGGGGCGTGGCAAAGCACATCCGGCCCTATAAGCGTACGTGACCTCATCGCGGTGCTCCGGGAGCGACCCCTAGGAGGTCGTGAGGCGCGCGGCATAGCGGGTGCGGGGGTGGCGGGCGACCTCCTCGGGCGTGCCGTCCTGCACGACCGCGCCGTTCTCGACGACGACGAGCCGGTCGGCAAGCGCCGCGGCCTCCGCCGGGTCATGGGTGACCAGCACGCAGGGCCCAGCGAAGCACGACAGGTGGCGGCGCAGCAGGTTCCGCAGCTCCGGACGCGCGGGGTCGGCCACACCGGCCAGCGGCTCGTCCAGGAGCAGCACCCGGGGGCCGGCGGCCAGCGAGCGGGCCAGCGCCACCCGTTGCGCCTGCTCGCGTGACAGCTCGCCCGGCGTGGCCCGCGCCAGGGCGCCCAGGCCCACGTCGTGCAGCCAGGCGGTCGCGGCCCGGCGGGCCTCGGCGGTGCCCGCGCCGTGGCAGCGCGGCCCGAAGGCCACGTTGTCCAGGACGCTGAGATGGGAGAACAGCAGCGGGTCGCGCAGCACCATGCCGACCGACCGGCGGCCCGGCGGGCGTGCGTACAAAGGAGCGCCGTCGAGCAGGACGTACCCGCCCGCGGGGGCGGCGAGCCCGGCGACCAGGCGCAGGGCGGTGGTCTTGCCCGCACCGCTCGGACCGGCGAGGGCGACGACCTCCCCGGCGGCGACCCGCAGCCGCACGTCCAGCGAGAACGGCGGGTAGGCGGCGACCAGGTGGGCGTCCAGCATCATGCCGGGCCCGCCCAGCGTCCCCGCAGGCAGGCGAGGATCGCCGCCGGCACCGCCAGCAGCACCAGGCTGAGCGCGACGGCGGCCTGCGGGTCTCCGCGCAGGGCCAGGTAGACCGCGGGCGGCGCGGCGGGCGCGGCCGCGGCCAGGCCGCCGGCGAACACCATCGTCGCGCCGAACTCGCCGAGGGCCCGCGCCCAGCACAGCAGGGCGCCGACCGCGGCGCCGGGGGCCAGCAGCGGCAGGGCGACGCGGCGGAACACCGTCCAGGAGGAGGCGCCGAGCAGGGCCGCCGCCTCCTCGACGCGCGCGTCCTGCCGGTTCAGCGTGCCCTCCACCGTGGCGACCAGGAACGGCATCGCCACGAACGCCTGCGCGCACATCACCGCGACGGCGTAGGAGACACCCGGCGCGCCCGCCGGGCCACCCCCGCCCAGCGCCAGCAGCAGCGCCATCCCTCCTGCCACCGGAGGCAGCAGCAGCGTCAGCCTGACCAGGGCGCGCGCGGCCCGCCTGCCCCGGAAGTCCACGCGGGCGAGCATCCACCCCAGCGGGACCCCGGTGACCAGGCAGCCCAGCGTGGCGGCCACGGAGGTGACCAGCGACAGCCACAGCGCCCGCAGCAGGGCCGGTTCGGCGAGGCGGGAGGCGAGCCCCGCCCACGGCGCCCGCAGCACCAGTGCCGCCACCGGAAGGGCCAGCAGCACCAGGGCGGCGGCGGCCGGCGCGGCCAGCACCAGCGGCACCGCGGCGGGCCCGTCGTGGACCGCGCCGCGGCCCGCGCCGGTCAGCCTGCGGCGGGTGGTCTTCAGTACCCTCATGCCGCCTTCATCCCCGGCCGGCCGCCGCGCCACGCGAAGGCCCGGGTCCATGATCGGCATAGCACGTTTACTTCCCGGCTAAATGTGCAGAAGGGAGGGCGTATCGAAAGGAGCGGCCCATGAACTCCGTGGCCTCAGCAGGTCACCAGGCGCGCGGAGCCGCGCGGCAGGCGACCAACAGCCGGACCTTCGACCGTCTCGCCAGGTTCGGGATGGCCTGCCGGGGCGTCCTGTACGCCCTGATCGGCATCCTGGCGCTGCAGATCGCCTTCGGCGGCGGCGGGAAGGAGGCCGACAAGACCGGAGCCGTGCGCACGGTCGCCGAGCAGCCGTTCGGCACCGTCCTGCTGTGGCTCATGGCGCTCGGGTTCCTCGCCCTGGCCGTCTGGCAGCTGTCGGAGGCCGTGGTCAACAGCGGCCTGGACGTCCGGCACCGCGTGGAGGCCGCCGCTCGCGCCGTGGTCTACGGCCTGGTCGTCGGCACCGTTCTCAGCTTCCTGCTGCGCGGCACCACCGGGCAGTCGAGCGACCAGAAGTCCAAGGACCTCACCGCCACCGTCATGGACTGGCCGGGCGGGCAGTGGATCGTCGGTGCCGTCGGCCTCGGCGTCATCGGCCTCGGCCTCTACTGGATCTACTCAGGCGTCACCAAGAAGTTCTGCAAGCACCTGAGCACCGCCGAGATGTCGCCGGCCACCCGCGGCGTCGTGGAGAAGCTCGGCATGATCGGCTACTGCGCCCGCGGCGTGATCGCGGCGGCGGCCGGCGTCTTCTTCGTCCACGCGGCGATCACCTACAACCCCGACGAGGCCAAGGGCATCGACTCCACGCTGCGGTCGTTCGCCGACACCCCGCTCGGCCCGTGGCTGCTGGCCGTGGTGGCCGCCGGCCTGGTCGTCTTCGCCGCCTACTGCTTCTGCGAGGCCCGCTGGCGCCACACCTGAGCCGCCTTCGCGGTAGAGGACCTCGACGACGGACCCGGGCGCCCCGCCCGGGTCCGTCGTCATGTCGTCATGCCGCCACGGCTCAGGCGTGGCTCACATGGGGCTCAGACGTTGCGCCGGTACTGGCCGCCCGCCTCGAACAGCGCCTCGGTGATCTGCCCGAGCGAGCACACGCGGGCGGCGTCCATCAGCGCGGCGAAGGCGTTGCCGTCGGACATGGCGGCCTCCCGCAGCCGCCGCAGCGCCTCGGGCGCCTCGGCCGCGTTCCGCCGCTGGAAGTCGCGCAGCCGCTCGAGCTGGCCGTGCTTCTCCTCCTCGGTGCCGCGGGCCAGCTCCAGCGAGCCGTGCTCGACCGCGCCGCCGGGGTTGCGGAAGGTGTTCACCCCGATGATCGGCAGCGAGCCGTCGTGCTTGCGGGTCTCGTACAGCAGTGACTCGTCCTGGATGCGCCCGCGCTGGTAGCCGGTCTCCATCGCGCCGAGTACGCCGCCGCGCTCCGACAGCCGTTCGAACTCGGCCAGCACCGCCTCCTCGACCAGGTCGGTGAGGTCGTCGATGACGAAGCCGCCCTGAAGCGGGTTCTCGTTCACCGCCAGGCCCCACTCACGGTTGATGATCATCTGGATGGCCATGGCGCGGCGCACCGACTCGGCGCTCGGGGTGGTGACCGCCTCGTCGTAGGCGTTGGTGTGCAGGCTGTTGCAGTTGTCGTAGATCGCGATCAGGGCCTGGAGGGTGGTGCGGATGTCGTTGAAGTTCATCTCCTGGGCGTGCAGCGACCGCCCGGAGGTCTGGATGTGGTACTTGAGCTTCTGCGCGCGCTCGCCGGCGCCGTAGCGGTCGCGCATGGCCACCGCCCACACCCGGCGCGCCACCCGGCCGAGCACGCTGTACTCGGGGTCCATGCCGTTGGAGAAGAAGAACGACAGGCTCGGCGCGAAGTCGTCGATCGCCATGCCCCGGGCCAGGTAGGCCTCCACGTAGGTGAACCCGTTGGCCAGGGTGAAGGCCAGCTGGGTGATCGGGTTCGCCCCGGCCTCGGCGATGTGGTAGCCCGAGATCGACACCGAGTAGAAGTTGCGCACGTCGTTGGCGATGAACCACTCCTGCACGTCGGCCATCATCCGCAGCGAGAAGTCGGTGGAGAAGATGCAGGTGTTCTGCCCCTGGTCCTCCTTGAGGATGTCGGCCTGCACGGTGCCGCGCACCGTGGACAGCGTCGCGGCGCGCACGCGGGCCGCCTCCTCGGCGGTGGGCTCGCGGCCGTTGTCGGCGCGGAAGCGGTCCAGCGCCTGGTCGGCCGCGGTGTGCAGGAAGAACGCCAGGATGGTCGGGGCCGGTCCGTTGATGGTCATCGACACCGAGGTGGCCGGCGAGGACAGGTCGAAGCCGTCGTACAGCGCCTTCATGTCCTCCAGCGTGGCGATCGACACCCCGGAGGTGCCCACCTTGCCGTACACGTCCGGGCGCTCGGCCGGGTCGTTGCCGTACAGGGTCACCGAGTCGAACGCGGTGGACAGCCGCACGGCGGGCTGGCCCTGCGACAGCAGCTTGAAGCGCCGGTTGGTGCGGAACGGGTCGCCCTCGCCGGCGAACATGCGGATCGGGTCCTCGTCGGCCCGCTTGAACGGGAACACCCCGGCGGTGAAGGGGAAGCGGCCGGGCAGGTTCTCGGCGCGCAGGAAGCGCAGCAGCTCGCCGTGGTCGGTGTAGCGCGGCAGGGCCACGCGCGGCACGCGGCTGCCCGAGAGCGTGGTGCGCCACAGCGGCGTGTGCTGCTCCTTGCCGCGGACGGTGACCACCAGTTCGTCGGCGGAGTAGGCGGCCACGGTCCGCGGCCAGTCCTCCAGCAGGGCGCGGCTGCCGGGCGACAGCTCCTGCTCGGCCCGATCGCCCAGCGCGTCCAGCTTGTCCAGCGACGCGGCGTCGCCGCCCTCTGCGGCCAGCAGCTCGCGCACCTGGCGCAGTTGCTGGCGGCGTCGCGCCGCCTCGGCCTCCACCCGGGTGCGGCGGTGGTACTCGCGCACGGTCTCGGCGATCTCGGCCAGGTAGCGGGCCCGGGAGGGGGGCACGATGGCCGAGGCCAGGCTGGAGGTGGTGACCGGGGTCTTCGGCAGCAGCCCGAAGCTGTCGGGCAGGCCGCGCTCGGCGAGCAGGTCGCGCAGCCGGTGGTAGAGCGCGGTGACGCCGTCGTCGTTGAAGCGCGAGGCGACGGTGCCGTAGACGGGCATCTCCTCGGGGGAGGCGCCGAAGGCCTGGCGGTTGCGCACGAGCTGGCGGCGCACGTCGCGCAGCGCGTCCTGCGCGCCGCGCCGGTCGAACTTGTTGATCGCGACCACGTCGGCGAAGTCCAGCATGTCGATCTTCTCGAGCTGGGAGCTCGCGCCGAACTCCGGGGTCATGACGTACAGCGACACGTCACTGAAGGGGACGATGGCGGCGTCGCCCTGCCCGATGCCGGGCGTCTCGACGATCACCAGGTCGAACCCGGCGGCCTGGCAGACGGCGATCACGTCGTTCAGGTGATCGGGAAGCTCGTGGGAGCCGCGGGTGGCCATCGAGCGGAAGAACACCCGGTCGCCGCCGAGGCTGTTCATGCGGATGCGGTCGCCCAGCAGGGCGCCGCCGCCCCTGCGCCGGGTGGGGTCCACCGCGATGACGGCGACGCGCAGCTTGTCCTCGTAGTCGGCGCGCACCCGGCGGACCAGTTCGTCGGTGAGGGAGGACTTGCCCGACCCGCCGGTCCCGGTGATGCCGAGCACCGGCACCCGGCGGGCCGCGCCCGCCTCGCGCAGCGCCTGCAGGTAGGACGCGCCGGCCTTGCCGGCCTCGACGTAGGTGATCGCGCGGGCCACGGCCCGCTGGTCGCCGCCGAGCACCGAGGGCGGCTCGCCATCGGCCGCGAGGTCGACGTCGCACGCCTCGACCAGCGTGTTGATCATGCCGGCGAGGCCGAGCCGCTGGCCGTCCTCGGGGGAGAAGATCTTGGTCACGCCGCGGCTCTCCAGCAGGGCGATCTCCTCGGGCACGATCACCCCGCCGCCGCCCCCGTACACCTTGACGTGCCCGGCGCCCCGCTCGCGCAGCAGCTCCACCAGGTAGGTGAAGAACTCGACGTGGCCGCCCTGGTAGGAGCTGATCGCCACGCCCTGGGCGTCCTCCTGGACCGCCGCGGTGACGATCTCCTGCACCGAGCGGTCGTGGCCGAGGTGGACGACCTCGGCGCCCTGGGACTGCAGGATGCGGCGCATGATGTTGATGGCGGCGTCGTGCCCGTCGAACAGCGCGGCAGCGGTCACCACGCGCACGGGGTTGGCAGGTACGTGCACCGGATCTCCTCAGGCAAGTTACTAGGACGTCCTAATAAATTCTAGGACGTCCAACTACCGGCGCGGCCACCGAGTTCCCGATGTCCCCCGATGTCCCTCGGTGTTTCCCGGTGTTCCCGATCGCCCTCGCCCATACGCCGCCCCCCGTTCCTGCTGCCCTCGGCGCCCCCGCGTACACGGCCGTGCCGATGAGCGGGCCGCATGCGCGCCCGATCCCGCCCGGTGCGCGCGGCCGCGGGACGGCCCGGCCGTCCGGGGCGCGGGCGGGGCGGTGGTCGGTAGGATCGGCGATGTGACGCGTGAGGGGTGGCTGGACGAGCGGGAACAGCTCATGTGGCGGGCCTTCGGCGACATGCGTCACCGGCTGGACGCCGCGATCGAGCGCCGGCTCACCGAGGCCGGCCTCTCGACCGCCGACTTCGAGCTGCTGCTGCCGCTGATGGAGGCCCCCGATCGGCGGCTGCGCGCTCGCGAGCTGCGCCTGAAGATCGACTGGGACCGCAGCAGGCTCTCCCACCAGCTCCGGCGCATGGAGAAGCGGGGCCTGCTCGCCCGCGAAGACTGCCCCGGTGACGCGCGGGGGACGATCATCAGGCTGACCGAGGAGGGCGCGGGCGCCATCGCGGCCGCGGTGCCCGGGTACGTCGAGGTCGTCCGCGGGCTGTTCATCGACCTGCTCACCCCTGAAGAGACGCTGATGCTGACCTCTCTGTCGCATCGCGTGCTGGCGCGCATCGCCGGCGAGGCGCTCGGGCCCGGGAAGTCCGTGTACCTCACGACGATCGACCACTCCCTGGCGGCCCAGGACGGCTCCGCCGGCCCGGTCTGAGCTCCGCCGGCCCCGCCGTTCTCGCCGTCCCCGTCGGGGGCCGGTCACGCGGTGGCGTGAGGAGCGTCACGCCGTGGCAACGCGAAGGAGCTGGCATCACCCCCAAAGGCGACATATGGTATTGAAACGGACAAATGTCTTGTCATCGGTCGCCCACGGGAAGTCGCGTCATGAGCCACGACACCGGTCATCCGCCCATCCTCTTCGAGATGGACCTCTCGCTCCACGAAGTACGCCGCCGCGCCGAGGTGGTCGCCGCGCTCGGCCCGGACTGGGATCCGCTGGAGGCGATGCGGGGTGAGCAGGAGGCCTACGACCTGCTCTACTCGGGCCTGGACGCGCGGCAGTCGGAGACCTACGACATGCTCGTGGCCGCCGGGGTGCTCCCGCGGCGGAAGGCCGGCCGTGCTGCCGATTGACCCCGACGCCGACATCGGCCGCCGCGCCTGGATCCCCTGCCCCCGATGCCGCGACGACCGGCACTGCGCCGACTGCGGCTCGGGCCGCAACTGCCGCGACCACTGGCGCTACCTGCTCAGCACCACGGGAAGCGTCCTGCACGTGCAGTGCCCGGGTTGCACCCACCTGTGGGACCACGAGACCCACTTCGGCGCCGGCGGCCCCCGCCCGGCGTTCTGACCGCCTCTGGGGGCGTTGCCCGGTTCGGTGACCGCTCACTGACGCCGAACGCGTGCGGTTCGGCTCCTCACCCGGTGTGGTGGTCCGCCGCCGGTGCCGTGAGCGACACGGTCACCGGATCGCCGACCTGGACGGCGCCGGGGCGTACCACCCGCATGATCAGGCCGAACGTGTTGTCGTGGCCGGAGATCAGGTGCTTCTGCAGCTCCGGCCACCGCTCGCGCCCGTGCGGATCCCAGCTCGGCACCGCGCACCTGACGCACGGCCCGGTGTGCCGGCCGGTCGTGCCGAGGACGACGTCGCCGACGGCGATCGCGACCGCGCCGCTGAAGGACTCCTCGGCGAACGCCGGGGCGTCGAGCTCCAGGTGCAGGTTGGGACGGAAGCGTTCGATCTCCACCGGGGCACCCATCTCCACCTCGAGGGCATGGCGTGAGGCCTCGAAGGTCACCAGCAGCGTCGGCCCGCGGTCCTGCTGCCCGTCGGCCGCGCGCAGCGACACCGGCATCTCCAAGGCGTCCGCCAGCGCGGCGGGCAGGCCGGGGTCGTCCCACGCCCAGGCCGCACCGCTCGCCGAGTACAGCACCGGCGGCCCTGGAGGTTCCGGAGAGCCGTCACAGGTCGCCGGGTAGGCGGCCTCCCAGTCGAGCATCCGCGGGATCTGGCGCACGGTCAGCCGCGTGCCCGCGCGTTCGGGACGCTCGTCGACGAGCGCGTACGCGCGGTCGCCCGCCATCCCGCGGGCGTCCAGCAGGGCGGCGGCGACCCGCTCGCCGCGCAGCGACTTCACCGGCCAGCGGTACAGCCCGCCGATCCTTCCCCGATACATACCAGCAGCTTAGGCGACCGGCCCGCGGGACCGCCCGTCACATGGGCGGCGGGGCCGCGGCCTCCTCCTCTACGAGCTTGAGCAGGGCGGAGATGGTCATCGAACCGGGCGGCCGGTGCTCGCGGGCGAACTCGCCGGCGACCCTGCGCACCGTCTCGTTGGCCGGGGTGGGCACGCCGTGCAGCCGGCCGAGCAGCACGATCTCGCCGTTGAGGTAGTCGGCCTCGATCGAGCCGCTGCCCTTGGCCAGGCTCTGCCACGACGAGCCGCCCGGCCGGTCCACCCCGTCGACCGCCGTCTCGTTGACCTGGTCGCCGCGGGTGCGGCGTTCCTCCTCGGGAGGGGTGTAGGCGATGCCGGCCGCGTCGAGCACGGCCCTGCCCTCGGCCAGCAGGCGTTCCATCAGCGGCTGCGAGCCGGGAACCGGGCCGCAGATCGCCTGGTGGGCGTTGCCGAGGTTGCCGAGCAGCTTGGCGTACTTCCAGCGCATGACGTTCTGGTCCACCGGGGCGGCGAACATGCTGCCGCGCAGGTCGGCGGCGATGCGCTCGGCCGTCTCGTCGGCGCCGCGGGGGTAGCGGCCGAGGGTGAGCATCCCCGACAGCGGCGCCCCGTGGGAGACGACCGTGCCGGGTTCCAGGTGCAGCGCCGGCAGCCACACGCACATGCCGTAGACGCGGCGGAACAGGCGCAGCGCGATCCGCTCGTTCTCGACGGCGTTCTGGGCGCAGACCAGGGGCAGCGCGTCGGCCGCCGCGCCGCCGCCGGCGACCGGGCGCGGCGCCCACTCCTGCAGCATCGCGGCGGTGTCCTGGGTCTTGACGGCGAGCACGAGCACGTCGTCCTCGCGCAGGTCGAGCTCCTCGGGCCCACCGGCGGCGGTGACCGCGACGGTCGCCGCGCCGTGCGGGGAGATCAGGCGCAGGCCGTCCCGGCGGAGGGCTTCCAGGTGGGCGCCCCGTGCGACCAGGACGACGTCGTGCCCGTTCTCCGCGAGCCGGCCGCCGATCGTCCCGCCGACCGCACCGGCGCCGATGATGATATAGCGCATTATGCGATCCTCCCATGATCGTCTCATCGGGCCGCCCAGGGGGCATGCCCTGCCGCCGGGACACGGGATACCCGGGCGGCCGTGCCGGGCGGAACGCCGGTGTCCGACCGGTGACCGGGTTCCGGCCCTTCCGTCGGCGGGATATCTGATGACCAAAAGCGGGCGAACCTGGACATCCTGTGCACCGTTCATGAAAATGATCTCGACCGTTGCGCCGTAATTCGGAAGACCGGATCATCGTGATCACCATCATCTCGCCCCTCGGGGCCGGAGAGGAGACATCATGCTGGGTCTCGTCGACCGTCTGCTGACGCGTGTCGCCCACAAGGTGACCGTGGAGGCCGGGTGCAGCAACTACTACTACTGCTCGGGTGGGGTCAGGTACCTTCGCCAGTGCTGCCTGAACGAGGGGTGCACGACGGTCAGGGTCGGCACCTGCTGACGTCGCCGCGATAAGCGTCCGCGGGCGGCGGCCGGCCGCCGCCGCCCGCCATGGCGGTGGAGGTGCGTGGATGGAGTACGTACGGATCGGATGCGCCTGCCTGGTCGCACTGGTCTTCGCGATGAGCGCGGTGTCGAAGCTGCGGGATCTCGAGGGTTTCCGCCGTTCCCTGCCCGCGCTCGTCCCTGCCCGGCGTGAACTCCTGCGGCCGCTGGCGATGGCGGTCGTCGTGCTGGAGGCGCTGGTCCCGATCATGGTCGCGGTGCCGCCGGCCACCTCGTACGGCCTCGCGCTGGCCTGCGCCCTGCTCGTCGCGTTCACCGTGGCGATCGCCCGCGCGCTGGGACGGGGACAGACCGCCCCCTGCCGCTGCTTCGGTGCGTCCGCGGCCCCCCTCGGCCCCCGGCACCTGGTGCGCAACGGCCTGCTGATCACCGCGGCCGTCCTCGGCGGGCTGTCGCCGGGCGGCGCGCCCGTCCTCGCCGGGGCGGTCATCGCAGGTGCGGCGGGACTCATCGCGGCGCTCCTGATCGCCTCCCTCGACGACATCGCCGATCTCTTCGCGAGGAACGCCTGATGCCCTACCTGACCGCCGCCGTCGTGCTCATCGGCGTGCTGTGCGTGCTCAACCTGATCCTCACCCTCGGCCTCGTCCGTCAGATGCGGCGGACCGGCGGGGGAGGCGTCCAGCACGCCGGGCCTCCCCTCGTCCTGGGGCCCGGCTCGCCCGTCGGCGCGTTCACCGCCGTGACCATCGACGGCGAACCGGTGTCCCACGACACGGTCACCGGTCTGGTGGGGTTCTTCTCCGCCGGATGCGAGCCCTGCCACAAGCTGCTTCCCCGCTTCACCGAGCACGCCCGCGCCCTCGGGCGGGAGAACGTGCTGGCGGTGGTCGGCGGGGACGACGCGGAGGCGGTCGAAGCGCTCGCGCCGGTGGCCCGCGTGATCGTGGAGGACTTCGACGGCCCGGTGGCGGGCGCGTTCCAGAACACGTGGACCCCCGCGCTCTACCTGCTCGGCTCCGATCACCACGTCGTCGCCGCCGGCGGACGCCTGGAGGACCTTCCCCTCGCCTCGACCGCATGAGCGATCCCGGCGCGAGCCGGCGGACCGGGACCCGCGAACTGGCCTCGGCCGCCGTGGAGGCCATGGCGCTGACCTGGCGGGCGGCGCCGGGAGGGGTCGCCGGCTACGGCTTCGTGACGCTCGCCGAGGCGGCGGCCCCGATCGCCACGGCGTGGCTGACCAAGACGGTCATCGACCGGCTGACCACTCCCGGCGGCGCGGTCGCGGGCCTCGCGGCCGGGCTGGCGGCGGCCGGCCTGGCCGCCGCCGCCCTCCCCGGAATCGGCCGCTACCTGCGCGCCCAGACCGGACGCCTCGCGCGCGCCGACGCGATCGACCGGCTGTTCGCGGCGGCCGAACGGCAGGTCGGCCTGCGGCGCTTCGAGGATCCGGTGTTCCTCGACCGGCTGCGGCTCGCGCAGGAGGGCGCCGGAACCACCGGCGACCTCGTCAGCGGAGTCTGCGGCACTTTGAACGGCGTGCTGTCGCTCGCCGGGTTCGTCGCGTCCCTGCTGATCCTCAGTCCCGCCATGACCGCGCTGGTGCTGCTGGCCGCCGTCCCGGCGCTCATCGCCGAACTGCTGCTGTCGCGCAGGCGGGCCACCATGCAATGGGACATCGAGCGGATCCACCGCCGCGAGTTCTTCTACTCCCGGCTGCTCACCGGCGTCCAGGCCGCCACGGAGATCCGGCTGTTCGGCATCGGCGCGTTCCTGCGCGCCCGGATGATGGCCGAGCGGCGCAGGGCCGACATCGCCGAAGCGCGGATGGACCGCCGGGAGCTGGTCACCCAGGGCGGCCTCACCACGCTGAGCGCGGCGGTCGCGGGCGCCGGCCTGTGGTGGGCGGTCACGGCGGCCCGCCGGGGCTCCCTCAGCGTCGGCGACGTCGCCATGTTCGTCGCGGCCGTCGCAGGGGTGCAGGCCGCGCTCGACACGCTCGTCTCGTCCCTGGCGTCCGTCCACCAGCGGCTCCTCACCTTCTCCCACTACGTGGCGGTGACCAGGGCCGAGCCGGACCTGCCCAGCGCGGACCGGGGCACGGCCCCCGCGCTGCGCCAGGGCATCGAACTGCGGGACGTCTGGTTCCGCTACAGCGACGACCACCCTTGGGTGCTGCGCGGGGTCGACCTGACGATCCCGCACGGGCGGTCGGTCGCCCTCGTGGGGCTGAACGGCGCCGGCAAGAGCACCCTCATCAGGCTGCTGTCGCGGATGTACGACCCGACCCGCGGCCGGATCCTGTGGGACGGCGTCGATCTGCGGGACATCCCGCCCGCCGATCTCCGGGAGCGGATCAGCGCCGTGTTCCAGGACCACATGAACTACGACATGTCCGCCGCCGAGAACATCGGGCTCGGCCACCTGCCCGCCTTGGACGACCCGGCCCGGATCGAGGAGGCGGCCGTCCGGGCGGGGGTGCACCAGACGCTCTCGGGCCTGCCGCGCGGCTACGACACGCTGCTCACCCGCGTCTTCTTCTCCGAGGCCGACAAGGGCGATCCGGAGACGGGAGTGGTGCTGTCCGGCGGGCAGTGGCAACGCCTCGCGCTGGCCAGAGCCCTGGTCCGTGACGGCAGGGACCTGATGATCCTGGACGAGCCCAGCTCCGGTCTGGACCCCGAGGCCGAGCACGAGGTCCACGCCGGCATCCGGGAGCACCGGGCGGGCCGCACGAGCCTGCTGATCTCCCACCGGCTGAGCGCCGTGCGGGACGCCGACCTCATCGCCGTGCTCCACGAAGGGCGGATCGCCGAACGGGGACCGCACGAGGTCCTGCTCGCCGCGGACGGCCACTACGCCCGCCTGTTCCGGCTCCAGGCCGCGGGATACCAGGAGGCGCAGTGAAGATCGGCAAGCTCCTGCTTCCGGCGTCCGGACTGCTGGCGCTGGGGATGTCGCTGTGGTGGATCCGCCGGCGCTACCTGGTCGCCACCGTCGAGGGGCCCAGCATGGAACCCACTCTGCGCTCCGGCGACAGGCTGCTCGTCCGCAGGACCAGGCGGGTCCACGCCGGCCAGATCGTGGTCGTCAAGATCCCCAACCCGCCGGCCGTGGACGGCCTGCCGCCGGGCCTGGACCCTGCCGACGCGGACAAGGTGCCGGAAAGATACGACCCCGGCTGGCATCTGCTCGTCAAACGGGTGGTCGCGGTGGCCGGCGACCCCGTGCCGAGACGGGCCTTCCTGGCCCTCCGCGATGTGCCCGGGGCCGTCGTGCCTCCGCGCGCCCTGGTCGTGCTGGGCGACAACCCGGACACCAGCTGGGATTCCCGCGACTTCGGCTTCGTCCGGGACGACCAGTTCATCGGCGTCATGGTCCGCGCCCTGCCCTCCGCCTGACCCCGCGCGACGTCCGGCGAGGCGGCCCGCCCGGCGCCGCTCCGGCAGGCCGTACGGCGCCGTGCCTTCGCTCGCGGACGGCCCTCGCCGAGGCGCCCTGCCCGGCTGTCAGGCGGACTCGCGGATCACCAGCTCGGTGGGCAGGATCACCGGTTCGACGCTCTCGGCGCCGTCCACCAGGTCCAGCAGGAGGCGGACGGTCTCCTTCGCCACTTGTTCGAGAGGCTGGCGGATCGTGGTCAGCGGCGGGTGGGTGGACACGGCGACGGCCGAGTCGTCGAACCCGCCGACCGCGACGTCCTCGGGGACCCGCCGCCCGGCGGCGCGCAACGCGGCGAGCGCCCCGGCCGCCATCAGGTCGGACCCGACGAACACCGCGTCGATGGCGGGCGAGCGTTCGAGCAGCTCGGCCATCGCCAGCTCGCCGCCGCGGCGGGTGTAGTCGCCGTGGGCGATGAGCTTCTTGGTCGCCCGCCTGCCGAGGACGTCCGCGAAGCCCTCCAGCCGGCGCAGGCCGCCGGGCGTGTCGAGCGGCCCGGTGATCGTGGCGATGCGCCTGCGGCCCTGGCCGGCGAGGTAACGGGTCATCTGCCGCGCCCCTTCGCGGTCGTCGGCGGCCGCATAGGGAATGACGGTCTCACGGCCGAGGACGGCGCCGCAGGCCACGGCGGGCACCCCGGAGCGCTCCAGCGCGTCCAGCAGCGGGTCGCCGGCGTGCGTGGAGAACAACAGGACGCCGTCGGCGTGCCCGCCGCGCAGGTAGCGCACCACCCGCTCGCGGTCGCCCGCGTCCCCGGCGATCATCAGCACGACGCACACGTCCCGCTGCGCGAGCCGCTGGGTGGCGGTGCGCAGCATGACGCTGAAGTTCGGATCCTCGAACAGCTTCTCCTGGGGCTCCGACAGCACCAGGGCCACCGAACCGGTGCGCTGCGTGACCAGGCTGCGGGCGTTGCGGTTGACCACGTAGCCCGTCTCGGCGATGGCTCGCTCGATCGCGGCGCGGGCCGCCGTGCTCACGTACCGGTCGCCGTTGAGCACGCGCGAGACGGTGCCGCGCGAGATGCCCGCCGCGGCTGCCACGTCGTGGATGGTGGGACGTCTTCTGGACACGCGCATCAGTTTTTCACGGCGCCGCTGGACAGGTCGGTCCGCCAGTACCGCTGCATGGTCAGGAACAACGCGACCAGCGGAATGATCGACAGCAGCGTGCCCGTGATGATCAGGTTGTACAGGGACGGCTGGTTGGCCCCGGCGGCGAGCATCGTGTACAGGCCCACCGTCATCGGGAACCTGTGGTCGTCGCCGAGCATGATGAACGGCAGCAGGAAGTTGTTCCAGATGGCGACGAACTGGAACAGGAAGATGGTGACCATCGCGGGCAGCATCAGCGGCAGGGCGACGTCGCGGGCGAGCCGCCCCTCGGTGGCGCCGTCGATGCGCCCGGCCTCCAGCAGCGCGTCCGGGATCGCCGCGGCGGCGTATATGCGCGCCAGGTAGATGCCGTAGGGGCTGAGGATCTGCGGCAGCAGCACCGACCAGTAGGTGTCGGCCAGCCCGGCCTTGGACAGCAGCAGGTACTGCGGGACGGCCAGCACGACCACGGGCACCAGGATGCCGCCGAGCAGCAGGTTGAACGCCAGGTCGCGGCCGGGGAAGCGGAACTTCGCCAGCGCGTACCCCGAGACGGCCGACACCGCGGTGGACAGCAGCGCGCCGGCGCCGGCGTACAGGACGGTGTTCAGCATCCACAGCCAGAACACCCCGTCGCGGTAGGCGGCCAGGTCGGCCAGGTTGGACAACAGGCCGGTGCCCGGCGCGAGCGTCGAGGTGGAGAACAGCTCGGCCGGGGACTTGGTGGCGGCGATCACCACCCAACCGACCGGGAACAGGCAGTACAGCGCGCCGAGCAGCAGCACGGCCGTCGGCGCGGCGCCGAGCGGCCCGCGGCGCCGGCCGGTGGCGGCCCTCCCGGCGGGCGCGGCGAGGGTGGCCGGTGTCATGAGCCCTCCCTGAAGGCGCGGTCGCGCACCAGGCGCAGGAACCCGAACGAGAGCACCACCGAGATGGCGGCGATGACCACGGCGGTGGCCGCGGCCGAGTACAGGTCGCCGGTGACGAAGGCGTCCCGGTAGACCTTCATGAGCGGGCTCCAGGTCGTGCTGATGGTGTTGGTCAGCGGGCGCAGCGTCATCGGCTCGGTGAACACCTGGACGGTGGCGATGACCGAGAACACGGTGGTGAGGATGATGGCGGGGGTCAGGATGGGCAGCTTGATCCGCAAGGCGATCTGGGTCTCGCTCGCGCCGTCGATGCGGGCGGCCTCGTAGTACTCGCGCGGCACGGCCCGCAGCGTCGTGTACAGCACCAGCATGTTGAACCCGACGCCGCCCCACACGGCGATATTGGCCATGGAGAAGGTGACGGTGCCCGCCCCGAGGAGGTTCACCTCGGCCCCGAGCGCCGACAGCGCGTCGTTGACCGGGCTGAGGCTCGGCAGATAGAGGAAGCCCCACAGCAGCGACGCCGCCACCCCCGGCACCGCGTACGGCAGGAAGATCGCGACGCGGGAGAAGCGGGCGAAGCGGACGTGCAGCGAGTCGAGCAGGAGCGCGAAGACCAGCGCCAGCCCGAGCATCACCACCAGCACCAGCGCGCCGTACACCAGCACGCGGGCCCACCCGGCCCACAGCTCGCCGTCGCCCAGCGCGGAGGCGTAGTTCTCCAGACCCGCGAAGATCTCCTTCTTGGCGCCCCTGCCGAGCCCGAGCCCCGAGACCTTGGTCCGGTGCAGGCTGAGATAGATGGTGTAGGCGATGGGCAGCGCCATGAACAGCACGAACAGCACCATCGCCGGGGCCAGGAACAGGTAGGGCGCGGCGCCCGCACGGTGGGTGCGGGCGCCTGCCGTCCGCCGGGGGCTCATGGGGCGATCTGGAACCCGGACTTGCGCATGTCGGCGACGGTCGCGTCCTGCATCGTGCGCACCGCGCCGGAGAACGCGGATCCGTCCTGGACGGCCTTGTCGAAGGCGTCCTTGAAGGCGTTGTAGGTGACGTTGACGTCCGGCCCGAAGGTGAAGCCGCGCGCGGTGGCGCTGATCGCGGCGGCCGTCTTCCAGAAGTCGGGCTGGTTGCCGAAGTACTCGGGAGCCTTGGTCAGGGACGCCTGCCCCTCGGTGGCGGCCGGATAGACCGCGCCCTGCTCCACCAGCGATGCCAGGGCCGCCGGGTCGGTGTTGAGCCAGGTGGCGAACCGCACGGCCGCCGCCTTGCTGGGCGACTTCTCGGCGACGGCGGTGGAGGAGCCGCCCCAGAACCCGGTGTGCCGCTCGCCGGCGCTCCACTGCGGCAGCGGCGCGATCGCCCACTTGCCCTTGCCGTCGGGGGCGTTGCTGGACAGCACCCCTGGACCCCAGACGGCCGACGGCCAGGTGAGCAGCGTGCCGTCGTTGAGCGCCTTGTTCCACTCGGGGGTGAAGTACGGCTTGTCGCCGATCACGCCCTCCTTGACCAGGCCGCCCCAGTAGTCGGCGACCTTGAGGGTGGCCTCGTCGGCGATGTTCACCTTCCAGGACTCCCCGGCGATGGACCACCACTGGGCGCCCGCCTGCTGGGCCAGTCCCGCGAACGAGCCCGGGTCCTTGCTGGAGAAGGTGCCGAGCAGCACCTTGGGGTTCCTCTTGTGCACGGCGCGGGCCGCCTCGGCGTACTCCTCCCAGGTGGTCGGCACCTTCAGGCCGTACTTGGCGAACAGGTCCTCGCGGTAGTAGAGCATCATGGGCCCGCTGTCCTGCGGGATGGCGTAGACCGCGTCGGTGCCCAGGGTGACCAGCCCCCACAGGCCGTCGCCGAACGCGGCCTTCGCGGGTTCGGCCTCGGCCTTGATGTCGGCCACGGCGTCGGCGGCCACGAAGGAGGGCAGCATCTGGTACTCGGCCTGCACCAGGTCCGGCGGGTTGCCGGCCTTGGCGGCGGTGAGGAACTTGGCCGCCGCGTCGTCCCCGCCGGCCTGCTTGCTCACCGTGACCTGGATGTCGGGGTGGGCGGTGTTCCAGGCCTGGACGATCTTGTCCATGTTCGGGACCCAGGTCCAGTAGGTCAGCTTGACCGGCTGGGCCGGCCGGCCCGTTGCGCCGGACGACGCGGTGGGGGATCCGGCCTCGCCGGCCGTCCCTCCGGAGCATCCCGCGGTGAGCGCGGCGGCGAGCGCGACCGCCGCCACCGCCGAGAGCCGTCGTGTACCCATGCGTAGCTCCAAGTCCGAGATTCGGATGCCCACATGTCTGTGAACGTTCACAGAGTGAGAAAACCGATACGGCTCCGTCAAGGGCCGTTACGGGGTCGTTAAACAGCACTTCGGTCCGGCCGGTGCTTCCGGGTGACCCGCTCTTCGATTACTGTGCACGTTCACAGACAGAGATCGAGGGGGACCGATGCGGGGCATCGCCTACGGAGGGGACTACAACCCCGAGCAGTGGCCGGAGGAGACCCGCCGCGAGGATCTGCGGCTCATGCGCGAGGCCGGGGTGAACCTGGTCAACGTCGGGATCTTCGGCTGGGTGCTGATGGAGCCCGCGCCGGGCGCCTACGAGTTCGGCTGGCTGGACGAGATCGTCGACCGGTTGCACGCCGCCGGCGTCAAGGTCGGCCTCGGCACGCCCACCGCCGCCCCGCCCGCCTGGTTCTCCCGCCTGCACCCCTCCTCCCTGCCGGTCACGCGGGAGGGCCACCGCATCGGCGTGGGCGGCCGGGAGTCGGCCTGCCCCAGCTCGCCCGAGTACCGCGAGGCGACCGCCGGGCTGGCCGCCGCGCTCGCCGAGCACTACGCCGGGCACCCGGCCCTCGCGCTGTGGCATGTCCACAACGAGTACGGCGCCCCGCTCGGCGAGTGCTACTGCGACAACAGCGTCGAGGCGTTCCGCCGCTGGCTTCGGCGGACCTACCAGGACCTGCCCGCGCTCAACGACGCCTGGGGCACCACCTTCTGGGGCCAGCGCTACACCGCCTGGGAGGAGATCGACGCCCCGCGGGCCAACCACACCGTGGTCAACCCGGCCCAGCGGCTGGACTTCATGCGCTTCACCTCCGACGAGCACCTGGACTGCTTCCGCCTCCAGCGCGACATCCTGCGGCGCCTCACCCCGTCGGTCCCGGTGACCACCAACTTCATGACCACCAACTGCAAGTCGATGGACTACTGGGCCTGGGCCCGTGAGGTGGACGTCGTCTCCAACGACCACTACTTGACGGCCGAGCGGCCCGACAACCACATCGACCTGGCCATGTCCGCCGACCTCGCCCGGTCGCTGGCCGGGGGACCGTGGATGCTGATGGAGCACTCAACCGGCGCGGTGAGCTGGCAGCCGCGCAACATCGCCAAGCGGCCCGGGGAGATGCGCCGCAACAGCCTCGCCCACGTGGCCCGGGGCTCGGACTCGGTGCTGTACTTCCAGTGGCGCGCCTCGCGGTTCGGCGCCGAGAAGTTCCACTCGGCGATGGTCCCGCAGGCCGGCGCCGACTCGGGTGTGTGGCGCGACGTCGTCGGCCTCGGCGCCGACCTCGCCCGGCTCGGCGGCGTGCGCGGCGGGCGGGTGCGCGCCGAGGTCGCCATCGCGTGGGACTGGCAGTCGTGGTGGGCGCTGGAGCTGGAGTGGCGCCCGTCGGTCGACCTCGCCTACCGCGAGCGGGTGGACGCCTACTACCAGGCGCTGTGGCGCTCACACGTGACCGTCGACTTCGTCCACCCGGCCGCTGCCCTGTCGGAATACCGGCTCGTGGTGGCGCCGAGCCTCTACCTGCTCACCGAGGCCGGGGCCAAGAACCTGCGCCGGTACGTCGAGGCGGGCGGCCACCTGTTCGTGTCCTACTTCTCCGGCATCGTCGACGAGCACGACGCCGTCCACGCCGGGCCGTACCCGGGGGCGCTGCGCGACGTGCTGGGCCTGTCGGTCGAGGAGTTCCACCCGCTGCGCGAGAACGAGACCGTCCGCCTGACACCAGGGTGGGAGCTGACCGGGCGCGTCTGGTCCGAGCGCGTCCGCCCGGCCGGGGCCCGCGTGCTGTCGAGGTTCGACGAAGGGCCGGACGCCGGGCACCCCGCCTTCACCCGCCACGACCTCGGGGCCGGGGCCGCCTGGTACCTGGCCACCGGCGTCGCCGACCCGCGTCCCGCGCTGGCCGAGGCGCTGGACGCCGCGGGGGTCGAACGGCCGCGCGACCTGCCCGAGACCCTGGAGGTCGTCCGGCGGGCCGGGCACCTGTTCCTGATCAACCACGCCGACGAGCCGGTGACCGTCCCTGGCGTGACGGGCAGCGGCGTCCTGGACGGGGCCGAGTACGCCGGCGCCGCGACCGTCCCGGCCGGCGGGGTCACCGTGATCCGGGAACGCCGACCGGACCGAGGGCCGCGGCGATCTCGCCTGGAACAGGGACCGCGGGCAGGGTGAAGACGAAGCGGGTGCCCTCGCCGCGCTCGACGTCCAGGCGGATCTCCCCGCCGTGGTACTCGACGATCTTCTTGCAGAGGGCCAGCCCGATGCCGGTGCCCTCGTACTCCCCGCGGTTGTGCAGCCGCTGGAAGATCACGAAGATCTTGTCGGCGAACCGTGCCTCCACGCCGATGCCGTTGTCGGCCACCGCCACCTCCCACATGTCGCCGGCGCGCTCCGCGGTGATCTGGATCTGCGGCGGGCGGGCGGGGGAGCGGAACTTCATCGCGTTGCCGATGAGGTTCTGCCACAGCATGGCGAGCAGGGCGGGGTCGCCGACGACCTCGGGCAGCTCGGACCTGACCACGACCGCGCCGGTGTCCTCGGTCAGCGACTCCAGGTTGGCCAGCGCCTGGTCGAGCGGCCGATCCAGCGGGACGGGCACCCGTTCGGCGTCGTCGCGTCCCACCCGGGAGAAGGTCAGCAACTCGGCGATCAGCGACTGCATGCGCTTGGCGCCGTCCACCGCGAAGGCGATGTACTCATTGGCGCGCTCGTCGAGCCTGTCGGCGTAGCGGCGCTGCAGGAGCTGGCAGAAGGCCGTCACCTTGCGCACCGGCTCCTGCAGGTCGTGCGAGGCGACGTAGGCGAACTGCTCCAGCTCGGAGTTGGAGCGGCGCAGCTCGTCGGCCTGCTCCTGCAGCAGCCGCTGGGCGTCGCGCGACACCCCCAGCGCCTCGGAGATGCGCCGCCGCATCGCGTCGACGTCGGAGGCCAGCGTCGTCAGGTCCTTCGGCCCCCGGATGTCGATCTCGTGGCTGAAGTCGCCGTCCGCGACCCGCCGCGCGGCCGTGCCCAGCCGGTCCAGGGGACCCAGCACCGCGTACCGGAGCAGGAGCGCCACCGCGATCAGCGTGATGACGAACATCACCAGCACGCCGGTGAGTACCGTGTTGCGCCACATGCGCGCCTGGCCGATGTCGGCGGTGGCCCGCCGCTGCGCCAGCGTCAGGTTCGCCGTCTGCTCGTCCATGGCGGCCTTGATGCGGTCGAACAGGGCCTTGCCGTTCCCGACCTGTGCGGGGTCGGTCGTGCCCGGCCCTCGGGTGCGCACCGTCTCGATGGTGGGGCGGGCGTAGGCGGCGCGCCAGTCGCCGGCCCGCAGCTCGACGGCGTCGAGGTCGGCGAGCAGCGGGCTTCCGGCGAGCGAGCGCCGCAGCTCCGCGACCGCCGTCCGCTCGGTGACCTGGCCCTCGTCGAAGCCGTCGGCGAACTCCCGCCGCCCGCTGACGATGTAGCCGTGGACGCCGGCCTCCTGGTCCAGCAGGGCGCCGCGCAGGCGTTCGGCCCACAGCAGGCCGGGGGAGATCCGCGTGGTCATCTGGTCGAAGGTGGAGGTGCTGCGGCTCAGCGCCCAGGTGCCGAGCACCGCCGAGACCGCCAGCAGCACCGCCATGATCGCCAGCGTCATGGTGAACCAGGAACGTGTGCTCAGCCGGGGCCCTGCGGCGGCACGGCCCTCGCCGGAAACGCCCACGTGTCCTCCTTGCTCCATCGCCCAGCTGCCATGCACTTACCGAGGAATGCCTGGTCTAACCCGCCTTGCGGCACTTGTTGGCCGGTGCGATGTGCCGCCCGCTCGTGTTATCCCTTTGACGGAGTGAGTACTCACTCCGTAGCTTGGGAGTCATGACAGAGACACGGCGCAGAGCGCCGGGGATGACACCGGAACAACGGCGCGACATGATCGTCAAGGCGGCGCTGCCGCTCGTCGCCGAGCACGGAGCCGCCGTGACCACCGCGCAGGTGGCCAGGGCGGCCGCCATCGGGGAGGCGACCATCTTCCGGGTGTTCGCCGACAAGGACGCGTTACTGGACGCCTGCGTGCTCCAGGCCCTCGATCCCGCCCATGCGCTGCGCGAGATCGCCGAGGTGCCGCTCGACCAGCCGCTCGCCGCCCGCCTGGCCGAGGCCGCCGAAGCCCTGCGGGCGCACCTCGACCGCATGGGAGCGGTCATCGGAGCCCTGCACGCCACCGGCCGGGCCGGCCGTCCCGATCCCGGACGCGACGCCGCCGGGGACGGGCGGCGAGGTGGAGGCGAGGCCGTCGCCGCAACAGGACGAGGCGGGCCGGATGCCGGGAGGGGGAGAGGTGAGGCGGATGCCGCCGGGGCGGGGGATGGGGCGGGCGCCGCCGGCGGCGGGGATGAGCCGGGCGCCGTCGAGGGGCGGGACCGTCCGGCCGGGACCACGGGCAGGGAGGCGTCCGTCGCGCGGACCATCGCCGCCGTGGCCGAGCTGTTCGAGCCCGAGCGCGCCTCGCTGCGCCTGCCGCCCGAGCGGCTGGCGGCCATCTACCTGAGCATGCTGTACGCCCGTCCCGGGCTGGGCGGCGGTGACCGCGAACCGGTGCGCGCCGAAGAGCTGGCCGAGGTCTTCGTGCACGGCGCCCTGGCCTGAGCCGTTCGCGCGGGGAGAACGCCCGGCGCTCCGAGCCGTCCGTGTCAGGAGGCGGAGGGCTGGGCGGACTCCAGCAGCTCGAGGGCGAGGCCGAGCGCCGCGTCCTTGCGCTCGTCGTCGGAGAGCTTCTCGTCCTTCAGCACGAACCAGGCGGCGTGCAGCGTGAAGATCGCCATGGAGCACCGCAGCCGCTCGTCGACCTTGGCGCCCTCGTCCCACAGGACGCCGCTGAGGGTGGTCATGAGGTTGCGCATCTTGTCGAACTTCGGGTGGCCGCGCAGCGCCGTCTGGTTGCGCTCCATGAACCGCATGAACGCATGGTGATGGCCGCTGTAGACCTCGGCGGCGTAGCGCCGGATGAGCTCGCGCCGGCTCTCGATCGTCCGGGGCTGCTCCTTGGCCCAGGCGACCAGGCGTTCGATGGCCGCCCGCCGGTCCTCGGCAAGGCTCGCCACTATGTCGTCCTTGGTCTTGAAGTGGTAGTAAAGTGCCGCCTTGGTCACCCCGAGCAGCTCGGCGATCTCCCGCAGCGAGGTCGCCTCATAGCCCTGCTCGGTGAAGAGCTGCAAGGCGATCTCCTGGATGCGGGCCCGCGTGTCGGTGTGTGGCCTCATATGTCTTCAGACGCTCCCTGGTCCCCTATTTAACTTGACGGCCGGTAAGTAGGCACTCTACCTTGGGCAGTATAGTCACTAGCCGGTCGACAAGTAAGTAACCGTTCACCAAGGGGGCGCAAAGAATGACGGAGACCGAGGCCGAGGCAGTTCCCGGCCGCCGGCGGGAGGTCATGGTCGTCCTGCCGGGGCTGATGCTCGCGATGATCCTGGCGATGCTCGACAACATGATCGTCGGTACGGCGATGCCGCGCATCGTCGGCGAGCTCGGCGGCCTGACCCATCTCTCATGGGTGGTCACCGCGTACGTCCTGGGGACCACCGTTTCCACCCCTATCTGGGGCAAGATCGGCGACCTGTACGGCCGCAAGACCATCTTCTTGTCGTCGATCGCGATCTTCATGGTCGGTTCGGCGTTGTGCGGCATGGCCGGGTCCGACCTGTTCGGCGGCACCGGCGACGGCATGATGGAGCTCATCGGCTTCCGCGCCCTTCAGGGCCTCGGCGCCGGCGGCCTGATGGTCAACGCCATGGCCATCATCGGCGACCTGGTGCCGCCCCGTGAGCGCGGCCGCTACCAGGGCATCATGGCCGCCATGATGTCGCTGGCGATGGTCGCCGGCCCGCTGGTCGGCGGGTTCATCACCGACCACCTCAACTGGCGCTGGGCCTTCTACGTGAACCTGCCCATCGGCGCCATCGCGTTCATCCTGCTCGTCTTCCGGTTGCACCTGCCGAAGTACCGCACCGAGCACCGCATCGACTGGCTGGGCGCGGGCCTGCTCGGGGTGGGCATCACCGCCCTGGTGCTGATCACCACCTGGGGCGGCAACGAGTACGACTGGGGCTCCTGGCAGATCCTCGGCCTGGTGGCCATCGCGGTGGTGTCGCTCGCGCTGTTCATCCCGGTCGAGCGCCGGGTCGCCGAGCCGATCATGCCGCTGCACGTGTTCCGCGACCGCAACTTCACGCTGATCTCGCTGATCGGCTTCCTGCTCGGCTTCGCGATGTTCGGCGTGATCAACTTCCTGCCGCTGTTCCAGCAGACCGTCCAGGGCGCCTCGGCGACCAACTCCGGCCTGCTGCTCCTGCCGATGATGGCGGCCATGATGGTGGTCTCGCTCTTCGTCGGCCAGGCGATCACCAAGACCGGCAAGTACAAGATCTTCCCGATCGCCGGCGGCGCCGTCATGGTCGTCGGCATGTGGCTGCTCTCGCTCATGGACGCCCACACCGCCCGCTGGGAGACCGGCCTGTTCATCGCCGTGCTCGGCCTCGGCATGGGTGGCCTGATGCAGACCACGATGCTGATCGCGCAGAACAGCGTCGAGCAGAAGGACCTGGGCGTGGCCAGCAGCGCCTCGACCTTCTTCCGCTCGATCGGCGGCTCCTTCGGTGTGTCGCTCTTCGGCGCCATCTTCAACAACCAGCTCACCTCCAACCTGACCGAGAAGCTCGGCCCGCAGGCGGCGCGGATGGCCGAGAGCGGCGGCGGCCGGCTCGACCCCGCGTCGCTGGCCCGGCTTCCCGCCCAGGTGCGCGAGGGGTTCCTGGACTCGCTGGCGTCCTCCATCTCCAGCATCTTCTTCTGGGCGATCTTCTTCGCCGTGCTGGTGCCGGTCCTGTCGGCCCTGATCAAGGAGATCCCGCTGCGCAGCGGGCCGCCCGCCCCCGGCGCCGGTCCCAAGGACGGCGACCAGACCCCGGCGGCGACGCCCGTGGCGGCGTTCGACTGATCCGGCGCGACGCCTGACGGCCGTGACCCCCGTGGTCACGGCCGTCAGTACGTTCGGCGAGGGCACGGGGGTGGGCGTCCGGACGAGGGCCTGCCTTCCGCCCGGCAGGAGTTGTGCTGGAGATTGCACCTTTTGTGGTGGTTCGTCGGCTTTGGTGGGGTAGGGGACTCATGCCGGGGGTGCCAGGACTGATCATGACCCCCGGATGACCCGACGACTCGGACGCGGAAGTTCGGCATGACGACACGAGACGGAAGACGCGTCGTGGTGGTGACCGGCGCCAGCGGAGGCATCGGACGGGCGACGGCCCGCCGCTTCGCCGCCAGGGGCGACGCGGTCGCGTTGCTCGCCCGCGGCGCCGACGGACTGGAAGGCGCCGCCCGCGATGTGCGCGAGGCCGGAGGGGCGCCGCTGGCCATCGAGACGGACATGGCGGACCACGACCAGGTCGAGGCGGCGGCCGGCAGGTGCGAGAGCGAACTCGGCCCGATCGACGTCTGGGTGAACGTCGCCTTCTCCTCGGTCTTCGCCCCGTTCACGCAGGTCTCACCGGAGGAGTTCCGCCGGGCGACCGAGGTGACCTACCTCGGGTTCGTGAACGGCACCCGGGCCGCCCTTGAGCGGATGCTCCCCAGGAACAGGGGAGTGGTCGTCCAGGTCGGATCGGCGCTCGCCTACCGGGGCATCCCCCTGCAGTCGGTGTACTGCGGGGCCAAGCACGCCATCCAGGGCTTCAACGAGGCGCTGCGGTGCGAACTGCTGCACGACCGGAGCAAGGTCAAGGTCACGATGGTGCAGATGCCGGCGGTCAACACCCCGCAGTTCGACTGGGTGCTGTCGCGGCTGCCCGGCCATCCGCAGCCGGTGCCGCCGATCTACCAGCCGGAGATCCCCGCCGACGCCATCGTCTACGCCGCCGACCACCCGCGCCGCCGGGAGTACTGGGTCGGGGGGTCGACGGCGGCGACGCTGATCGCCAACGCGGTGGTCCCCGGCGTCCTGGACCGCTATCTGGCCTGGAAGGGCTACTCCTCCCAGCAGACCTCCACGGTGACCCGCCGGTTGCCGCCCAACCTCTGGCGGCCCGCGGACGCGCCCCCGAACACCGATCAGGGGGCGCACGGATCCTTCGACCGCAGGGCCAAGAGCCGCAGCGTCCAGGTGTGGGCCTCCCAGCACCACGCGACCCTGGCCGCGGCCCTGGCGGCGGCCGCCGGTGTCACCGCCCTCGCCTGGCGGGCCGCCCGCCGCTAGTGGGCGGAGCGCTGCGGCTCGTGTCCTCGCAGGGCGGCGGGTAGGGGGAGTCCGCTGTCGCGCAGTTCCCGCACCCGCCGCACGGCCGCTCCGACCTCGCGTGCGACCAGCAGGGCGACGAGCCAGGAGATGCCGGCCGAGGTGAGGCAGAGCGTGCAGAAGGTGCCGGTGAGGATGGGCTGGGCGATCACCAGGCCGACGCCGGTCAGGGCCAGCACGGCGGCCGTCAGGCCGAGCAGCACCACGATCCAGGGCCGGTCGTGCCAGCGCCGCCGTCCGCCCGACAGTTCCAGGACCGCCTCCACCAGATAGGCGGCAGCGCCGAGGGTCGCGTCCGACACCGGGAGCACGCGGGAGACGGCGGAGGTGAGCACCTTGCGGGAGCCGTCCCCGAAGATGGGGTCCCATACGGAGTGCACCACTCCGTACTGGAACAACGCCAGATAGACCGAGATGGCGCACCCGCACAGGGCGAGGGCGGCGACCGGGATTCTGCTGCGGAAAGAACTCGGACCTTCAGGCACGCCGAGGCCCCTACCCGTGCCGGGGCCGGGCAAGCCCCGCGCCTTCCTTCCGGCCGGCGTCCCGTGCGGGGAATGGCGGGAAAGGCACGGAGCTTTCCCGGATGCGCGCGCCGCCACGTCCACGCCGACTCGCGACCGGTCGGCGCGGCGTGATTTCTTGTGCCTGCGACGGTGCCCGCTTCCTTTCCGGAGGAAAACGCTCCACCGGCCGGCGTGGATCCTGGAATTCACCCCTGCGAACCATGTGTCGCCGCCATTAGTCTTGGCGGCCGACAACACGGATTTACAAGGGGTGGTATGTCCAGTAAGCAGATATTCATCAAATTCGCTGTCCTTGGTGTCGCCGTCGCCTCGCCCACGCCGCTCGCCGTGGCCGGCGCCTTCGCCCAGTCCGCCGCAGCTCCCTCTCGCGCCGCCCACGCCCGTCCGGCGGACGTGACCCGGCAGAGCGTCATCGACCGGGCCAAGACCTGGAACCCGGGCACCCCGCAGCGGGTGCCGTACAGCCAGGGCAAGTACCACAACGGCTACCGCACCGACTGCTCCGGCTACGCCTCGATGGCGCTCGGGCTGAGCGCTCCGGGCCTGAACACCGTGGCCCTCGCCTCGCCGGGCGCGAGCAGCCCGATCGCGATGTCCGAACTGCTCACCGGCGACCTGGTCATCGACGCCATCGGCGACAACAACAACCGGCACGTCGTGATCTTCGAGCAGTGGGCGAACCCCGGGCGCACGTCCTACTGGGCCTACGAGCAGCGCGGCGGCTACGGAACCGACCATCGCGTCCTCACCTACGGCCTGCGGCCGGGCAGCGAGTTCCATGCCCGCCGGCCCCGGGTGTTCGGCGGCGGCGGGACCCCCGCTCCCGGAGGCAAGGTCTGGGTCGACACCTTCGCCGACGCGACGGGCTACCGCGAGCCGAACACCGGCGACCCGCAGGGCACGCTCGACAAGGGCACCAACTACGTCTACTGCCGCGTCCGGGGCGCCGAAGTCCGGCACGGGTCCGCGTTCAACCACTGGTGGCTGCGCACCGACCTCGACCGGACGAACCCCGGTAAGAACGGCCGCGGCGCCTACGTTTCCGCCTATTATCTCGCCAAATGGGGCAACGACGAGGCGAAGGACAATAACGGCAGAGATATCCCGAACTGCTGAGCATTCCGTGAACACCGCGTATTCACCGGGTTGACCGGCGGTGTCGCTCGATAACGGAGAGAAGAGGTGGACGGCGGCAGAACGTCCCGCCGGTCGAATGACCGGCGGGACGTTTTCCGTGCCGGCGCCGCCTGCCTCGGGGGGAGGAGGCCGCGCCGTCGGCGGGTTCCCGGGTCAGCGGGTCCACTGCGGGTCGCGGCCGAGGTGGCGCAGCAGCTCGGCGGTGGCGTCGTCGGCCGGGTGCGGGTCGAGGGCGGGGGCGTAGGCGAAGCCGCGCAGCGGCTCGGCGAGGACGCGGGCCACCGGCAGCAGGCGCTCGGACAGCTCGGCGTCCAGAGGCGACGGACGGCCGGTGGCGACCGCGATGTCCCAGGCGTGCACGGCGGCGTCCAGCGCGGCGGCGCCGACGGCGACCTCGGCGGGCAGCGCGCCCTGCGGCAGCGGCGTCGGTACGGCCTCCGCGCCGGGCGCCACGGTGGCGAAGCCCCGTGCCGCGACCTCCAGGGCGCTTTCGAGCAGGTCCTTCGGGTCGCCGGGGGCCTGCGCCGCCGGGTCGAACGGGTTCTCCTCCGGACCGCCGGCACCGGTGATCGCGGCGGCGTAGGCGCGCTGGTCGCCGGCGGCGTGCCGCAGCACCTGCGCCACGTTCCACTGCTCGCACGGGGTCTTGGCGGCCCAGTCGGCCTCGGTGACCCCGGCGGTGGTCGTGCGCAGCGCGTTGTGGGCCTGCTCCAGCAGCGACCAGGACGTGGTGGTCATGCGAAACCTCCGAGTTAGAGCGGAACGGATCGTTCTGTTCAAACTATATCGGAACGGAGCCTTCCGTTCAAGCTAGAATGGGCGCATGGAGCCCACGACAGCAGGCATGAGGGGACGCAAGGCCGAGGCCGCACGCAACGACCGCACGATCCTCGACGCCGCGCGAGCGGTGTTCGTCGCCGACCCCAAAGCGCCGATCTCGGCGGTGGCGCACGAGGCGGGCGTCGGCGTCGGCGCCCTGTACCGGCGCTACGCCGGCAAGGAGGAGCTGCTGCGCACCCTCTGCGAGGACGGCCTGCGCCGGTTCACGGCGATCGCCGAGTCCGCGCTGGCGCGGGACGGCGACGCGTGGGAGGCCTTCACCACGTTCCTGCGCGAGGTCGTCGACTCCGACGTGCACTCGCTGACCGTGCACCTGGCCGGCACGTTCACCCCCACGCGGGAGATGCACGAGCTGGCCGCGCACGCCGGCTCGCTCGCCGGGCGCGTCGTGGACCGGGCCCAGGCCGCCGGCGCGCTACGGCCGGACGTGGTCGCCGAGGACATTCCGATGATCTTCGACCAGATCACGGCGGTCCGTGCCGGCGACGCCGATCGCACCGCCGTGCTGCGCCACCGCTATCTGACCCTGCTGCTGGACGGGCTGCGCGCCGGCGCGCCGGCCACCCCGCTGCCCGCCTCCGCGCCGACCGGCGAGGAGCTCGGACGGCGCTGGCGGCACGCCGAGTCATCCCGCTCCTCGCAGCCCCCGCCCCGCCGCTGACCGGATCCCCGGGTGCGCCCTTGGCCCGCCGGGACCGGGACGCCTGACCGGGTCGTTCTGGCCGGATGCGCTTCCTGGGGGTGATCACGTCGGGGGAAGCCGTGCGTGTCCGCCCGTGTGACGCCGGTGGTGCGTACTTTGTCGCATTTGTGCTCTTTTGATGTGGTATGTACCTTGTTGGACAGCGGTATGCGTGCCGATGGTCCCACGCCGTCGTGCCCGTTGCCGTCCGTTGCCCACATCGCGCGTACCCGGCGGGACGGCGTCCCGCCGCGGGGACACGCCCGCCTCATCCACACCTCGCGGAACCGGGGACCCCCTTCGCGGAGTGAATCGGAACACCGGCCCTCGAAGGGACGGACCCACAGGGCACTTCCGCCCGAACCCATCAGCCGACCCGGTAGGCGCGTGGAAGCAAGGAGCGAGCCCTTCATGCCCATCGACCGGCTTTCCTCGATCTTCTCCCACCTCAAGAACCGGCTGGACCTGTCCGGCGCGCGCCTCTACTCCGCCATGGCGGGGGTGATCGTGGCCGTGCTCGCCATCGTGGCGGCCGTCGTGGTGACCGGTCCGGCGGACGCCGCCCCCAGCAGCGCCTCCTCGGAGCGCCCCTACGGCCAGGACGTGTCCGCCTACGAGTCCGACCACGACTGGAACGCCAGCCAGGCGCAGTTCGGCATCATCAAGGCCACCGAGGGCCTGACCTTCCGCGACTCCGCGTTCGCCCGCCACTGGGCCGAACTCGGCAAGAAGGGCATCGTGCGCGGCGCCTACCACTACGGTCACCCCGGCAACGACCCCATCGCCGAGGCCGACCACTTCCTGTCGGTGGTGGACGCCCAGCCCGCCGAGACCGGCGACCTGCTCGTGCTGGACCTGGAGACCAGCGACGGCCGGTCGGTCGCGCAGGTCAACGCCTGGGCCAAGACCTGGCTGGCCCACGTGAAGGACGAGACCGGCGTCACCCCGCTGTTCTACAGCGGCTGGAACTTCGCCGACACCTACGGCCACGGCCTGGCCGAGTACCCCTTGTGGGTGGCCTACTACGGCAGGGCCAAGGGCGACGTCACCCCGCCCGCCGACTGGAAGAGCTGGGCGATCCACCAGTACACCGACGTCCCCATCGACCAGAACGTCTCCGCGCTGACCACCGGCCAGTTGCGCGCGCTCGGCCGCCCCTGAGCGACGGCGCCTCGGCAGGACCGGCAGGACCGGGAGGACCGGGAGGATCTCCCGGGCGGGCGCGGGTAGTAGCGTCTGCTCATGCGACTCGGCGTTCTCGACATCGGCTCGAACACGGTGCACCTGCTGGTGGTGGACGCCCACAGGGGCGCGCAGCCGCTGCCCGCCTACTCGCACAAGGTCGAGTTGCGGCTGGCCGAGCACCTGCACGACGGTGACGTCCTGTCCCCCGAGGGCGAGCGCGAGCTGCGCCGCTTCGTCGAGGACTCGCTGCGCATCGCCGAGGACAAGGGGGTGGAGGACATCATGGCCTTCGCCACCTCGGCCGTGCGGGAGGCCGCCAACGGCGAGGAGGTCCTGGACCGCCTGCGGGCCGCCACCGAGATCGACGTGCAGGTGCTGTCCGGGCAGGACGAGGCGCGGCTGACGTTCCTGGCGGTGCGGCGCTGGTTCGGCTGGTCCTCCGGGCGGCTGCTGGTCCTGGACATCGGCGGCGGCTCCCTGGAGATCGCCTCCGGCATGGAGGAGGAGCCCGACGTGGCGATCTCGCTCCCGCTGGGCGCCGGGCGGATGACCCGCCAGTGGTTCACCGGCGCCCCGCCCCCCGCCGAGGAGGTGCGCGGCATGCGCCGGCAGGTGCGCGCGCAGATCGGCAGGGTGGTGGGCGATGTGGTGAAGTACGGGCACGCCGACCACGCGGTCGCCACGTCCAAGACCTTCAAGCAGCTCGCGCGCATCGCCGGCGCCGCCCCCTCCAGCGAGGGGTCCTATGTGAAGCGGGTGCTGCGCCAGGATGACCTCTCCCACTGGACCGGGCGCCTGGCCACGATGGACAACGCCCAGCGGTCCGGCCTGCCGGGCGTCTCCGCCGGTCGAGCCCCGCAACTGCTCGCCGGGGCGATCGTGGCCGACGCGACGATGGACCTGTTCGAGGTCCCCGAGGTGGAGATCTGCCCGTGGGCCCTGCGCGAAGGGGTGATCCTGCGCCGCCTGGACACCATGCCCGGCGCCTGAGGTCCGCGATCACGGCCGCCGGGGTCACCGTGCCCGGCGGTGTGCGCGATCGCTCCGCGCACACGGGAGAATCGATACGTCCACCTGCGTGATGAAACGTGTGACCATGTCCGTCCCGGGCACGGTGTCCACCGCGGCGGCACAAAAGGAGGAACGGCGATGATGGCGCTCATCGGAGCGGTCTACACGCTGCTGGTCGTCCTGGCGCTGATGGGACTCGCTCTGGTGCTGATCGCCGTGATGGGGCTGATCTCGCTGGCGCTGCTGGCCTCGACCACCAGCCCCGAGCCCGAGCTCGGCGCCGACGGCCGCCCGGTCCCCCGCACCCCGGCCGCCGCCCCCGAGCCGTCCGAGACCCCCGAGCCGTCCAAGGCTCCCCGGCCCTCCGAGATCCCTGCGCCCTCCGAGGCTCCCACGCCGTCCGACGCCGCTCCCAGGCCGTCGAAGGTCTCTGAGCCGTCCAAGGCTCCCCGGCCCTCCGGGACTCCTGAGCCGTCCGAGGCTCCGAGGCCGTCCGAGGCTCCTGAGCCGCCCGCCCGCGGTCCGGTGCCCGGCGTCCCCGGGCGCGGCGCCGGGGGAGGGGGGACGACGCCGGACGCCGGAGCAGGCAAGACGGTGAGGGAGGGCGGGCAGCGGCTGTCGTGGCCGTTCGGGATGCCCCGGCCGGGATGGGTGCCGCACGGAGTGGCCTACGCGCGCGACGCATGGCTTTATCCGCTCCGTCGCTACGGCGAAACCGCTCAAAAGCTGATAGGACGGTAGTCGCGCTAGATCATCTGGAGGATCGCCATGCGGACAAGACCCCCATTCCGCGCCGACCATGTCGGCAGCCTGCTCCGTCCCGCCGCCCTGCTGGAGGCGCGCGAGGCCTTCGCCACCGGCGCCATCCCCGCCGAGCGGCTCAGAGAGGTCGAGGACGAGGCGATCCGCGAGGTGGTGCGGGCCCAGGAGGAGGTGGGCCTGCGCTCGGCGACCGACGGCGAGTTCCGCCGGGCGTCCTGGCACATGGACTTCATCTACCGGCTCGGCGGCATCGGCCAGGCCGCCGACGAGCGCATCAACGTGCAGTTCCGCAACGAGCAGGGAGTCATCGAGTTCGCCCCCGCCGCGCTGCGCGTCCACGACCGGGTGCGCCTGGACGAGACGATCTTCGGCGACGACTTCGCGTTCCTGCGCGAGCAGGCGACCACGGCCACCCCCAAGCTGACCATCCCCTCGCCCAACATGGTCCACTACCGCGGCGGGCGCGCCTCCGTCGACCCGGCGGTGTACGGCGACATGGAGGCGTTCTGGAGCGACCTCAGCGCCGCCTACGCCGAGGAGGTCCGCCGGCTGGCCGCGCTCGGCTGCACCTACCTGCAGTTCGACGACACCAGCCTCGCCTACCTCAACGACCCCTCGCAGCGCGCCGAGATCGCCGAGCGCGGGGACGACGCCGAGCACCTGCACCTGCGGTACATCAAGCAGATCAACGACGCCCTCGCCGGCAAGCCCGAAGGGCTGTCGGTCACCACGCACATGTGCCGCGGCAACTTCCGCTCCTCGTGGGTGGCCTCGGGCGGCTACGACTTCGTGGCCGAAGCCCTGTTCGGCGAGCTGGCCGTGGACGGCTTCTTCCTGGAGTTCGACGACGAGCGCTCGGGCGGGTTCGAGCCGCTGCGGTTCGTGCCCAAGGGCAAGGCGGTGGTCCTCGGCCTGGTCACCACCAAGCGCGGCGCGCTTGAGTCCAAGGACGACCTGAAGCGGCGGGTCGAGGAGGCGGCCAAGTACATCGACGCCGACCAGCTCTGCCTGTCGCCGCAGTGCGGGTTCTCCTCGACGGTGGAGGGCAACTCCCTGACCCGGGAGGAGCAGTTCGCCAAGCTCCGCCTGATCGTCGAGACCGCCGAGGAGATCTGGGGCTCCTGACCGCCCCCGCGGCCGCGAACGGCCGGCGCCCGCGACGGACGCCGGCCGCGTCTCCCACCGCCCTGGCCCGCCGCGTGTGCCCGCCGCGTGTGCCGGCGGCCCGCGTCGGCGGCCCGCGTCGGCCGCCCGCCGGGACGGCGGGGAGGTCACAGCTCCTTGAGGAAGCCGCCGTCCACCGCGAAGTCGGCGCCGGTGGTGCTCGCCGAGCGCGGGGAGGCCAGCAGCGCCACCATGTCGGCGACCTCCCGCGGCTCGACGAGCCGGCCGGTGACCAGCTTCATCATCTGCGGCGCGACGGTGTCCATCACGGTGTCGCGGTCGGTGCCGGCCTGCGCGGCGATGATGTCGGCCGCGCCGCCCTCCTCGGTCCACCAGGCGGTGCGCACCGGCCCGGGGGAGACGGTGTTCACCCGGACGCCCCGCGGGCCGTACTCCTCCGACAACGCCTTGGTCAGCGTGTTGAGCCCCGCCTTGGCCGCGTTGTAGTCCACGTTCATCGGCGCCGGCTGGCGGGCGCCGCCGGAGGAGACGGTGACGATCGCGCCGCCGCCCCGGGCGACCAGATGCGGGATCGCCGCCCGGATGGCCCTGACCGCCGCGAACAGGTTGAACTCGAACATCTCCCGCCAGTCGGCGTCGGTCGGCCCCTCGAAGGAGAAGCGCGGCAGGCGGGCGCCGGGGGGCGGGCCGCCGGCGTTGTTGACCAGGATGTCCAGGCCGCCGAACCGCTCGACGGCATGGGCGACCACCTGCGCGGGGGCGCCGGGGTCCATCAGGTCGGCCGCGACGTGCGCGAGGCGGGGCCCGGCCAGCTCCTCCAGCTCCGGGCCGCTCTTGCGGGAGGTGGCAACGACGCGCGCCCCCTCCTCCAGCAGGACGCGGACGACCGCCAGGCCGATCCCCTTGGAGGCGCCGGTGACGACGGCGACCTTGCCGGAAAGCTGCAGATCCACGATGAGATTCCCTTCGTCGGTGTGACGCCCACGAAGGTAGTTCGAACGCCCGTGCGAGGACCGGCGGCGATCGGCCCTGTCATGCGAGCGGCTTCCGGACCTCGCGTTCGCGCCGGCGGCGGCGGGCACCAGCGCGCCGCCCGCCCACGCAGGTCCGCCCGCCCACGCAGGTCCGCCCGCCCACGCAGGTCCGTCAGCGGAGCGGGGCCGCCTCCACCCGGTGCTTCGACAGGTGGGCGAGCACGGCCTGGTTGGCCTCCCAGCCGTCGGGGAACTTCACCGGCACGTTGAGCTGCACCGTCTCGGCGGAGGGATGGGCGTCCAGCAGTTCGGGGATGCCCGCGCGGGCCACGACGACGCACGCGTGCCGGTGCCGCGAGGTCAGCACGCACAGCCGTCCGGACTCCAGATGGAAGGCGGTGGCGTCCCTGCGTCCCGACAACGGGTGCAGGATGATCGTGACGTCGTACTCGCGGCCCTGCAGCCGGTTGGCGGTGTCCACGGTGACGCCCTCGGGCAGGCCCGCCGCCTGGATCGCCGCCACCTGGTCGCGGTGCGCGGCGCCGACGGCGACCCGGTCGGCGGTCACCGGTCGCTCGCCGCGCTCGGAGAAGGCGACCGGCGCGCGTTGCAGCAGCCGGGTGGCCAGCACGGCCACCGCCTGGACGGCCTCGGCGTCGGTGCGCACCGTGTGCCGGCTCGGCAGCTCGTACAGCGCCCACCCCGACCGCGCCGCCTCCTCCAGAGCGTGGTCGTAGGCGGTGCGCATGCCGTCGGCGGTGTACGCCAGCCGCCGTTCGCCGGGCGCGGTGCCCGCCCGGAATCCGGTGAACGGGTAGAACGCCTCCGACACCACCGGCGCCGCCGAGGCGGGCAGCCGCCAGGACACCGGCAGCCGGTGCACCGGCAGGTCCGGGTTGTGCCGCAGCAGCACCGCCACCGCGCTCTGCAACGGGTCCCAGGACAGCCCGGCCCAGCGCTCGCCGTCCACGACCGAGAACGGGTCGAGCTGGCCGGGGTCGCCGACGAACAGCGCCCGCTCGAACAGCCCGGCGACGCGCAGCAGCTTGTCCGAGCGCATCTGGTAGGCCTCGTCCACGATCGCCCACGGCCAGGTGCGCCCGCCCGCCCAGGCCCACTTGTCCGCCGTGGCGACCACGACGGCCGGGTCGCCGAGGTCGGGCAGTTTGGTGCCGATGGCCGCCTTGCCCTCGACGCGCCGCGGCACGGCGTAGTCGGCGGCGGACAATCTGCCGACGGACAGGCCCGGGTGCTCCTCGGCCAGCCGGACGATCAGGTCGTCCACCTGCTCGTTGGTCTGCGCGACGATCATCAGGGGGTCGCCGGTGGCGGCCAGGTGGCCCGCCGCGCGCACCACCAGGGTGGACTTGCCGGCGCCGGGCGGGGAGTCGACGACCACGCCGCGGTGCCGGGGCAGGTCGGCCAGGACCGCGTCCACGACCTGCGCGGCCTCCTGCGCGGGCGGCTTCGCCGTGCTCATGACCATTCCTCGTCGGGTTCCTCATCGGAGGGCGGCTCGTACTCGGGCGGGGGACCGCCGTGCGTCCACGGGGTCTCCTCGGGCGGGGGCAGGGCGGCGGGCGGCTGGAAGTCGTCCAGGAGGGCGGCGTAGCACACCCGTTCGCCGACGCCGGGCACCGCGCCGGGCGTCGCGGCCATGCCCCGCCCCATTCCCTTGACGATCTTCAGCGTGACGTGCTCGCCGTCGATCGCGACCAGCTCGGCCTGCTGGCCGCGCCGCTCGGGCGTGCCGAGCCGCGTGCCGGGGGCCAGGCGCACCGGGTCGGTGGTGCGCACGGTGACCAGCGGCCGGAGCTTGCGCCCCCGCCCCTCGCCCTCGGTGCGCTCAGGGTCGGCGTGGGCGACCGTGCCGGTGAAGGCCTCGCCGGTCAGCCGGTACCCCGCCATGACCAGCGGGTCGTCGTAGGCGCGCTGGGCGTCGTAGGAGGCCTGGGCCCGCTCCATGCGGGCCAGCCGCGAGGCGGCGCCGACGGCCCCGTCGCGTCTGGGCTGCGGCGGGGCGCCCTCGGCGAGCTGGGCGGCGAAGGAGGTGAACGCCGCCCGGTCGGCCTCCCAGCGGCCCGCGCAGCCCGGCCCTGCGGGCAGCGCCGCGAGCAGGCCGACGGCCCGCCACATCAGCCGCCAGGTCGGCTCGAGCTGGGAGCGCACCGCCTCGCGCACCCGGGCCTCGGCGTGCTCGGTGCGGGTCTCCTCGTAGGCGCGGATGGCCGGGGCGAGCACCTCGGCGTCGAAGCCGGGGTCGCTGGCGGGGCCCGCGGGCGGCCAGATCAGCGGGTCCTCCGCCTGCCTGGCGGCGGCCGCGCCGGTCATGCCGGGCGGCGGGTCGATCCAGCCGATCAGCGAGGCGAGGTTGGCGTCCTCCAAGGCGCTCTGCCCGGTCGCCCAGTGCAGCGACAGCGCCTCGGTGGCCGCCGGCATCAGCGACGAGCCGGGGTGGCGGCCGCGCTGGGCCAGGAAGGTGAGCCACCGTCCGAGCAGCGGCACCGACGCGTGGACGGCGTAGGGCCCCTCGGCGCGGCGGAAGCGGGTCGAGCGGCCGAGCAACTGCACGAACGCCGCCGCGCCCCGGTTGGGGACGATGAGCTGCGGGGCGTCGACGCACCGCTCGTAGGGCTCGGCGCCGCGCCGCTCCACCGTCTCGGTGTCCTTCTGCAGGCTCTCGATGTAGGGGAGCAGGAGTTCGGCCAGCTCGGCGGCGAAGGCGAACCGCAGGTCGCGGTCGCGGGGCTGCGGCACCACCAGCAGCCGCGGGTGGGCGGGGTCGGTGCCGGCCATCACGGCCAGCGGCGCCGCCGCCTCGCCCGCCAGCCGCAGTGGGATGAGCACCATGGGACGCTCGGACAGGTGGACGTGGCGCACGGTGGCCAGCCGCTGCGCCGTCCCGTCGCGCAGCGCCCGCAGCCGTGCCAGGGCCGCCAGTGTGCTCACCGGGTCTCCGCCCGGCCGGTCACCGAGCCGCCCTTGGGAGCGGGGATGCTCACGAGACCTCCGCGTAGATGCGGTCGGCCAGCCGGAGCAGGCGGGCGATCTCCTCCTGGCCCTCGCCCGGTGGGAGCGAGCCGTCGGCCAGGCCGAGCGCCTCCGGCACGGTGGCGACCCCGCCGAGCGCGTCGCGCACCTGCCGCCCGAGCAGGTCGGTGGACCCCTCGGCCGCGGCCTCGTCCCGGCAGAACAGGCACAGGTCGCAGGTGGACAGGCAGTCGGGCGCGTACCGGGCGCCAACGCCGCGCACCGCCTCGCGCAGCTCCGCCACCGGGCGGGTGGGCGCCCCGTCGGCGTCGCGCGCGAGGTCGAAGGTCAGCCCGGGCGGCAGCGCGTCCACGATGCTCCCGACGCGGGTCATGCGGGCGAGCTGGCGGCGCAGCACGGCGAGCTGGCGGCGGACGTCCACCAGCGTCGCGGCCGGCCGGTTGGCGAAGTTCTCCGGGCACACCAGCACGACCTCGTGCGACACCCGGCCGGGGTCGTGGCCGAGCTCTTGGAGCATGTTCCTCAGCGCCAGCACGTACACCGCGGCCTGGCGGGCGGCCGCCGCGACCTTGTCCGGCTCGGCCTGTCCGTCGACGACAGCGAAGGACTTGATCTCGATGATGTGGAACCGGCCGCCGAGCTGGAAGGCCACCACGTCCGGCTCAAGGTAGGCGCTCTGCCCGGCGATCTCCAGCCGCAGCAGCGGGTGGTCGTACAGGGTGCCGGCGTCGTCGCGGTCGCGCGCCGCCCGGTCGAGCAGGCCGCGGGTGTGGGAGTGGCGCAGGTGCGCGGAGGGGTTGCCGCCGACGTCGCCGAGGTCGGTGTAGGCGGCCTGCGCGATGGGCAGACCGAGCAGCTCGCGCAGCATCCTCAGCAGTTCGGCGCAGCCGCTCTCTTTGACCAGCGCCTCGAACGCGTTGCCCCGGGTGATGGCGAACGGCGACTGGCCGAAGGGCGCGGGGAAGCCGAGATGGGTCGCCGTCGCGTCCTTGTCGATGCCCGCGGCGTCCAGCACGGCGCGGCGCGCGCACCCGGGGTTGGCCGCCAGCGCGGCGATGGCCCGCGCGTCGTGGGGACGCGGCGGCACCGGGCCGCGCAGCCTGTCGAGTGGATCCACCTCACGCCTCTCTTTCCTCACGCCGTGGCCACCCGCAACGTCGCGCCTCCGAACAGCCGCTCGGCGTCGGCGAGCCGCTCGCGGGCCCGGCCGGCGATCTCGGCGCGCGCGGCGGCGTCCGCGGCGGCGTGCACCTCCAGCTCGGCGCGGGCCGCCCGGACGACGTCCGCCGGGTCGGGCCCGTCGAAGCCCTCCCCGAACGGGCCCGCGGGCGTCAGGACGTCCACCGGCGGCAGGCCCCGCGTACGCGGCCCGCCGCCGGCGCCGGGGATGTTGTGCGCCAGCCGCGCCAGCAGCCGACGGGCGCCCGGCGGGGCGTGCCCGCCGGCACCGGCGCTCCGCTCGACGTGCTCGGCCACCCGGATCGCCGTGGTCAGGAAGTCCACGCGCGGGCTCAGCGGGCCGATCACCCGCCGCTCGAGCGGCCAGGTACTGACCGCGAGCAGCCCCCGGGAGGCCGACAGCCGGTCGGTGAGCGCGGCGCACAGGTAGTAGGGGCGGGTGAACGGCGCGCCCCGGAATGAGCGCTCCTCGTCGCGGCGCAGGCTCGTGAGCTGGGAGCCGCGGAGCGAGCCGGCGCGCAGTGCGGTGTGCACGGCGACGACCACCCGGGCCGCGGCGGGCACGCCGAGCAGGGTGAGCGCCTGGTGGACCTGCTCGCGGATGGGCAGCAGCGAGCCGGGGGCCGGGTCGCCGCCGGGCGCCTCGTCGTCGGCCAGGGCCTGGTCCCAGGCCTGCTCGGCCCGGCGCAGCTCGGCGCGCAGCGATCTGGCCAGGACGTTCTCGCGGGCGCGCACGGCCCGCCTGATCTCGCGGCGCAGCGCGTCGATGCGCCGCTCGAGATCGTCCAGCCTTTCACTCACGCCCGGAGCGTACCAGTGGTTCCCTGGAGTTCCATGGATTTCCCGCATTCACCCGCGACCGGCGTGGCGTGGGCCGTCACCGGCTTCGCGGTCGGGGAAGCGGTGACCGGGGTTCGCACACCGCGCCGCGATGGCGCTCCCGCCGGCCGCCGCCCGTGCCCGCGATGTCCCTGCCCGATGTGCCTGTCGCGGCCGGAGTCCGGCCGCGACAGGCATGGTGAGCCGAGTCCGTGCCCGGCGGCGGGCCGCGCTGGGGAGCGCGGGCACGGGCTCAGCTCAGCGGGCGGAAGTAGGTGCCCGGACGCTCGTCGCCGAGGCGGGCGCCCACGCAGCGGTAGATCCGGACGCCCTCCTTGAACGCCTCCGGGCTGGGCGGGAGCGCCGAGACCATCCACTTGCCGGCGGCGATGTTCCTGGCCGCCCCGTACCTGGATCGCAGCAGCACCGGCAGCGAGCACAGCTTCCTCACCACCGGGTGCTTCTCCAGTTCCGACAGATCGGCGGTCACCCCGTCAGGTGGCAGCGGGGCGACGGCGAAGGTCTCCCACGTGTGCGCCTCCTCGCAGCCCCGGCGCTTGATCGACACGTCACCGGTGATCACCACCATGCCGCCCCAGCACTCCGCCTCGCGCCCGCAGGCCGCGTTCGCGCCCGGGACGGCCGCCGCCGCGCAGGAGACGGTGGTGGTCGCCACCCTCCCGAACGCGCCGCCCGCCGGCGCGCCGGTCGAGGCGGGAGAAGCGGCCGCCGGAGTGCCGGCCGCGCCGCTCGGCCCTGACGGCGTCGTGGCGCCCGGGTCGCGGCCCTCCCAGATCATGATGGCCGTCCCGGCGGTGAGCAGCAGCGCGAACACGCCCGCCACCGCCAGGTACAGGCCCGTCTGCGCGTGCTGCTTCGGCGGAGGCATCGTCGCCAGCGCGTCACGTCCGCGCGCCACGGAAGCGTCTGCCCGGCCGCGTGGCCCGGACGCGTCGGCCCGTCCACGAGAGCCGGGCCCGTCAGGCCCGCCGCGCGGTCCGGTCGCCTCCATCCTCCTGCCGTCCGGACCGGTGGCCTGCGCGCGCGTCCCTGGCCCGGTCATCTCCGGCCTGCCGGAGGGGCCTGTCCCCCCATCCGGGACGCCGGGTACGGGCGGGCCCGGACGGGCGCCCGGACCGTACGAGTGGGACGGCCGTTCGCCCGGGGCCGAGTGGGGCAGGGAAGTGCCGTGTCCCGTAGGCGCCGCGCCACGGGAGCCGGTGGACGGCAGGAGCCGCGCGGGGAGCGCCGAAAGGGCGTCCCGCAGGGCCGCCGCCGAGGGGATGCGCAGCCGCGGGTCGGTCGCCATCCCGGCGCGGAGTACGGCGGTCAACTCGGCCGGCACGCCGGGGATCTCCGGGATCGGCCGTCGGTGCATCGCCATGATCATCGCGAGGTTCACCACGCCACCCTCGGGGAAGCGCGGCGGCCTGCCGCTCAGCAGGGCGTACAGCGTGGCCGCCAGCGAGTACACATCCCCGGCCGGGCTCGGCGCGGCCAGCTCGAACGCCTCCGGCGGCCCGAAGGCCGGGGTGAGCGACTCGCGCGTCACCGACATGTCGCCGTCGGCGTGCGCGGCGGCGGCCAGCCCGAAATCGGTCAGCGCCACCAGGCCGTACCCGTTGACCAGGATGTTGGCCGGCTTGACGTCGCGGTGCAGCACCCCGGCCGCGTGCGCGGCGGCCAGCGCGTCGCCGATGCGCATGCCGATGTCGCGCACCTCCGCCGGGCTCAGCGGACCCTCCGCGCGCAGCCGGTCGGCCAGCGACCCGCCCGGGCACAGCTCCAGCACCATGTACGGGCGCCCGTCGGTGAGCACCCCGGCGTCGTACACGTCGGCGACGTGCGGGTGGCCCGACAGGGCCCCGGCCGAGCTGACCTCGCGCATGAACCGGCGCCGGTCGCGCTCGGAGAGCAGCACCCGGTTGTCGACCTTGAGGGCCACCTCGCGGCGCACGGCCAGCTGCCGTGCGCGGTACACCACGCCGAAGCCGCCCTGCCCGAGGACCCCGACCACCTCGTAGCCCGGCACCTCCGGTGCTCCAGGCTCGGCCACCTTCCACCTCCAGCAAGGTCAGAGAGCGGCACACTATCGGAATGATCCATGCCATATCGGCCAGGTATCACGCTGTGGTACGCGACAGGGGACCGGGCGCGTCCGGCAGGACGCCCGCCGGACGGTTCCCCCGGCAGCGGTACGTGACGGTGAAGTGGCCCTATGCTTTCCGGCATGGCGACCGTGGCGGGCAACGGCGGGCGAGATCCGGACCGGCGCCGGGCGCTGCTGGACGCCGCCGACCGGGTGATCCGTCGTGAAGGCCCGCACGCCTCGATGGCGGCCATCGCCGCTGAGGCGGGCATCACCAAGCCGATCCTCTACCGCCACTTCGGCGACAAGAGCGGCCTGTACCAGGCGCTGGCCGACCGCCACGTGCGCAGTGTCGTCAAGCTGCTGCGGCCGCGGTTCGCCAAGGCCGGCGCCGGCCTGCGCGTCCGCGCCCGGGCCACCATCGAGACCTACCTGGACATGATCTCGGCCAACCTCGACCTCTACCGCTTCCTGTTCCACCGCGCCGGCGCCGAGGACAGCCGCACCCACACCCACATGGCGGCCATCGTCCGCAACCTGGGCGAGGAGCTCGGCGCGGTCATCGCCGCCGACGGCACCGTCGCCGACCCGGTGCGCGCCCAGATCCTGGGCCACGCCTTCGTCGGCATGGTCCAGACCACCGGCGACTGGTGGCTCGAACACCCCGAGGTAGACCGCTCCCAGGTCGTCGACACCCTCACCACCGCCGTCCTCGCCACACTGACCAGCACCTTCCGCGAGCCGTCCGGCGCATGCACGGCGGCCGAGGACACGGACGACTCCGACTCCGCCGACCCGGCGACCACCGGCCGTTCCAGCTGAACACCCTTGGAACCCCCCGGTCCGCCGGAATCCGGGCCTCTAGTTGGACGGGATCGCGTCCACTATCTCGATGGCCTCCAAGTCGGGCTGGTGGATCAGCCTCTTGCGGAGTTCCTCAGGAAAGCCGCTCACGACGAACCCGTAGATGATGCCCTCTCTCGCGCGCGAGCGGAGCTCGCCAAGGTCCAGCCCGAATCGCCGCAAGACGGATTGATCACCTGGCTTGAGAAGCGAGACCCACTGCCGGAACTTCGGCACCAGCGTCCCGGGGGCACCGAATCCGCATGAGTCGAATCCTCTGACCGCGCAGGATGAAGAATCCCAGGAGATGGGCTTTCCTCCGTGTTCTCCAGGGGACAGCAGAACCACGTCGAACCCGTCCGGCCAGTACCGGGCCGCGGCCTCCTCCGTCATCGGTTCCCGCAGCTTCACGACGGCACTGACGACCGTCCGGGGCCCTATGCCCTTGAGCTGGGATTCGACGAGGTCCAGATCGCCAGGATCCATGTTGTCCACGGCGAGCGCCTCGAGCGCCCCCGTCATCCGCCACGGCCGCAACGGGGGCATGGTCACGCTGCCGAGATATCCGAACTTCAGCCGGTAGTCCCACATGGCGCGGAACGAGGCGCCCTCCGGCCATGCGGATCGCTGCTCGAGCGCTACCGAGATGGACACGCCCGTCATGTTCGTCTCGACCACCTCGGGCTCGAGAGTCTCGAACGGCACGCGGTAATCGGGATTGGCGACGGCCAACGCGTTCACGACCACCAGCCGAGACCGGCCGGGGTCGACCGAGAACAACCAGGCGGTGCCCATGGGAGTGCACCCGACAGCGCAGATGGTGACGCCGGCGACCACGACTGCCAGCAGTGAGGCTTTTCTCGACCGTGAACGCGCCACCATCCGTACAGCCCTCCACGATGACCATCGACAATGGGTGGAGGAGAACGGACCGCTCCCCGCCACCACATCGACCCTGGGAACCGATCAGTCCAGGGGATGCTTCCGCCCCTTCTGGCTGGAGCCGCCCAAGCACCCTACCGGGCGGACAAGGGGTGAGCCGGCCAAGGAACTCGGCCGTCACGGGTCCGCCCGAAGGACGCGACGCCACCCATGAGCACCACGCTCGGGTCGTGGTCGCGGACATGCCCGGCCTCTGTGGGGGGCCGGGCATGCGGTCGCGGAGACTGGGGGGTCAGTGGGAGCCGGTGAGTTCCACCTCGTGGACGCGGGGGTCGCCTTCGTCGGCGTAGTACTCCGACGGCTTGGTGGCGTCGGGGCCGTCGGCCAGGTTGGCGGCGCGGGCGATCAGGGTGCCGCCGACCGCGACGAGGACGTTGACCAGCAGGGCCAGGAAGCCCGCGTAGACCGTCATCTTGGTGTCCAGGCCGAGGTTCGCCAGCGGGTAGGCCGAGCCGCCGAAGTGGGCGTGCTTGGTCGCCGGGTTGGAGATGCTGTAGAGCATCAGCATTCCGGCGGCCATGCCCGCCACCCAGCCGGCGATCAGGCCGCCCCGGTGGAACCACCGGGTGTACAGGCCGAGCGCCACCGACGGCAGGGTCTGCAGGATGATCACGCCGCCGATGAGCTGCAGGTCGATGGAGAACTGCGGGTCGATCAGCAGGATGACGAGCACCGCGCCGACCTTGACCACCAGCGAGGCAATCTTGCTGACCGCCGCCTCCTGGGCGTCGGTGGCGTCCCGCTTGATGTACTCCTTGTAGATGTTGCGGGTGAACAGGTTCGCCGCGGCGATCGACATGATGGCGGCGGGGACGAGCGCGCCGATGCCGATGGCGGCGTAGGTCACGCCGGCGAACCAGTCGGGGAACATCTTGTCGAACAGCTGCGGCACGATCGTGTTGACGTCGGCCTTGCCGTTGGCCGTGATCGGCTTGATCCCCGCCGCGATGGCCATGTAGCCGAGCAGGGCGATCAGGCCGAGCAGCAGGCTGTAGGCCGGCAGCGCGGACATGTTCCGCTTGATCACGCCGCGGTTGCGCGCCGCCAGGACGCCCGTGACGCTGTGCGGGTACAGGAACAGCGCCATGGCCGACCCGAGCGCCAGCGTGACGTACTGCAGCTGGTTGTTGGGGTTCAGCAGGGTGCCGTCGCCGGGCGCCGGGGTGGCGGCGAACTTCGCCTGGGCCGCGTCGAAGATCGAGCTCCAGCCGCCGAGCCGGGTGGGGATGTAGAAGACGGCCACCAGGATCACCAGGTAGATCAGCGAGTCCTTGACGAACGCGATGAGCGCGGGCGCGCGCAGTCCCGACTGGTAGGTGTAGGCGGCCAGGATCGCGAAGGCGATGATCAACGGCAGGTCGCCGGTGACGCCCATCGTCTTCAGCACCGCCTCGATGCCCACCAGTTGCAGCGCGATGTAGGGCATCGTCGCCACCAGGCCGGTGATCGCGATCAGCAGCGCCAGGGTGGGGGAGCCGAAGCGGGCGCGCACGAAGTCGGCCGGGGTCACCATGCCGTGCACGTGCGCGACCGACCACAGCCGGACCAGGAGCAGGAACACCAGGGGGTAGGTCACGATCGTGTACGGCAGGGCGAAGAAGCCGGTGGCCCCGGCGCCGAACAGCAGCGCGGGGACGGCCACGAACGTGTAGGCGGTGTAAAGGTCGCCGCCCACCAGGAACCAGGTGACCCACGAGCCGAACTTGCGGCCGCCCAGCCCCCACTCGTCCAGGCTCGCCAGGTTGTCCGGCCGCCGCCAGCGGGCCGCGACGAACCCCATGCCGCTCACGACCAGGAACAGGACGGCGAAGACGACGATCTCGGTGACGTGGCCGCTCATCGCCTGTCCCTCCTCTTGCCCGTCTGGTACACGATGGTCGTGGCGGAGACGCCGAGGATGATGAAGGCCAGCTGCAGCCAGTAGAACAGCGGGAACCCGAACAGGCGCGGCTCGTCCGCGTTGTACAAAGCGGGGATCAGCGGTATCACGATGGGCACGAGAAGCAGCCAGTTCCACGGGCTGCGATCGCCGCGGACCGGGCGCTGATCGCTAGGTGGCGTGGTCAACGCACTCTCCTAGGGAGAAGAGAGACGTGACTAGCCTGATGGGGCTAGTCATTCGGTTGACCGGTAAGCGTAATTACGCCGGGCGGTCGCGTGGATCACGAATCGCCGAACGGACTTGTTGGCGCGCCGAGTGGTGACAACCTGTCAGGCGGTCCGGTCGGCGGTGGTTCGAGGCGGGTGACGGAAAGCCGGGTGGTGACCGATATCCCGGCTTCGGCCCAGGTATACCGGCTTCCGGCCCGGCCGGCGGTGACCGCCGCCATGACGCGGCGCCGGGCACGGCATGGCGCGGGCCGGGGGAGGGGGCCGGGCGGGGGTGTGGCGCCGAGAGGGGATCGGCTGGGGGCGCGTGGTGCCGAGAGGGTGAGGGGCGTGGGTGCCGGGCGCGGTCTCAGGGCGGCAGGTGGGGGAGGACGATCGCCGACGGGTGCGCGGGATCGTGGAAGACCTCCTGGTCGGCCGGGACCGCCCGGTGCCCGGTGCCCAGCGGCTCGCCGGTGCCGAGGTTGCGGGCCAGCCGCGGGTAGGCGCCGCTGGCGATCTGCACCCGCACACGGTGCCCCCGCTTGAAGCGGTGCGCGATCGGCCAGAGCTCGACCTCGACCCGGCGCACGCCCTCGTCGTCGGTGGCGGGCGTGCCGGGCACCAGGCGGCGTACACCCTCGCAGACGTTCAGCGAGGTGCCGTCCGGATGGACGTCGCACACGCGGACCACGAGGTCGGTGTGCTCGGTGCTGGAGCGCAGGTACACCTCCGCCGTCACCGGGCCGATCAGGTCGGTGTCCTCGCCGAGCGCCTCGCCGGTGTAGGCCAGCACGTCCGAGCGCGCCTCCAGGCGCCGGTTGTCCCGGGGCGCGGAGTTGCCGAGCAGCGTCGGCCCGCCGACGACGGGAGTGGGGCGGGCGGGGTTGTAACGGTAGCGGTCGGGGCCGGACTGCGCCGGGTTGGCCGGCGCCAGCGCCCGTCCCGGCTGCAGGTGCCAGCGCACCTGCCGCATGCCGGGCACCGGCCAGTCGCGGTAGTCGCGCCACTCGCCCGCGCCGGTGACGAACACCCGCACCGGGCTGGCGCGCAGACCGGTGGTGTCGCCGAGCAGGTGGGCGCGGAACCACGCCAGCGCGTCGAGGTTGGCGATGCGCCCGTGCCGCACGTCGGCGTGGTGCCAGGGCCCGATCGTCAGGTACGGCTGGCGCCCGGCGGCGCGCATGGCGGCGTAGTCCTTCAGCTGCCAGGGCAGGAAGACGTCGTACCAGCCTCCGGTCATCGTCACCGCCGCGTCGACCTCGCCCACCGTGGCCGAGAAGTCGCGCTTCTTCCAGAACGGGACCGAGGGGTCGGCGTGGTGGGTGAGCACCTCCTGGAAGAACGGCAGCGAACGCCCGGCGGCGAGCCTGTCCAGCTCGCCGAGCGGCCGGCCCGACAGGACGGCGCGCTGGGTGCGGCGCGGGGCGAAGAACACCGCGGCGCCGGCGAGCGGGCCGTTCATCATCGCGGTCAGCGTGCTCCAGCTCAGCGTGGCCTCCAGCGCGAACGAGCCCCCCACGTAGGCGGCGTCGCGGAACTGGGAGGCGGTCACCTGGGTGGCCATCGCCTTCAGGTCGGGGCCCGCGTACGGGGCGATGGCCCACTGGGCGTGCCCGAGGTAGCTCGGCCCGTGCATCGCGAAGCTGCCGCCGTACCAGGGCTGGGCGCGCATCCACTCGACTGTGGCCAGGCCGTCGTCCTGCTCGTCCAGCGGGGACGCCTCACCGCCGGACCCGAACCCGCCCCGGCAGCTCTGCAGGATCACCTGGAACCCCTGGCGCGCGAACGCCCGGCCGTAGGCGTAGCCGAACAGGCCGCGCCGGCCGTAGGGGGAGCGGATGAGGATGGTCGGCGGGGCGCTCACGCCGATCGGGATGTAGCGGTCGGCCAGCAGCAGGACACCGTCGGGCATGGGGACCCGCAGGTCCTTGTGGACGACCACCCGGTACGGATTCCTGCCCATGCGCGCTCCTCGATGTAAGGGAGACCTACCCCGATAGATGTAAGCAGCGCTTTACTCCCTGGTAACATGCTAGTGCTATGGGCCGGGACTCGCTGTGACGCAGGTCACCCGCCCGCGTGAACGGGCGGCGCGCCCATGCCGCCGACAACTGGCGGTGCGCCCCCGCGTGCCGCTAGCATTCAGCCATGCGAACCATTTCACCTGCTCGGTGGTGGCGCCGCTCATAGGCGGCGCGATTTTTCGCATTCTTTACCCACGGCCGCCCCGGGAGGCGGCCGATTTCATGCCCGCCCGGGGCCTATTGACAATGAGAAGGGCGAGGCAAGGTGGACACGAGCGGATATACCACCGCGGGCGGCATCGAGGTCGAGGTCACGACCGCGGACGTGCCCGAGTCCGTGCTGGAGGAGGTCGTCTCCTCCCTGGGCGAGCGTCGCGGCGGCGTGCTGTCCTCGGGCATGGAATACCCCGGCCGGTACAGCCGGTGGCACCTCGCCTACGTCGACCCGGTGCTGGAGATCGTCGCCCGCGGCCGCCGCATCTCGGCCCGGGCCCTCAACGAGCGCGGGCGCGTCGTGCTGCCCGCCGTGACCTCCTGCCTGCTGGCGGCGGGCAAGACCACCACCGAGCCGACCCTGGACCACGTCGAGGTGGAGGTCGCCGAGTCCGAGGACATCCTGCCCGAGGAGATGCGCAGCCGCCGCCCCACCGTGTTCACCGCGGTCCGCGAGGTGATCGCCGCCTTCGCCGGCGACGACGAGCACCTCGGGCTGTACGGGGCCTTCGGCTACGACCTCGCCTTCCAGTTCGAGCCCATCAGGCAGGCGCTCGAGCGCGCCCACGACCAGCGCGACCTGGTCCTGCACCTGCCCGACCGCGTCATGGTCATCGACCGCAAGCGCGAGACCAGCCGGGAGTACCTCTACGAGTTCACCGTCGACGGCGTCTCCACCCGCGGCCTGCGGCGCACCGGCGAGACGCTGCCGCTGCCGCCCGCCCCCGCGGCCCTGCCCCCGAACCCCGCACCCGGCGAGTACGCCGCCGTCGTCGAGGCCGCCAAGCAGAAGTTCCGGCGCGGCGACCTGTTCGAGGTGGTCCCCGGCCAGGTCTTCCACGCCCCCTGCGCCGACCCGGCCGCCTTCTACCGGGGCCTGCGCCTCATCAACCCCGCCCCCTACGAGTTCCTGTTCAACCTCGGCGAGGGCGAGCACCTGGTCGGCGCCTCCCCCGAGATGTACGTCCGCGTCCAGGGCGACCGGGTGGAGACCTGCCCGATCTCCGGGACGATCGCCCGCGGCAGCAACCCCGTCGAGGACGCCGAGGCGATCCGCACCCTGCTCAGCTCGGTGAAGGAGGAGTCCGAGCTGACCATGTGCACCGACGTCGACCGCAACGACAAGTCCCGCATCTGCGTCCCCGGCACCGTCCAGGTGATCGGCCGCCGCCAGATCGAGATGTACTCCCGGCTCATCCACACCGTCGACCACATCGAGGGCCGCCTGCGCCCCGAGTTCGACGCCCTGGACGCCTTCCTCACCCACATGTGGGCCGTCACCGTCACCGGCGCGCCCAAGACCTGGGCCATGCAGTTCATCGAGGACCACGAGGCCACCGCGCGGCGCTGGTACGGCGGCGCCGTCGGCTACCTCGGCTTCGACGGGTCGATGAACACCGGCCTCACCCTGCGCACCGCCCAGATCCGCGACGGCGTGGCCACGGTGCGCGCGGGCGCGACGCTGCTGTTCGACTCCGACCCGGCCGCCGAGGAGCGCGAGACCGAGCTCAAGGCCAGCGCCCTGCTCGGGGCCCTCGCCGCCGTCGGCGCGCCCCGGGCCGCCCCGCCCCGCGCCCGCGAGCGCGAGCGGGCGGGCCAGGGCATGAAGGTCCTGCTGGTCGACCACGAGGACTCCTTCGTCAACACCCTCGCCGACTACTTCCGCCAGCAGGGCGCCGACGTGATCACCCTGCGGCACGGCTTCCCCCTGGCCATGCTGGAGGAGATCGCGCCCGACATGGTGGTGCTCTCGCCCGGCCCCGGCTGGCCGTCCGACTTCGGCTGCACGGACCTGGTGGAGGCCCTGTACGCCCGCGACCTGCCCGTCTTCGGGGTGTGCCTGGGCCTGCAGGCCATGGTCGAGCAGGCCGGCGGCAGCCTGTCGCTGCTGCCGGAGCCCGAGCACGGCAAGCGCGGCCGCGTCGCCCGCGTGGGCGACAGCGCCCTGCTCGAAGGCCTGCCGCCCGAGTTCGTCGCCGCCCGTTACCACTCCCTGCACGCCAAGCAGCCGGGGGTCACGGGGTTCACGGTGACCGCGCTCACGCCCGACGGGGCCGTCATGGCCGTCGAGGACACCCTCAACCGCCGCTTCGGGGTCCAGTTCCACCCCGAGTCGATCCTCACCGCCGAGGGCGGCGCCGGGGCCCGCATCATCGCCAACGTGCTGAGGCTCTGCCGGCGGTGACCCCGCCGGAGCCGCGGCCCGCGCCGCCGGGTCGCGGCTGTGCCGGAGTTGGGTAAAGGGCGGGACGAACCCGGAGCCGGTGGCCGGCCCCGGCCGTAGAGTCCACAGGCGGCGCGGGCCGGGCGGCTGGGCGGGAAGCCGTCCGGCCCGCCCGGCGCATTCCGGCGGCGCCGCGGGGACCGACGAGCGGGGCGAGGTGGCCGATGGACCAGAACGACACCCTGCCGGTCCTCCCACCTCTTCCCCTCCCCGTACCGGCGGCGCGTCCGGCCCCCGCGCCGGCGGCGTCTCCGGTCCCTGTTCCGGCGGCGGGCGGCCGGCCGGCGTCTTGGGAGCCCGGCACGCCGGCCGCCGGGGTGCCGGACGCCGTGCGGGACGCGCTGCTCGCCCCGCTGGTGGACCACCACTGTCACGGCGTGCGCCGCGACGACCTCACTCGGGCCCGGTTCGAGCTGCTGATCACCGAGGCGGCCACCCCGGCGCCCCCCGGCACCACCCACTTCGACACCCCGGTCGGTACGGCCATCCGCCGCTGGTGCGCCCCCGTCCTGGACCTGGAACCGCACGTCCCGGCGGCCGTCTACCTCGCCCGCCGGGCCGAGCTCGGCGCCCGGGAGGCCAACACCCGCCTGCTGCGCGCCGCCGGGGTCGTGGCCTTCCTCGTGGACCCCGGCCACGGCGGCGGCGACCTGCTGTCGGCGGCCGAGATGGGACGCCTCGGCGGAGCGGCCGCCGACGAGATCGTCCGCCTGGAGCGCGTCGAGCAGGACGTCGCCCGCGAGGGCCTCACCTGCGTCGGCTACCTTGAAGCCCTGGAGGACCGCCTCGCCGCGCGCGCCGCGCGGGCGGTCGGGCTGAAGACGGTCCTCGCCCACCGCTGCGGCCTGGACTTCGCGCCCTCACGCCCGAGCCGCGGCGCCGTCATCGCCGCCGCGGCCCGCCGCCTGGCCGGTCCCGGCGGCCCGCTCACCGACCCCGACCTGCTGCGCCACCTGCTCTGGACGGCGGTGGACATCGCCCGCGAACGGGGGCTGCCCCTCCAGGTGCACACCGGCTACGGCGGCCCCCCGAGCAGCCTGGGCATCGGCCCGCACCGCTCGGACCCGGCGCTGATGACCGGCTTCCTCCGCGCGCTGCGGCCGACCGGCGTCCCGGTCATCCTGCTGCGCTGCTACCCCTACCACCGGCAGGCCGCCTACCTGGCCAGCGTGTACCCCCATGTGTACGTGGACGTCGGCCTCGCCCCGACCTCCACGGCATCGGGGTCGGCGGCGATCATTGGAGAGCTGCTGGAGCTGGTGCCCTACCACAAGCTCATGTTCAGCTCCGACTGCCGCGGCGTCGCCGAGATGTGCCACCTCGGCGCCCTGTACTTCCGTCGCGGCCTGGCCCTAGCGCTCGCCGCGCGCCTGCGCGAGGGGGAGTGGAGCGCCGCCGACGCCGCCCGCGTGGCCCACATGATCGGGTCGGGCAACGCCCGCCGGGTGTACCGGCTGTAGGCGTTCCATATCGTTGTGGCGTATATCCGGCCGAACCGCTATGCGCGTCGATCAACTCGCCCGATAATCGGGCCTGATGTCCGCGATAGAGATCCGCAGCCTGTCCAAGTCGTTCGGAGCGGTCCGCGCCGTCGACGACGTCTCCTTCACCGTGGAGCAGGGCACCGTCACCGGATTCCTCGGCCCGAACGGCGCCGGCAAGACCACCACGCTGCGCTGCCTGCTCGGCCTGGTCACCCCCGACTCCGGCGAGGCCCTCATCGGCGGCCGCCGCTACGCCGACCTGGCCGCGCCGCTCACCGAGGTCGGCGCGGTGCTGGAGGCGACCAACTTCCACCCCGGACGCACCGCCCGCGACCATCTCAGGGTGCTGTGCACGGCCGCCGGGCTGCCGCCGGCACGCGCCGGCGAGGCACTGGACCAGGTGGGTCTCGCCGACGCGGCCGGCAAGCGCGTGGGCGGGTTCTCCCTCGGCATGCGCCAGCGCCTCGCCCTGGCCACCGCCCTGCTGGGCGCCCCCAGGATCCTCATCCTCGACGAGCCGGCCAACGGCCTGGACCCGGCCGGCATCCAGTGGCTGCGCGGCTTCCTGAGGTTCCTCGCCGACGACCGGGGATGCGCGGTGCTGGTCTCCAGCCACGTCCTGGCCGAGGTCGAGCAGACGGTCGACGACATCGTCATCATCGCCCGCGGCCGCATGATCAGACAGGGCGCGCTGTCGGAGCTCACCTCCGGCGACCACGGCGTCAGAGTGGCTGCGGCGGAGGCCGAACGGCTGCGCCCCCGCCTGGAGGAGGCCGGCGCCACGGTGGAGTCCCCCGAGAGCGGCGTGCTGCTGGTCCGCGGCGTGCCCCCCGAGGTGGTCGGCCGGGCGGCGCTGGAGGAGGCGGTCGTGCTGTCGGAGCTGGTCGGCCAGCGCTCGGACCTCGAACAGGTCTTCCTCGACCTCACCGGCGACCCCGCCCCTCCGCCCGGCGGGGACGCGCTCCCCGTCCAGACCGAGACCCCTGGGGGAACGTCATGACGAGGCTGGTCAGGGCCGAGCTGCAGAAGGTCTTCACCACCCGCATGGTCTGGGGCATGCTCGCCCTGTCGCTGGGCTTCACCGCGATCGGCGTGGTCGTGCTGAGCGTCTTCTCCGGACAGCAGGGCACCCCTCCCATCACCGAGCCGCGAGGGGCGCTCAACCTGTTCAGCCAGGCGGGCGTCGGCCTGGTGTTCTCCTTCGTGATCGGCACACTGCTCATCACGGGCGAATACCGCTTCCAGACGATCACCCACACCTTCCTGGTGACCCCGCGCCGCGCGCGCGTGGTCGCCGCCAAGCTGCTGGCCTGCGCGGTGGTGGGCGTGATGTTCGGCCTGGCGGGCATCGTGCTGACCTTCGCGGCCGGCGTCCCGGCGATCCTGATCAAGGGCGGCGCGCTCTCGCTGATCGGCGGCGACGTGGCGCGCCTGTGCGCCGGAGTGGTCGCGGCCATGGCCCTGTACACCATCCTCGGCCTGGCCCTGGGCTCGCTGCTGCGCAACCAGGTCGCCGCCATCGTCGTCGGCGTCGGCTGGGTGTACGTACTGGAGAACCTGCTGGTGGCGCTGCTGCCGAGCGTCGGCAAGTGGCTGCCCGGCGGCGCCGCGCAGGCCGTCTACGGGGTGGCGGCGCCGCTGGGCGGCCATTACCTGCCGGCCTGGGGCGGCGCCGCTCTGCTGCTGGGCTACGCCCTGGCCTTCGCGGCCGTCGCCTCGGTCACCACCCTGCGCCGCGACATCACCTGACCGGCCTCACCTGCGCTTTCCCCTGCACTACGATGTGGGCGGCCACGAATACGGGGGAGAGGCGGGGCCCGGTGCGATTTCTCGGCGAGGTGACGGTGGAGCTCGTCAGGCACAGCGCCGCCGACTCCGACGTGGTGTGGGCGGCCCGGGTGTCCACGGCGGGCGAGCAGTCCCTCGAGACGGTCGGCCAGGACGCCGAGCGCTCACGCGGCCTGATCAACTACCTCATGCGCGACCGCCACGGCAGCCCCTTCGAGCACAACTCGATGACCTTCTTCGTCCACGCGCCCATCATGGTCTTCCGCGAATTCCACCGCCACAGGGCCGGCTGGTCATATAACGAGGAAAGTGGGAGATATAGGGAGCTTGCGCCAGATTTCTATATTCCTGGACGGGAGAGGAAGTTGGTGCAAGAGGGGAAGCCGGGGCGCTATCAGTTCGTCGAAGGGGACGACGACCAGCACAAGCTGGTGGCCGAGGCCATGGAGCGGTCCTATCGCGCCGCCTACGCCGCCTACCGCGAGATGCTGGAGGCCGGCGTCGCGCGGGAGGTCGCCCGGGCCGTCCTGCCCGTCGGGCTCTACTCCTCGATGTACGCCACCTGCAACGCCCGGTCGCTGATGCATTTCCTGTCCCTGCGCACCAAGGACGAGCGTGCGAGCGTGCCGTCGTTCCCGCAGCGCGAGATCGAGATGGTGGCCGAGAAGATGGAGGCCTTCTGGGCGGGGCTGATGCCGCTGACGCACGCCGCGTTCAACGCCGCCGGCCGCGTGGCCCCCTGAGCCGCCGGCCCGCGTGGCGCTCTTAGCCGCCTGCCACGAGATTCCGTGGGCCGCCGGCCGCGTGGACCCTCGGCCGCCGGGCCGCGCGCGCCTTCGCGGCCGCGGTCATAAGGCGGGCAGGACGTAGACCTCGGCTCCCGGGGGTAAGGCGCACGACAGGCCGCCGAGGCGGCGAGCGTTCTCGCCGCAGACGAACATGCTGATGTGGCGGCGGATGCCGCCGTACTCGTCGCACAGCCGCCGTTCGAGCTTGGGGTGGGTGCGGCGCAGGGTGGTGAGCGCCGCGCCGAGCGTCGGCCGTTCCTCGCCGGAGCCGGCGACCGCGAAGACGCGCACCTCGCTCGCTCCGCCGCCCCAGTGCCACAGCGTGCTCGGCAGCACGAATGTCACGAGCGTGACCGGTCGGGCCATGGGAGTCAGGGTGCCGCCGGGACGATGAGGAGGGCCGTGGAGCCGGGGGGACAGGACCGCCGGGTGACGGCGGCGAGCAGCGTGCGCCGCATGATCGCCCCTTCCTTTCGCGGTGCCGGGCACCCATCGCCGGTCCCCCGGCCGGCGTGGTGGCCCGATCGACGTGGTCGGCCGCTGCGCGCGGATCGGCATCATCGTGCCACGTTGTGCGGGTGCTCGCCGGGCTCCGCGGGATTTGGTCGATCGGTTCGTCCGTATCCTCCTGCCGTATCTGGTTGGCGGAGCGAAGGAGCCCGTCCCTCGGCCGGGCCGGGGTCGCGGTGGACGCGCGCCGGGGGCACGCCGTCGTGCTGCAGGCGGCGCACGGTCTCCTCGACCATGGCCGGCGGCCCGCAGACGTAGACCTCGTGGTCTGCCCAGGAGTGGAAGCGCCGCACCACGTCGGGCAGCGGCCCGCGGATGCCGTCGTAGGCGGGGTCCCCGGACACCACCGGCAGGATCCGCAGCCACGGGTAGCCGGCCTCCATGCGGATCAGGTCCTGCAGGTCGTAGAGCTCGGCGGCGGTGCGCGCCCCGTACAGCAGGTGGATGTTGGGGCGCAGGCCCGAGGCGATGACGTGCTCGACGATGGCCTTGACGGGGGCCAGGCCGGTGCCGCCGGCGACGCAGAGGATGTCGCGCGGGGGGTCCTGCCGGGGCGGGGTCATGGTGCCGACCGGCGGGCCGAGCAGCACGGTGTCGCCGATGCGCGTGTGGGAGACCAGCGCCGTGCTGACCCAGCCGCCGCGCACGGCGCGCACGTGCAGCCGGATGGTGTTGTCCGGACGGGGCGCGTTGGCGATGGAGTAGCTGCGCCACACCCGGGGCCAGCGGGCGACCTGCACGTCCACATACTGTCCGGGGACGAAGGTCATCGGCGTGCCCGGGCGCAGGGTGATCACGGCGATGTCGGGCGTGCGCAGCTCGTGGTCGACGACCTCGGCCAGCCACCAGGCGGGGGAGACCCCGGCGTCGGCCTCCGCCGCCTCGATCATGATGTTGGCCGCGGTGGTGTAGGCGGCCACCCACGCCGCCTCGACCTCGGTGGTCCAGGCGTCGCCGCAGAACCGCCGGATCGTCGCCATCAGCGCGTTGCCCACGGCGGTGTGGTGCTCGGCGAGCACGCCGTACTTGCGGTGGTCCCGGCCGAGCTGCCCCAGGTAGGACCCCAGGCTGTCGGGGCTGTCCAGGCTCCACACGATGCGGGTGAGCGCGGCGAACAGCCGGTCCCGCTGGAGGTCCATGGCGGGAGGGAACATGCACCGGAGCTGCGGGCTCTCAGCGAACAGCCGCCCGTAGAAGTAGGCGACGGCCCTGCCCATGACGGGCTCGATGGCGGAGAAGCTTTCCTTGATGAGACGCGGATTTAACGACATTTCTTGACGCCACCCTAAATGACCGGATTTCTAGCCGATCTTGTTGTTCCACCTCCCAGACGGTCCGGGTCGTGAGCGTCCGGCGGCCCCGGCGCGTCCGATCGCTCGAAATGGAGTCTTCCATTCCCACATGAGCCTCACAACCGTTTCACCACAAGGTGACGTGAAAGGGAACTGTTCGTAATCGATGAGTGATTACCCGTAATCGGCGATCCGGAAATAGGGGAAGAGATATGAAAAGGAGTCGCATTCACTTTTACCTGCCATTCCTGGTGACCGAACAAGCCTGGTCAAGACCCGTGCGTCCCGCTCCGCGGCTCCGTGGCGTCCCCACCGGACGGTGGTCGCCGGCCGGCGCGAGGATGACCCCCGCCGGACGGTCCTGCGTGATACTGATGGGGCGAACGGGACAGAAGATGCGGAAGTGACGTGACTGATACCGGGATACGTGACATACCCGAAATGTTGTGCGCCATGATGGGTGCGCCACTGCAAACGGGCTGGGTGCCGCTGCGGCTCAGCGGTACGACCTTGCGCGAGCCCCTGGAGACCGCATGTCCCGACCACTGATCGGTATCACCACCTACTTCGACGCCGCCCGCTGGGGCACCTGGGTGCGCGAGGCGGTGCTGTCGCCTCCCGCCTACGCCAAGGCGGTGGACAAGGCCGGAGGCGCCCCGGTGCTGATCCCCCCGCTGAGCCTGGGAGCGATAGACGGCTACGTGCGCGGCCTGTCCGGGCTGATCCTGGCCGGCGGAGTGGAGGTCGACCCCGCCTCCTACGGCGAGGAGCGCGAGGAGCGGGTGGAGGAGCCCGAGCCGCGGCGCGACCGGTTCGAGATCGCGCTGGCCGGGGCGGCCATCCAGGCCGGCATCCCGGTCCTCGGCGTGGCCCGCGGCATGCACATCCTGAACGTCGCGCTGGGCGGCACGCTCATCCCGTGGCTGCCCGACGCGGTGCACCACGAGCGGCACGCCGCCTCGGCGCCGCACGTCCTGCAGGTCAGCGTGTCCAGCAAGGTGGGCAAGGCCGTGGGCGACCGCATCGAGGTGGCCATGCCGCACCACCAGGCTCTGCGGCGGCTCGGGGACGGGCTGCTGGCCATCGCCTGGGCCGACGACCAGATCATCGAGGCGGTGGAGCTCCAGGGCCACCGGTTCTGCGTGGGCGTCCAGTGGCACCCCGAGCGCGCTGACGACAACCGCCTGGTGGACGCCCTGGTCGAGGCCGCCATGCCCTGACGCCCCTGTGGGGGCGCCGCGGCGTCGGCGAGCGAACTCGGAGGGCGTCGGAAGCGCGCCTGTGGGGCGTCAGAAGCTGCGGGGCAGGCCGAGGACCTGCGTCGCCAGGTAGTTGAGCAGAAGCTCCTCGGTCACCGGCGCCACCCGGCCGACGCGGGCGTCGGCGAGCAGCCGGGCCACCGGGTACTCCAGCGAGTAGGCCATGCCGCCGTGGGTCTGGAAGGCGTGGTCGGCCGCCTCCCACGCGGCCTGCGAGGCGGCCAGCTTGGCGATGTTGGCCTCGGTGGCGCACGGCAGCCGCCGGTCGAACAGCCACGCCGCCTTGTAGAGCATCAGCCGGGCCAGCTCGATCTTGGCCTTGACCTGCGCCAGCGGGAAGGCGATGGCCTGGTTGGCGCCGATGGGGCGGCCGAACACCTCCCGCTCCTTGGCGTAGGAGACCGCCACGCGCAGCGCCACCTCCGCGCCGCCGAGCGCGCTCGCGCCGAGCAGGATGCGCTCGGGGTTGAGGATGTCCCACAGCACCAGGGCGCCCTGGTCCACCTGGCCGACCACGCTGGTGGCCGGGAGGCGCAGGTCGTCGATGAAGACCATGTTGGACGGGGTGGTGTTGGCGCCCATCTTGGGGATCGGGCGGTAGGACAGCCTGCCCGCCGCCACCGCCTCGGGGACGTCCACCAGGAAGACCGTCAGGCCGTTGGTGCGGGGCTTGGCCTCGGCGGCGGGGATGGTGCGGGTCACCAGCAGCATCCGGCTCGCCCGCTGGACCCCGGTGATCCAGATCTTCTGCCCGTTGACCACGTACTCGTCGCCGTCGCGGCGGGCGAAGGTGGAGATGGCCAGGGAGTTGGACCCGGCGTCCGGCTCGGTGAGCGCGAAGCAGGTCTCGGCCTCGCCGGTGGCGAGCTTGGGCAGCAGCTCCGCCTTCTGCCCGGCCGTCCCGTGGCGGGCCAGGGTCAGCGCGCCGAAGCCGGGCGTCAGCACGTAGGTGAACGCCGAGCCGCCGGCCGAGCCGGAGGCCGACAGCGTCTCGGTGGCCACGGCGAGCTCCAGCAGGCCCTGGCCGCCGCCCCCGTACTCCTCGGGCACCGCCAGGCCGAGCCAGCCGCCCTTGGCCAGCTCGGCCCAGATCTCCTCGGGCCACCGCTTCTCCGCCTCGCAGCGCTGCCAGTAGTCCATGTCATAGCGCGCGCAGATCGCGGCGACGCCCCGCTGGACCTCGCGGGCGCTCTCCGGAAGCGTGAAGTCCACCTTGATCACTCCTATCCCGTCGGCCGCCCATGGTAGAACGCCGTTCGGTGCGCGGGCGAGGGGGCCGCGCCGCGGGAACAGGATGATCGGCGGGACGCGCCGCCCACGCGCGGGCGAGCGGGCGGACGGCGCGGCCGGGGGAGCGGTGGGTCAGCGGCGCGGCCGGCGGGCGTGGTAGACGAAGGCCGGCGGCACGTTGCCCCAGACGGTGCGGCTGGGCACGACCTCCTCGAACGCCTCCAGCAGGCGGCGGCGGAAGCGGATCGCGGGCGGCAGCGTGCGGGCGTGCACGTAGGCGAAGGTGGTGAAGGCCCCGTCGGGGGCGAGCGTCTCGGTGATCGCGCCGAGCAGCCGGTCCTGCAGCCGGGCCGGGAACGCCGCCCAGGGGAGGCCGCTGACCACCGCGTCGACGCGGTCCAGGCCGTGCTCGGCGAGCAGGCCGGGCAGGGTCACGGCGTCGGCCACGATGACCTTGGCGCCGGGGTGGCGGTCACTCAGCCGAGCGGCGAGCGCGGGGTTGATCTCGATGGCCAGATGGTGCCCGCGGCCGTCCAGCCGCCGCTGGATCTCCTCGGTGAACACGCCCGTCCCCGGGCCGAGCTCGACGATGACCGGGTCACCGCGCTCGGGCACCGGCGCGGAGACGGCCCGCGCCAGGCGGCGCGAACTGGGCGCCACCGCCCCCGTGGTGCCGGGCGCCTTGACGAACTGCCCGAAGAACAGTGCTGCATCGTTGGCCATGGCACTGACATTAAGCCCCAAAACGGTCCGCTCGCTTCCGCCGTCCGGCCGATCTCATGGTCCCCTGGAGGATGCCATCTCCGCCTTGAGGAGGATGCCGTCTTTGCCGGAAATATGCCCGTCTCGCCGCCTGGGCGGCGCGGAGGACCGCGGCCCCACGATACGGCCACCGCGAGGCGCGCCGCGCCCGGACGGCACGGCTCGCCCCCGCCGCCGCTCGCCGTCGCGCCCGGGTAGGGTCGGCACCAGGTTCGCGAGGGGAGAGTCACGGGTGAAATCGGCGGAGGACCGCATCTGGACGGTTCCGAACATCCTGAGCATGCTGCGGCTGCTCGGCGTGCCGGTCTTCCTGTGGCTGGTGCTCGGGCCCAAGGCCGACGGCTGGGCGCTGGTGCTGCTCATGCTGGCCGGCTTCTCCGACTGGCTGGACGGCAAGCTCGCCCGCGCGTGGAACCAGACCAGCAGGCTCGGCCGGCTGCTCGACCCCGTCGCCGACCGGCTGTACATCCTGGCCACGCTCATCGGCCTGACCCTGCGCGAGGTGATGCCCTGGTGGCTGGCCGCGCTGATCATCGGCAGGGACGTGGTGCTCATGCTCGGCGTGCCCATCCTGCGCAGGCACGGCTTCGGCCCGGCGCTGCCGGTCCACTTCCTCGGCAAGGCGGCCACCGCCTGCCTGCTGTACGCCTTCCCGCTGCTGTTCCTGGCCTCCCACGACGGCTGGTACGCCGACATGGCCCGGATCATGGGATGGGCCTTTGCCATATGGGGAACAGGTCTGTATTGGTGGGCGGGGGCGCTGTACGTGGTTCAGGGGCGACGGCTCATCGGAGGGGCGAGCCGGGCATGAGTGGTCGTGGGGCGCGCCCCGGCGGGTCCCGGCGGCGAGTGCCCGCGCGGGCCTGACCGTGTGCCCACCGTGACGAGACAGCCGGAGGGTGATCTGTGAAGGCCGTCGTGATGGCGGGCGGGGAAGGCACTCGGCTGCGGCCGATGACCGCCAACCAGCCCAAACCGCTGCTCCCCGTGGTCAACCGGCCGATCATGGAGCACGTGCTGCGCCTGCTGCGGCGCCACGGCTTCACCGAGACCGTCGTCACCGTGCAGTTCCTGGCGGCCCTGGTGCGCAACTACTTCGGCGACGGCGACGAGCTCGGCATGAGCCTGCACTACGCCACCGAGGAGATCCCCCTCGGCACCGCCGGCAGCGTGAAGAACGCCGCCGACAAGCTGCGCGACGAGCGCTTCCTGGTCATCTCGGGCGACGCGCTGACCGACATCGACCTCACCGACATGATCAGGTTCCACGAGGAGAACGGCGCCCTGGTCACCATCGGCCTCAAGCGGGTGCCGAACCCGCTGGAGTTCGGCATCATCATCGTCGACGAGCACGGCAGGGTGCAGCGCTTCCTGGAGAAGCCCACCTGGGGCCAGGTGTTCTCCGACACCGTCAACACCGGGGTGTACGTGATGGAGCCCGAGGTGCTCGACGAGGTCGCCCCCGGCGTGCCGGTCGACTGGTCGGGCGATGTGTTCCCCAGCCTCCTGGCCCGCGGCGCCCCGCTGTACGGCTACGTCGCCGGCGGCTACTGGGAGGACATCGGCACCCACGAGAGTTACCTCAAGGCCCAGGCCGACGCCCTGTCGGGACGGGTGCGGCTGGACGCCGACGGCTTCGAGCTCTCGCCGGGGGTCTGGGTGGCCGAGGGCGCCTCGGTCGATCCCGACGCCGTCCTGAAGGGCCCGCTGTACATCGGCGGCTACGCCAAGGTCGAGGCCGGCGCCGAGCTGCGCGAGTACACCGTGCTGGGCGACAACGTCGTGGTCAAGGAGGGGGCCTTCCTGCACCGCGCCGTCGTCCACGACAACGTCTACATCGGGCCGAGCGCCCACCTGCGCGGCTGCGTCATCGGCAAGAACACCGACGTGATGACCGGCGCCCGCATCGAGGAGAACGCCGTCGTCGGCGACGAGTGCGTCATCGAGGCCGAGGCCTACGTCTCCTCCGGCGTCAAGATCTACCCGTTCAAGACGATCGAGGCCGGCGCGGTGGTCAACACCAGCGTCATCTGGGAGTCGCGCGGCCAGCGCAGCCTGTTCGGGCCGCGCGGCGTCTCCGGGCTGGTCAACGTCGAGATCACCCCCGAGCTGTGCGTGCGGCTGGCCAGCGCCTACGCCACCACCCTGAAGAAGGGCGCCTCGGTCATCACCTCCCGCGACTCCTCGCGGGCCGCCCGCGCGCTCAAGCGGGCGGTGATCAGCGCGCTCACCGCGAGCGCGATCAACGTGCTGGACCTGGAGGCCGCGCCGCTGCCGGTGGCCCGCTTCCACACCTCCAACGAGACCGCCTCGGGCGGCATCGCGCTGCGCACCACCCCCGGCGACCCGCAGAGCGTCGACATCATCTTCATGGACGAGAACGGCGCCGACCTGTCCCAGGGAGCCCAGCGCAAGCTGGAGCGCGTCTTCTCCCGCCAGGAGTTCCGGCGCGCCTTTCCCGGCGAGATCGCCGAGCTGAGCTTCCCGGCCCGCGCGGTGGAGGACTACACCCGCGAGCTGCTGCGCTGGGTGGACATGTCGGGCGTGCGGGACGCCGAGATGAAGGTCGTCATCGACTGCGCCGGCGGCACCTCCTCCCTGGTGCTGCCGAGCCTGCTCGGCCGCGTCGGCGTGGACGTGCTGACCGTGAACAACCGCCTGGACGACGCCTCGCCGACCGAGACGCTGGCCGAGCGGCGCAGGGACCTGCAGCGCCTGGCCGAGCTGGTCGCCTCCTCCCGTGCCGCGTTCGGCGTGCGCTTCGACCCGGTCGGCGAGCGCGTCTCGCTGGTCGACGAGATGGGCCAGCTCATCAGCGAGGAGCGCGCCCAGCTCGTCGTGCTCGACCTGGTCGCCGCCGAGCGGCGCGGCGGGCGGGTCGCGCTGCCGGTGACCACCACCCGCGTGGCCGAGCAGGTGTGCCGCTTCCATGGCGCCCAGGTGGAGTGGACCTCCACGGCCCTGGACGCCCTGACCGCGGCGGCGGCCGACCCTGAGCTGATCTTCGCGGCCGACGGGCGGGGCGGGTTCATCGTCCCGGAGTTCGCCCCCACGGTGGACGGCCTGGCCGCGTTCCTGCGCCTGCTCGGCCTGGTGGCGCGCACCCGCCTGTCGCTCAGCCAGATCGACGCCCGCATCCCGCAGGCCAAGATGCTCAAGCGCACCGTGCCGACGCCCTGGGCGGCCAAGGGGGCGGTCATGCGGTCGGTCGTGGAGGCGGCCGACGGATACCGCCTGGACACCACCGACGGCGTGCGGGTGGTGGAGGAGGACGGCGGCTGGGCCCTCATCCTGCCCGACCCCACCGAGGCCGTGACGCACTTGTGGGCCGAGGGGGAGGACCTGGACGTCGCCCAGAGTCTCCTGGAGCGCTGGGCGCGGGTCGTGGAGCACGCCGTCGGCACCTGACCACGGGCGACGTTCTGCCGCGAAACCAGCGATTCGGGTCACATTCGAACGGCGCGGCGCATGGACCGGAGGGCTGCCTGGACGGTAACTTTGGACCGGCGCGGCGAGCCGAGTCGACAGCAGAACGAGGGGCGAGCGCCGTGAATCCGAGCGAGCCCCCCGCCTGCCAGACCCGAGTGAGCCTGCGTCACAAGCATGTCCGAACCCGCGAGCCTGCCCTCATCTTGACCTTTGCGACTCATCAGCGTAAGTTGCGGCATTCGCAGTCTGAGCAACCATGAGAAGCGAAGATCCGAGGCACGCCGCCCAGAGCACCGTCGCCGCGACTTCGCGGTAGGAGGCCGAGCCGATCGATGCCGAGCGTCTACTGCACTCAGTGCGGGAATGCCAACCCTGAGGACGCCCGTTTCTGCTCACGGTGCGGGTCGCCGTTGAGCCGCGTCGAGAACACGCCGGGGGACACCACCTCCACGATCTCCCTGAGCGGGATCGAGGCGATGGACGGCGAGGCGACGGGCCAGACGCTCATCCCCGATCGGGCGGCGGTCGAGCAACTGCCGCCCGGTACGGCCCTGCTGGTGGTGATGCGCGGGCCGAACGCCGGGAGCCGCTTCCTGCTCGACAGCGATCTCACCACGGCGGGCCGTCATCCCGAGAGCGACATCTTCCTGGACGACGTCACCGTCTCGCGAAGGCACGCCGAGTTCTACCGGCGGGGCGCCTACTTCACCGCCCGGGACGTCGGCAGCCTCAACGGCACCTACGTCAACCGCGAGCGCATCGAGGAGCTGCCGCTGTCGGGCGGCGACGAGGTCCAGATCGGCAAGTTCCGGCTGGTGTTCCTCACGCGTGGGTGAGGAGGTGCGGTGATGGGCGCGCAGGCGGCGAGGGCGTTCATGAGCATCGGGGAGGTCCTCGAGGTCCTGCGGGCCGACTTCCCCGACGTCACCGTCTCCAAGATCCGCTTTCTGGAGGGCGAGGGGCTCATCGAGCCCCAGCGCTCCCCCTCGGGGTACCGCAAGTTCACCCACGCGGACGTCGAGCGCCTGCGCTACATCCTCACCGCCCAGCGCGACCGCTACCTGCCGCTGCGCGTGATCAAGGACCACCTGGACACCGCCGGTCCCGACGGCGCCAACCGCCCGCGCGCCGTGGGCGGGGAGGCGCCGGTGGCCGAGGTGCGGCTCAGCCGCGCCGAACTGCTGGCCGCCGCCGGGCTGGAGGAGGAGACCCTCGCCGAGCTGGAGGATTTCGGCCTGCTCACCCGGGTGGCCCGGTGGTACGACGCCGAGGCTCTGACCGTCGCCCGCGCCTCGGGCGCGCTGGCGAGGTTCGGCCTGCATCCGCGCCACCTGCGGGTGCTCAAGGCCGCCGCCGAGCGGGAGGCGGGGCTGGTCGAGCAGGCCGTGGCCCCGCTGCTGCGGCGCCGCGCGCCGGGCGCCGCCGGCCGCGCCGAGGAGACCGCGCGAGAGCTGTCCGGTCTGCTGCAGGACCTGCACACCGCCCTGGTCCGCACCGGCCTGCGCGGCATTCTGGGCCGCTGACGGAGCCGCCCGGACATTTCGGGGTGCGGGGATGTTACGTTGAATTTTGCGGCGATGGTCACGCCGCGAGCCGAGAGCCGCGAGGGAACGGGCCCGGAGCGGGGCGGCGACCCGATGAGACGGAGCAGCCTGTGTTGCAGATGGAGGTCGTGGGGGTCCGCGTCGAGATGCCCTCCAACCAGCCCATAGTCCTGCTCAAGGAGGCCAAGGGCGAGCGATACCTGCCGATCTGGATTGGGATGACCGAGGCCACGGCCATCGCGCTGGCTCAGGCGGAGGAGCCGCCCCCCAGGCCGCTCACCCACGACTTGTTCAAGGACGTGATCGAGGCTCTGGGCGTGCGGCTGACGGCGGTGAACATCGTCGCGCTGCGTGACGGAATCTTCTTCGCCGACCTGGTGTTCTCCAACGGGGTGGAGGTGAGCGCCCGGCCGTCGGACTCGATCGCGCTGGCGCTGCGCACCGGTGCGAGCATCTTCGCGAGCGAGGACGTCGTGCGCGAGGCCGGTGTGATCATCCCCGATGACCAGGAGGACGAGGTCGAGAAGTTCCGCGAGTTCCTTGACACGATCACGCCCGAGGACTTCGGCCGTGCGGGTTAGCCATTTCGGGCATTTACGCTTCACGACGCGCCGGGCGGGATCGTTGACTGAGCATCGCGCCAGTCCTACGGTGCAAGGGAACCCACGGTTGTAATTCACGAACCCCCAGATCAGACCGTGGGATGAGAGGAAGCCGGAGGTCCGCAGTGGCGGTCAGCAGCGGCGAGGGCAAGACGGCCGGCCAGCACGATCCAGTCCAGCGGCAGTCGGCGCGGGAACGCGCGGGCGAGCAGGGCCTGCTGTTCGACGAGCGGCCGGCGTCTCTGCCCGCCGACGTCGGATACCGCGGCCCGACGGCGTGCTCGGCGGCCGGCATCACCTATCGTCAGCTCGACTATTGGGCGCGCACCCAGCTCGTCGAGCCGTCGGTTCGCGCGGCGCAGGGGTCGGGATCCCAGCGGCTGTACAGCTTCCGCGACATCCTCGTGCTCAAGGTGGTCAAGCGGCTGCTGGACACCGGGGTGTCGCTCCAGCAGATCCGCACCGCCGTCCAGCACCTGCGCGAGCGCGGGGTCAACGACCTGGCGCAGATCACGCTGATGAGCGACGGGGTGAGCGTCTACGAGTGCACCTCGGCCGACGAGGTGATCGACCTGCTCGAGGGCGGCCAGGGCGTGTTCGGCATCGCTCTCGGCGGCGTGTGGCGCGAGGTCGAGGGCTCCCTGGCGGAGCTGCCGGGGGAACGCGCGGAGCCGGCCGGCCGGGACTCCTTGGAGGACCACCCAGGTGACGAGCTGGCCAAGCGCAGGAAGGCCCGCAAGACGGGCTGAGGCCGGAGGGCCGGGACGGGGAGGTTCCCTCCGCTGAGGAGGGCCGGGGGCTGTCGCACATATCCCAGAAGATCTACGGGGTGGTCGGGGTCCCTACATACCCGCCCTACAGGGATAAAACATGGCAAATCCCGAAATGTAGGGGTAACTCCCTACTCGGGGCGGGACGGTACGATTACCGGGAAAGCTGTTGACCCTGTGCGGGAGAGACCCGGGCACGGGCCGGCACCGCACCACCTGCGGCGCCGGCGGGTGACCCCGGGCGCCGAAGGAGCAACCTCCCCGGAATCTCTCAGGCCCACGTACCGCACAGGCGAGGCGACTCTGGAAAGTAGGCGTGCCCGCCAGGCGTGTCTCACCGACGGTGCAAATCCCCCGCAAGGGGATGAAGCTCTCAGGTCGCGATGAGGATGTCGCGCTGACAGAGGGGGAGATCCGGCATACGCGCGCGCTCAGCGCCGGTCTCTACCCCTTGTAGGAGGGCCCCATGACCGATCGGTCACCGCTTCGCGACCTCTTCGCACCGCCCTTCGCCACCCGGCACATCGGCCCGTCGGACGCCGAGCAGGCCCGCATGCTGGAGGCCGTGGGCTACGCCTCGGTGGCCGACCTGATCGCCGTCGCCGTCCCCGGCGCCATCCGCTCCGGCGAGCCGCTCGACCTGCCGCCCGCCGCGAGCGAGGAGGAGGCGCTCGCGGAGCTGCGCGCCCTGGCCGCCCGCAACCAGGTGCCCACCTCGATGATCGGCCTGGGCTACCACGACACGATCACCCCGGCGGTCGTGCGGCGCAACCTGCTGGAGAACCCCGGCTGGTACACCGCCTACACCCCCTACCAGCCGGAGATCTCCCAGGGCCGCCTGGAGGCCCTGCTCAACTTCCAGACCGTCGTGTCCGACCTGACCGGGCTGGACGTCGCCGGCGCCTCGCTGCTGGACGAGGCCACCGCCGCCGCCGAGGCGATGACCCTGGCCCGCCGCGCCGGCCGCGCCAAGTCCCCGGTGTTCGTCGTCGACGCCGACGCCCTGCCGCAGACCAAGGCGGTGCTGGCCACCCGCGCCGAGCCGCTCGGCATCGAGCTGGTCGAGGCCGACCTGGCCGCCGGGCTGCCGGAGGGGGAGCTGTTCGGCCTGCTGGTCCAGTACCCCGGCGCCGGAGGCCGGCTCAAGGACTTCCGCGCCGTGGCCGCCCAGGCCCGCGCCCGCGGCGCGCTCGTGGTCGCCGCCGCCGACCTGCTGGCCCTGACCCTGGTCGAGGCCCCCGGCACCCTGGGCGCCGACATCGCCATCGGCTCCTCCCAGCGCTTCGGCGTCCCGTTCGGCTTCGGCGGGCCGCACGCGGCCTACATGGCCGTGCGCGAAGGGCTCCAGCGGCAGATGCCCGGCCGGCTGGTCGGGGTGTCGCAGGACGCCGACGGGCGCCCCGCCCACCGGCTGGCCCTGCAGACCCGCGAGCAGCACATCCGCCGGGAGAAGGCCACCAGCAACATCTGCACCGCGCAGGTGCTGCTCGCGGTGATCGCCGGCATGTACGCCGTCTACCACGGCCCCGAGGGCCTGCGGCGCATCGCGCAGCGCACCCACCGGCACGCCGCCGTGCTGGCCGCCGGCCTGCGCGACGGCGGCGTCGAGGTCGTCCACGACGACTTCTTCGACACCGTCCTGGCCCGTGTCCCCGGCCGCGCCGCCGAGGTCGTCGCGGCGGCCCTGGACCGCGGCGTCAACCTGCGCCTGGCCGACGCCGACCACGTGGGCGTCAGCTGTGACGAGAAGACCACCGGCGCGCACCTCCAGGCCGTCTGGGAGGCGTTCGGCGTGACCGGGGTCGTGCTGGACGACGTGGACACCTCCGCCTCCGACGCCCTGCCCGCCGGGCTGCTGCGCACCACCGGCTACCTGTCGCACCCGGTGTTCCACTCCCACCGTTCCGAGACCGCCATGCTGCGCTACCTGCGCAGGCTCCAGGACAGGGACATCGCCCTGGACCGGTCGATGATCCCGCTCGGCTCGTGCACCATGAAGCTGAACGCCACCACCGAGATGGAGCCCATCAGCTGGCCGGAGTTCGCCGGCGTCCACCCCTACGCCCCGGCCGATCAGGTCGAGGGCTACCTGCGCCTGATCGGCGACCTGGAGGGCTGGCTGGCCGAGGTCACCGGCTACGACGCGGTCTCCCTGCAGCCCAACGCCGGATCCCAGGGCGAGTTCGCCGGGCTGCTCGCCATCCGCGCCTACCACAGGGCCAACGGCCACGGCGAGCGCGACGTGTGCCTCATCCCGTCCTCGGCGCACGGCACCAATGCCGCCAGCGCCGTCATGGCCGGTATGCGTGTGGTGGTCGTGGCCTGCGACGACGACGGAAACGTGGACGTCCCCGACCTGATCGCCAAGATCGACAAGCACAGCGAGCGGCTCGCGGCCATCATGGTCACCTATCCCTCCACCCACGGGGTGTACGAGGAGACCATCACCGAGATCTGCGAGCGGGTGCACCAGGCAGGCGGCCAGGTCTACGTCGACGGCGCCAACCTCAACGCGCTGGTCGGCCTGGCCAAGCCCGGGTCCTTCGGCGCCGACGTCTCCCACCTCAACCTGCACAAGACCTTCTGCATCCCGCACGGCGGCGGCGGTCCCGGCGTCGGCCCGGTGGCGGTCCGCTCGCACCTGGCGGCCTACCTGCCCGGCGACCCCCTGGGAGAGCGCGCCGACGGCGCCGTCGGGCCCGTCTCGGCCGCGGCGTACGGGTCGGCGGGCATCCTGCCCATCTCCTGGGCCTACATCCGCATGATGGGCGCCGAGGGCCTCAAGGCGGCCACCGAGCAGGCCATACTGTCGGCCAACTACCTGGCCCGGCGCCTGGCCCCGCACTACCCGGTGCTCTACACCGGCCGCGAGGGCCTGGTCGCCCACGAGTGCATCATCGACCTTCGCCCGATCACCAAGGAGACCGGCGTCACCGTCGACGACGTCGCCAAGCGGCTCATCGACTACGGCTTCCACGCCCCCACCATGTCCTTCCCGGTGGCCGGCACGCTGATGATCGAGCCGACCGAGAGCGAGGACCTGGCCGAGCTGGACCGCTTCGTCGACGCCATGGTCGCCATCCGCGAGGAGATCGCCAAGGTCGCCTCCGGGCGCTACGACCGGGCCGACAACCCGCTGCGCGGCGCCCCGCACACCGCCGCGTGCCTGCTGGCCGACGACTGGAAGCACCCCTACACCCGCGCCGAGGCGGCCTACCCGCTGCCGTCGCTGCGGGAGGACAAGTACTGGTCACCGGTCCGCCGCATCGATCAGGCCTACGGCGACCGCAACCTGGTCTGCGCCTGCCCCCCGCTGGAGGCATACGAAGACTGAGCGACCGCCCTCGAGGCTCCGCCTGGATCGGCATAATATGTCGCGCGCGACGGCGCGCCCGCGTCGCGAGGCCGGGATTTCCGAGGCGGAGGAGAGGTCCCGATGGCGGCGCACGAGGTCGAGTCCGGCCGGCGGATCGAGGACGCGCGGAGGCTCGCCGAGAGCGGCGAACTGGAGGCCGCGGCCGAGATCTTCGCCGCGCTGGCCTCCGACGAGCGCGAGGCCGACCGCGCCCAGGCGGCCGTCGGCCTCGCCCTGGTCCTCGAGCGCCGCGGCGACCTCACCGGCGCCAGGGCGGCCGCGCGCACGGCCCTGGCCACCGGCCACCCCGAGTACGCCGCCCAGGCGGCCTGCCACCTGGCGCGCGGGTTCGAGCAGGAAGGCATGGCCGACCAGGCCCGCGCCGCCTGGCAGGCCGTGATCGGCGTCGGCACCCCGGCCTACCTGCCCGGTGCACACCTGGCCCTGGCCCGCATCGCCGAAGCCCAGGGCGACGACCGCGCCGCCGAGGCGGCGCTGCGCGCCGCCCTGGCCACCCGCGACCCGCGGGCCTGCTCAGAGGCTGCCCAGCGCCTGGCTGAGTACCTGCTGGAGGACGGGCAGCCCGGCGAGGCCGCCGACCTGCTCCTCGACGCCCTGGAGCTGCCCGAGGTGGCCGACCCCGGGCGCCTGCGGGTGCTGCTCGGCATGGCCCACCTCGACATGGCCTGCGGGGAGTTCGCCGCGGCCGCCGAGGGCGACGGCGACGCCGACGGCGTCGCGCTCGCCGTCGAACTGCTCGCCCGCACGCTGCCCCTGCGCGGGCGGGACGCCGACGCCGAGCAGGTGTGGGCGTACGGGCTCGGCCACCCCGACGAGACGGTGGCCGACCAGGTGCGCCTCCGCCTCACCCGCGACGACACCGCCCCCTCCCAGTAGCCGCCCCGGCCCAGGCCTCAGCTTGACGGCCGAGGAGTTCGTCCGGGCTGCGAGCGATCTGGGAGCCTCGCAGGAGGAGGCCATCGCAGCCGTGCGCGCCGCCCTGCCGGCGCGCTGACCGGCCGGTCGGCCGAACTCACCGGGTCACCGGGTTGGTGACCGCGTACGGCTAGCGGCGTCTGCGGCCGACGGCGGCGGCGACGTTGACCATGATGATGCCGGTCCAGGCCAGGAACAGCCCCGCGGGCCCGGCCTGCCCGGCGGCGATCGCGGTCAGCGGGATGCCGATGCCGAGCGAGCCGAGCGCGATCGGGATCGTGGCGTCGACCTGCCTGGGCTGCTTGCCCGGGCCGGGATGCGGCGCCGCGTACGGCCCGCCGGGGCCGGGTTGGAGGGGGTACCCGTTCTGCGCGGCCACCTCGGCCCGCACCCGGGACTCGATCGTCGAGTCGATCTTCTCCAGGAACGACTCGATCAGCGCCTGCTCGTAGTCGGAACCGAGGTCCCGGCGGGCCTCCACGGTGGCGCGAAGCTCGTCACGGGGCAATGAATTATCCGGCACCCCCTTAATCTGGCACAGACACCGGGCGGCGACATCCCCCGTGAGAAGTAGAGGGCTGGTCCCCGAGTACCGTGTCGGCCATGCGGATCATGACGCCGCGGGGGGCGGCGATCGTGGAGGTCGACCAGGCGCCCGCGCCGAGGTTCCTGTTCCTGCTCACCCACGGGTCGGCGGGCGGGGTCGACTCGCCCGACCTGCTGGCCGTCCGGGACGCGGTGGTGGCGATCGGCGGCACGGTGGCGCGGGTGCTGCAGCCGTTCAGGGTCGCGGGCGCCCGGGCTCCGGGGTCGCCGGCCAGGCAGGACGAGGCGTGGACCGCGCTGGCGGCCTCGCTCGGAGAACGGTTTCCCGGCCTGGCCCTGGTGCAGGGCGGCAGGAGCAACGGAGCGCGGGTGGCCTGCCGGACGGCGCGCGCCGTCGGCGCGGAGGCGGTGGTGGCGCTGGCCTTCCCGCTGCACCCGCCCGGGAACCCGGGCCGCTCGCGTGCGCAGGAGCTTCGCGAGGCGGGCGTCGATGTGCTGGTGGTCAGCGGTGACCGTGATCGCTTCGGAGTCCCCGATCAGGCGGACGCTGCACGCCTGGTGGTGCTCGCGGGTGAGGGACATGACCTCAACAGAAACCCCGCCCGGGTGGGCGAGGTCGTCGCCGGATGGCTCGGCCCCCGGTTCGCGTGAAGGTCAGGCCGCGCTTATGGCCAGGTCGGTGGGACGGTGCGGGGCGATGATGGCGCCGTCGGGCAGGAGCTCCCCGGTGTCCTCGAATAGCACGATGCCGTTGCACAGCAGGCTCCACCCCTGCTCGGGGTGCGCCGCGATCGTGCGGGCGGCTTCGCGGTCCGGCGCGTTGGTGGTCGGACAGGACGGCTCATGCGGGCACATTGGCGTGCCTCCGGTTTTCTCTCTCGGTCTGGGGCTCGCGGGGGCGTCATCGCCAGGCACCGCTGCCCCGCGCCGATTCCCCCATGTCCCCGCCGAACGGGGACGAGCGCTTCTGCTGTTGACAGTGTGCGCTAACGCACACCTACAGAGTAAGTGTGCTGCGGGTCACACGCGTACGACATAGCCCATTGGGACGGTTTGGATCCTTCGATTAGGGGGTCCGCGGGGGCCCGGAAGGCTGATCCGGCGCTGTGACCTGCGACACAAGCCTGCCCCAGGTGAGATAACGGTCCAAGCACGACTCGCCGCCGAACAGATAAACGAACGGTTACGAGCTGGGAAGCCCTCTCAACAGGGCTTCCAGCCCGCGCTCGAACGCCGCCGCGGCCTCCTCGGCGGGCTCCGCCCGGGTGGCCGCCGGCGCCGGGAGCCGTCCGTCCTGCTCGTCCTGCGCCTCCTCCGGCGGGGCGGCCCAGCCGGAGCGCTGGATCTCCACCGCGACGCTGCCCATGACGTACGCGCGCAGCGTCCGCACGGCCTGGGCGGCGCGGGCGGGGTCGCCGAACCCCGCGGCGGCCAGTTGCTCGGCCTGCTCGCGGATCGCCATGAGCGCGGTGCCCTGCGGCGGCTTGGTCAGGGCCAGGGCCAGCACCCCGGGGTGCTCCAGCAGGGCCGCGCGGCCCGCGTGGGCCCAGGCGCGGGCGACCTCCCGCCACCCCCCGTCGGACGGCTCGACGGTGACGGTGGTGACGTGCTCGGCGAGGGCGTCCATGAGCGCCTCCTTGCCGCGGGGCAGGTGGTGGTAGATCGCCATCGCCTCGACCTGCAGGGCGTCGCCGAGGCGTCGCATGGTGAGGCGGCGCAGCCCCTGGCCGTCGGCGATGTGCAGGGCGGCCTCGATGATGCGCTCGCGGGACAGGGGGACCGGAGGTCGCTTCGCTGGCATACCAGGCATGGTCCCGACGATGGCTTACTTTGTAAAGGGCGCCGCGCCGTGCCGTCCGCCCTCACTCGGGGACGCCGGGGCGAGGCCGGTGCTCCGGGCGGCGTACGCTATGGCGAGCGAGGAACGCCGGATCACCGGCGATGTGCTGAGAAAGGGCAGGCGATGGCGTTTTTCCGTCCGAGCGTGAGCCGGGAGGCGGAGGTCAGGCACCACGCCGACCAGGAGGTCGGAAAGAGCTTCCCCAAGCTGCTGGACAAGGCGCGCGAGGCCGAGGGCGGGCTGCGGCGCGCCCAGGCCGCCGGCGCCGGGGCCGAGGAGCTCCGGGCGGCCGGGCTCGCCTATGACCGCGCGCTGACCGACGCGCTGCGCGCCGCCGAGGCCGCCCAGCGCGCCACCCTCGGCGTCAAGGCCTACGACGACCGCATCCGCCGGCGCAAGGGCGTCGCGACGCCCGAGGGCGCCAAGTGGACCGCCGAGGTCGACCGGCTGCGCACGCTGCGCGAGGAGAACCGGCTGACCGGCATCGCCCGCGTGCCGCGTCCCTTCGCCGCCGCGCGCTGACCCGCTGAGACGCCGACGGCCTCCGCCCGGGTGGGCGGAGGCCGTGCGCGTGTGCCGGGCGGACCGGTGGTCCGGCGCCGCGGCCGGCCGGACCGATCGAGCAGCGGTCAGCTGGCCCAGTCGAGCAGCGGACGGGTGTTGCTCGGGTGGCGCAGCTTGGACAGCGATTCCTTCTCGAGCTGGCGGATGCGCTCGCGGGTGAGCCCGAGGTGCTTGCCGATCTCGTCCAGGGTGTGCGGCTTGCCGTCGATCAGGCCGAAGCGCAACGCCATGATCTTGGCCTCGCGGGGGGTGAGGTTGCCCAGCACTCCGCGCAGCTCCGCGCCCAGCAGCTGCCGGTCGACGACCTCGGAGGCTTCTGGGGCGTCGACGTCCTCGATGAGGTCGCCGATGGTCGTCTCGCCGTCCTCGCCGATGGTGGCGTTGAGGCTGATCGGCTGGCGACTGGTGCGCAGCAGCTCCTCGATCTGGTCGGGGGTCTTGTCCAGCTCCACCGCCAGCTCCTCGGGGGTGGGCTCGCGGCCGAGCCGCTGGTGCATGTCGCGCTCGATGCGCGACAGCTTGGACAGCATCTCCAGCACGTGCACCGGGAGCCTGATGGTGCGGGCCGAGTCGGCGAAGCCGCGCTGGATCGCCTGCCGGATCCACCACATGGCGTAGGTGGAGAACTTGTAGCCCTTGGAGTAGTCGAACTTCTCCACCGCGCGGATCAGGCCGAGGTTGCCCTCCTGCACCACGTCGAGCAGGGCCATGCCGCGGTCGGTGTACTTCTTGGCCACCGAGACCACCAGGCGCAGGTTGGCCTCCAGCATGTGGTCCTTGGCCCGCCTGCCGTCCTCGGCCACCCACTCGAGGTCCTCGCGCCGGGCGGCGCTGAGGGAGGGGTCGTTCTCCAGCTTGTACTCGGCGTACAGGCCGGCCTCGATGCGCTTGGCGAGCTCGACCTCCTCGGCGGCGGTCAGCAGGGTGCGGCGGCCGATCGACTTGAGGTAGGTGTGCACGGAGTCGCCCATGACCGAGGACTGGTCGTCCAGGTCCAGCGGCTCGTTCTGCAGTTCGCTCTCGTCCGGCTCGCTCCAGCCGTCCTCGGGCTCGGGAGTCTCCTCGGCCGCCGGGGGCCGGGACGGCGCGGGCGCCGCCGGGGCGGGGGAGACCGGCGCGGCCTCCCCGCCCGGGCGCGTGGTCCGGCGGGTGGCGTGGCGGCGGCGGGTCGTGATGGTGCCCTCGGAGCCCTCGGCGGTGGCCGCCGGGTCCGCGGTCGTGCTGGTGCGTGTCATTGCGCTCTTCGCGGTAGTCTTCACTGCGGTGCTCTTACGGGTCCTTCGCGCCGGGCCGCCAGGGGCGGCGTCGTTCTCCGCGGCCAGGCTCACGCCGGCCTCGGTGAGCTCGCGCAAGATCGAACGACCCTTGGCCGGGCTGATCTGCGCTGACGAGAACGCCTCGCGGAGCTCCGCGAGGGAAAGGTGACCTTGCGCTCGCCCTCGGTCGAGGACCTGAGCGAGCGTCGTCGGGGTCGCCTCGCGCGATGGCGAGGTCGCCGCGGCAGTTCGGGGCATGAGCACACCTCCTCCGTCACGGAGTCGTCATTTCGGTCTTGGGATGGCGCGGCGTTCGAGGTTCGGCGCACCAGTATCAATAACGTCAGGCGGCGCGGTTTGTTCCCGCACGGCGCACGCCCGCCGGGAGATCCTCCGCGAGAGCGCGCAGGTCGCCGCCGGTGGCCGTCCCGGCCGCGCGGTGTCGGGGGGCTGCACGGTCTCTCCGTTCGTCGGCGTCGGTCGGGCTCTGGACCCCCCTGCCCGCGATCGCCCGTCCCACACGGCCGGCCGCCGATCGCCCCCGGCCGCGCGGCCTGTGCTCCCCGCCGTCCGATCGGCGGGGACGTCGGTGCGGAACAGGCCCGCGCGGTGGGGAAACGGCCCCGCACGCGAGGAGGCGGGCCGCCGTACGGCGGCCCGCCTCCCGCGACGGCTCGTGCGGCCTTACTTGGGCTTCTTCTCCCCGGTGAGCACGGGGATGGGGAGAGGCTCGGCCTCTTCCAGGCGCTTCTCGGTCCAGTACTCGGCGACCTTCTTGGGATCGCGGTTCATCTGGTCGTCGACGAAGACCGACGGCGCGCTCGTGGGTTCCGCGTTGGCCGGGACGCCGGGCCCGGGGATCTGGCCGGGTGCCTCGCCCGGAGCGTAGGTCGTCGAGCTCTCGCTCGTCCGGCCGGCCTTCTCGGACTCGACCCGTCCCGTGGCGGCGGCGGCCGCGACGGATATCCCCCCGACGAGGACCGCTCCCACCACTCCGGCGGAGATCCACATCTTGCGGGTTGGGTTCATCAAGGCGTCCTTCCTAGATCCACTGCTGTCGGTATGACGCGCTGGATGCGGCGTACGGTTCCCCTTCGACGCGACATTGTGGTCAACGAACCTCTCTTGCGCCACCAAACCCGGAAATATCACGTCGTATGGCGACAAGATCGTGTTTGCCGTTCGGCAGCAGCGGCAGCCGGTCGCGCACCGCCAGCGCCCGCGGCGCCGCGTACCCCGGCAGGCGCTCCTTCACCAGGGCGCGCAGCTCACCCAGCGCCGGGGGAGCGGCCGGGTCGGCGGCCACCACCACCGCGACGACCTCCTCGCCCCACTCGTGGTGCGGCCGCCCGACGACGACGGCGTCGCGGACCCCCGGATGGCCGGACAGGACGCCCGCCACCGTCCCGGCGACCACCTTGCGCCCCCCGGTGTTGATCACGTCGTCGGCGCGGCCCACCACGCGCAGCCGGCCCTCCTCCAGCGTGCCGAGGTCGGAGGTGAGGTACCAGCCGTCCCGCAGCGACGCGGCGGTCAGGTCGGGGCGCAGCCGGTAGCCGGAGAACAGCACGGGCCCGGAGAGGCGCACCCGCCCGTCCGGCCCGACCGCGGCGCCCACCCCGTCCAGCGGGACGCCGTCGTAGACGCACCCGCCGCACGTCTCGCTCATGCCGTAGGTGGTCACCACGCGCGCTCCGGCGGCGCGCGCCTCCGCAAGCAGGCCGGGCGGCGGGGCGGCGCCGCCGAGGAGGATCGTGCGGAAGGCCGACAGGTCGGCGCCGATGTCGATCAAGCGTCTGAGCTGCGTCGGGACCAGCGACACGTGGTCGGCGCCGCTGGCGGCCACCGCCTCGGGCGAGAACCGCTCGTGGATCAGGGGCGCCGCGCCGCCCAGCAGCGAGCGCACCAGCACCGCCAGCCCCGACACGTGCGAGACGGGCAGGCAGCACAGCCACCGCTCGCCCGGCCGGGCGCCGAGGCGGGCCAGCGAGGCCGCGGCCGAGGCGGTCAGGGCGCCGGCGGTCAGCTCGGCCCCCTTGGGGACGCCCGTCGAGCCGCTCGTCGCGATGATCACCGCGGTGTCCCCGGACGCGGGGACCCCGCCCTCCCGGGGCCGCACCCCGCCGGCGGTCACCACATGGGTCGGGCGCAGCGCCTCCAGTGCCTCCCGCAGCGCCGGGGCCGGCAGCTCCGGAGCCAGGGGCAGCACGGCGGGGCCGCCGTCGAGCAACGCCCGGCGAACCATGCCGAACAGGTCGGGACCGGGAGGGAGGACCACCGCGTGCACAGGACGCTCACTCACGGTCGTAAGGTTAGTCCCGATGAGAGGGGTCCCGGCCGTGCCCTGCCGGGCGACGCGCAGGTGAGTGGAGGAGCGAGCGTGACCGTGAGCACTGTCGACTGGAAGCGGTCCGGTGACTACGAGGACATCATCTACGAGACGGCCGACGGCATCGCGAAGATCACGATCAACCGCCCCGAGCGGCGCAACGCCTTCCGCCCGACCACCCTCTTCGAACTCCAGCACGCGTTCAACGCCGCCCGCGACGACGGCGAGGTCGGCGTGGTCGTCCTCACCGGCGCCGGCACCGAGGCGTTCTGCTCCGGCGGCGACCAGAAGATCCGCGGCGACGACGGCTACGTCGGCCCCGACGGCATCGGCCGGCTCAACGTGCTGGACCTGCAGATCCAGATCCGCCGCCTGCCCAAGCCGGTCGTCGCCATGGTCGCCGGGTACGCCGTGGGCGGCGGCCACGTGCTGCACGTCTGCTGCGACCTCACCATCGCCGCCGACAACGCCGTGTTCGGCCAGACCGGCCCCAAGGTCGGCTCCTTCGACGGCGGATACGGCGCGTGGCTGCTCGCCGAGACCGTGGGGCTGAAGAAGGCCCGCGAGATCTGGTACCTGTGCCGCTTCTACAACGCGCAGGAGGCCCTGGACATGGGCCTGGTCAACACGGTCGTCCCGCTGGAGCGGCTGGAGGAGGAGACCGTCCAGTGGTGCCGCGAGATGCTGGACAAGTCGCCGCTGGCCCTGCGCATGCTCAAGGGCGCCATCAACGCCGTCAGCGACGGCGCGGCCGGCATGCAGCAGTTCGCCGGTGACGCCACCCTGCTGTACTACATGAGCGAAGAGGCCCAGGAGGGCCGCGACGCCTTCAAGGAGAAGCGCCGCCCCGACTTCTCCCGCTTCCCGCGCCGCCCCTAGATGAGGGCCTTCCCCCTTCCCCCGCGCGCCCGTCCCGCCGGGCGGGCCGCCCGGCAGGTCCCGTTCGAGGAGGGCAGGTGAACCCCGCCACCGCGCTGTCCGGCGTCCTGGTCGACGAGCTGGTGCGCTGCGGGCTGACCGAGGTGGTGCTGGCTCCCGGCTCCCGCTCGGCGCCGCTGGCCATCGCGGCGCACGGCGACCCGCGCGTGCGCCTGCACGTGCGCATCGACGAGCGGTCGGCGTCGTTCCTGGCCCTGGGCCTGGCCCGCAGGTCCGAGCGGCCGGTCGCGCTGGTGTGCACCTCCGGCACCGCCGCCGCCAACTTCCACCCCGCGGTGATCGAGGCCCACGAGTCGGGCGTCCCGCTGCTGGTGCTGACCGCCGACCGCCCGCCCGAGCTGCGCGCCACCGGGGCCAGCCAGACCATCGACCAGATCAAGCTGTACGGGTCGTCGGTCCGCTGGTTCAGCGAGATCGGCGTGCCCGAGGAGCGGCCGGGCCAGGTCGCGTACTGGCGGTCGCTGGCCGGCCGCGCCTACCAGCGCGCCCTCGGGCCCGGCGACCCCGGCCCGGTCCACCTGAACGTGGCCTTCCGCGAGCCGCTGGTCCCCGACGGCGACACCTCCTGGTGCGAGCCGCTGGAGGGCGGCGCGGCCGGGCCCTGGGTGCGCGCCCGGGTGGCCCCGCCCTCGGCGGGCCTGCACGTCTCGCCCACCCGCCGCGGCGTGCTGGTGGTCGGCGACGGCGCCTCCAACGTGCGCCGCTACGTCGCCGCCGCCGGAATGGCCGGTTGGCCGGTGCTGTCGGAACCCACCGGCGGGGCCAGGTACGGTGACCACGCCATCTCGGCCTACCACTTCCTGCTCGGCGCCCCCGAGTTCGCCGACGCCCACCGCCCCGACGTGGTCGTCACGCTCGGCCGGCCCAGCCTGTCGCGCCCCCTGCTGTCGTGGCTCACGCAGGCGCGCGAGCACATCGTCGTCGCCTCCGACCTGTCCCACTGGCCCGACCCCACCCGCTCGGCCACCCAGGTCGCCCAGGCCGTGGAGATCCCCGTCGCGGCCGGCGACGACGGCTGGCTGTGGTCCTGGCGCAACGCCGAGGCCGCCGCGCGCGCCGCCGTCGACGCCGTGCTGGACGAGGCCGAGCTGAGCGAGCCGCGCCTGGCCAGAGACCTGGCCGAGGCGCTGCCCAACAACGCCCTGCTGTTCTGCGGGTCCTCCATGCCCATCAGGAACCTCGACCAGGCCATGCGCCCCCGGCGCGGTGTGCGGCTGCTGGCCAACCGCGGCGCCTCGGGCATCGACGGGCTGGTGTCCACCGCGATGGGCGCCGCGCTCGCCCACAACGGGCCCTCCTACGCCCTCATCGGCGACCTCACCCTGCTGCACGACCAGAACGGCCTGGTGCTCGGCCCCCGCGAGCCCCGGCCCGACCTGTGCCTGGTCGTCGTCAACAACGACGGCGGCGGCATCTTCTCGCTGCTGCCGCAGGCGGCGCTGCCCGATTCCTTCGAGCGGGTCTTCGGCACTCCGCACGGGGTGAACCTGTCCTACCTCGCCGCCGCCACGGGCACCCCGCACACCCTGCTGTCCTCCATCGGCGACCTGCCCAAGGCCATCCGGGGAGAGGGCCCCCGCATCGTGGAGGTGCGCACCGACCGGGCGGAGAACGCCCGCGTCCACGCGGCCATGCGCGAGGCCGCCCACGCGGCCCTCAGGGATCTCCCTTAGAAGTCCCCGATGTTTCCCGCGCACGCCAAGAGAGGGCATCCCACCGCATAAAGTGTGAGCCATGCATGTCGAGGAATGGCTCCAGGCGATCCCCCCGCTGTGGATCTGCGTGATCGTCGGCGTGGTGATCGGTGTCGAGAGCCTCGGCATCCCGCTGCCCGGCGAGATCGTCCTGGTCAGCGCCGCGCTGCTGTCGGCGCAGCACGTCGTCAGCCCGGTGTGGGTCGGGGTGTGCGCGAGCGCCGGGGCCATCATCGGCGACTCGATCGGGTACGTCATCGGCCGCAAGGGCGGGCAGCCGCTGTTCGACCGGCTGGCCAGACGCTTTCCCAAGCATTTCGGCCCCGGGCACATCGCCAAGGCCGAGAAGGCCTTCGACCGGTGGGGCATGTGGGCGGTGTTCTTCGGCCGCTTCATCGCGCTGCTGCGCATCCTGGCCGGGCCGCTGGCCGGGGCGTTGCGCATGCCCTACTGGCGGTTCCTGATCGCCAACGTCCTGGGCGGCATCACCTGGGCGGGCGGCACCACCGCCGTCATCTACTACCTGGGCATCGTCGCCGACCGCTGGCTCAAGGGCTTCTCGTGGGTCGGCCTGGTCGTCGCCGTGCTGTTCGGCTGCGCCACCACGCTGTACATCAAGCGCCGAGCCGGGCGGGCGTCCGAGCCCGATGAGCCGGACCAGGCGGCCGAGACCGCCGGGACCGCCGAGACGACCGGGACCGCCCCTCAGCGTTCGATCAGCGTGACCTCCAGCGAGTAGTGCGAGGCCCGGTAGACGTGCGAGCCGTGCTCGACGGCCCTGCCCTGGTCGTCGTAGGTCGTGCGCACCATCGTCAGCAGCGGCGCCCCCCGGCGCTCGTCCAGCAGACGCGCCTCCGCGGGGGTGGCCGCGCGGGCGCCGATGCGCTGGTTGGCCACCCGCATGCGCACCCCGGCCGAACGCAGCAGCTCGTACAGGCCGCGTTCCTCGAGGGACTGCGCGCTCAGCGGCCCGAGACCCGCCGGCAGCCAGTTGTGCAGCAGGGCCAGCGGCTCGCCCGCGGCGTAGCGCACCCGCTCCAGGCGCAGCACCTCGGTGCCGGGCGGCACGCCGAGGACCGCGGCGATCTCGTCGGAGGCGCCGATGGGCTCCAGGGAGAGCACCTTGGTGCCCGGCTCCTGACCGGCCCGGCGCAGGTCGTCGTACAGGCTGGTCAGCTCGACCGTGCGCTTCACCTGGCCGTGCACCACCTGGGTGCCGACGCCGCGTTTGCGCACGAGCAGGCCCTTGTCCACCAGATACTGGATGGCCTGGCGGATGGTCGGGCGCGACAGCCCGAGCCGGTCGGCGAGCAGGATCTCGTTGTCGAGCCGAGCCCCGGGCACCAGGTCGCCCCGGCGGATCGCCTCGGCGATCTGCTCGGCCACCTGGAAGTAGAGCGGCACCGGGCTGGAGCGATCGAGGTCGATGTCGAGTCGAGTGCCCATGCCTTCTCCCGGCTCGGTGACTGATCGCTGTGGAACGAGGCTAGCGGACATCAGAATGTCCTGACAAATATTGACGCCGGGGAAGTGCCCATGTCAGACGGGTACCTCCGGGTGGCCGGCGGCGCCGGACGGGCGCCCGGCGCCGCCGACGGCCGTGTCAGGTCACCGCGGACGCCGTCGTGCGCGCCTGCTCGCCGGTGTGGACGGCCCCAGGCCCCGGCGCGGCGCCCTGACCTGGCGTACTGGCGAGGACTGCCGATGGGTCATACATCCGAATGTCACGACAAATTATTGACAGGCAGGTTACCTGAGGTTACAAACTCTGGCATGCGGCCGATCCCGACCCCCGGGACGGTGCGGGAGGTGACCATGAGGTTGACCACACGCCTGGTTGCGGCGACGGCTCTGGCGACACTGGCGCTCGGCGGGTGCTCCGGCGGCGACCCGACCACCCCGGCGGCCGGTGGTGCCCCGGCGTCGGCGGCGGCGGGCGCACAGGACGGCGGCGGGACCTTCGCCGTGATCACTCACGGCGCTCCCGGCGACGCGTTCTGGGACGTCGTCAAGAACGGCGCCGAGGCCGCCGGCAAGCGGTACGGCGCCACGGTGACCTACCAGGGCGACGGCGACCCGGCCAAGCAGGCGCAGCTCATCGACCAGGCCGTCAGCCAGAAGGTCGACGGCGTGGTGGTCTCCATGGCCAACCCCGACGCGCTGAAGGAGGCCATCGGCAAGGCGGTCGCCGCCAAGATCCCGGTCGTCACCATCAATTCCGGCGCCGACAGCTCCAAGGAGTTCGGCGCCATCACCCACGTCGGGCAGTCGGAGGAGGTCGCCGGGCGCGGCGCGGGGGAGAAGCTCAAGGCCGCGGGCGTCACCAAGCTCCTGTGCGTCATCCACGAGGCGGGCAACGTCGGCCTGGACCAGCGGTGCAACGGCGCCACCGCGACCCTCGGCGGCACCGTCGAACGGCTCCAGGTGGACGTGAGCAACCTCGCCGACGCCACCTCCAAGATCAAGGCCAAGCTCCAGAGCGACGCCTCGGTCAACGGCGTGCTGGCCCTCAACCCGGCGGTCGCCATCGCCGCCCGCGACGCGATCCAGGACGGCGGCTCCAAGGCCGAGCTGGCCACCTTCGACCTGTCGGCCGACGTCGTCGACGCCATCGAGGCCGGAGAGATCCTGTTCGCCGTCGACCAGCAGCAGTACCTGCAGGGCTGGCTGCCGATCACCTTCCTGTACCTGTACAAGAACAACCTCAACACCGTCGGCGGCGGCCTGCCCGTCAACACCGGCCCTGGGTTCGTGACCAAGGAGAACGCGGCCCAGGTCGCCAAGCTCGCCCAGGGCGGCACCCGGTGACCAGTCTCACCGCCGACGAGCGCGTCGCGGGCTCCGGGCGGGCCCGGCGCCTGCTGATCCGCCCGGAACTCGGCTCGGTGGTCGGCGCGGTCGCGGTCTTCGCCTTCTTCTCCGCCCAGTCGGCCGTCTTCCGGTCGGCCGACGGGGTGGCCAACTGGCTCGACCCGGCCTCCACGCTGGGCATCATGGCCGTCGCCATCGCCCTGCTCATGATCGGCGGCGAGTTCGACCTGTCGGCCGGCGTGCTCACCGGCACGACGGGGCTGGTGATGGTGACCCTGGCCACCAGGTTCGGCTGGAACGTGTGGGCCGCCATGCTCGCCGGCCTGGCGCTGGCGCTGGCGATCGGTTTCGCCAACGGCCTGCTGGTGGTGCGCACCCGGCTGCCGAGCTTCATCGTCACCCTCGGCACCTTCCTGATGCTGCAAGGGCTCAACCTCGGGGTCACCAAGGCCATCACCGGCACCGTGCAGGTGAGCGGGCTGCGCAGGGCCGAGGGCTACCAGGGCGCGCGCGCCCTGCTGGCCGGCTCGGTCAGCGCCGGCGGGGTGGACTTCCGGGTGGCCATCTTCTGGTGGATCGGCGTCACCGTCCTGGCGACGTGGGTCCTCATGCGCACCAGGGCGGGCAACTGGATCTTCGCGGTGGGCGGTGACGAGCAGGCGGCGCGGGCCGTCGGCGTGCCCGCCGCGCGCACCAAGATCGCGCTGTTCATGACCACGGCCACCGCCGCCTGGCTGGTCGGCTCGATCATGGCGCTGCGCTTCACCTCGGTCCAGGCCAACGCCGGCATCGGCCAGGAGTTCATCTACATCATCGCCGCGGTGATCGGCGGATGCCTGCTGACCGGCGGATACGGCTCGGCGGTCGGCGCCTCCATCGGTGCGGTGATCTTCGGGATGGCCGACAAGGGCATCGTGTTCGCCGGATGGGACGCCGACTGGTTCAAGTTCTTCCTGGGCGCGATGCTGCTGCTGGCCACCTTGGCCAACCGCCTGGTGCGCCGCTACGCCGAGGAGGTCAGGCGATGACGCCGGACACCGTGCCCGCGAGCCGGCCGGGCGCCGCGGCCGCGCCGCTGCTGGAGGTCCGCGACATCGGCAAGACCTTCGGCGGCGTCATCGCCCTGCGGGGCGTGTCGATGCTCGTGCGCGCGGGCGAGGTCACCTGCGTGCTGGGCGACAACGGCGCCGGCAAGTCGACGCTCATCAAGATCCTCGCCGGGGTCCACCAGCAGGACCAGGGCGAGTACCTGCTGGACGGCGTGCCGGTGCGGCTCGGCGGGCCCCGCGAGGCGCTGGACTGCGGCATCGCCACGGTCTACCAGGACCTGGCGATGATCCCGCTGATGTCGGTCTGGCGGAACTTCTTCCTCGGCTCCGAGCCGGTCACCGGACCGCTGCGCCGCTTCGACGTGGCGCGCGCCAGAAAGGTGGCGCGCGAGGAACTGCGCGCCATGGGCATCGACGTCCGCGACGTCGACCAGCCGGTCGGCACGCTGTCGGGCGGCGAGCGCCAGTCGGTCGCCATCGCCCGCGCGGTGTACTTCGGGGCGCGGGTGCTCATCCTGGACGAGCCGACCTCCGCCCTCGGCGTCAGACAGGCCGGGGTGGTGCTCCGCTACATCGCCAGGGCGCGCGACCGGGGCCTCGGCGTGGTGTTCATCACCCACAACCCCCACCACGCCTTCCCGGTGGGCGACCGCTTCCTGCTCCTCAACCGGGGCGCGAGCCTCGGGCGGTTCGACAGGGACGCCATCACCCGCGAAGAGCTGACCTCCCTGATGGCCGGCGGCGCCGAACTGGACGACCTCACCCATGAACTCGACCGCCACGCGGCCTCCCCGGCGGGCGGCCAGGACGACACCACGGGAGGCTGAGCGGGGGCGCGGAGGGCCGGCCGCGCGCCTCAGCTTTCCAGGGCGTGGCGCATGACGCGGAACTTGGCCTGGGCCTCGGCCAGCTCGGCCGCCGGGTCGGAGTCGCCCATGATGCCGCAGCCGGCGAACAGCCGCGCCCGGCGTCCCTGGATCTGGGCGCAGCGCAGCGCGATGCCCCACTCGCCGTCACCGCGCCCGTCGATCCACCCGACCGGGCCGGCGTACCCGCCGCGGTCCATGCCCTCCAGTTCGCGGATCACCTCCAGCGCGACGGGGGTCGGCGTGCCGCCGACCGCCGCCGTCGGGTGCATGGCGGCCACCACGTCGAGCACCGACGCGCCGTCCGCCAGCCGGCCGCGCACCCGGCTGGCCAGGTGCTGCACGTTGGGCAGCACCAGCAGTTCGGGCTCGTCGGGCACGGTGAGCGAGGCGCACAGCGGCGTAAGAGTCTCGCGGACCGAGGCGACCGCGCAGGCGTGCTCGTAGCGGTCCTTGCGGGAGGCGAACAGGGCCGCCGCCTGGGCGCGGTCCTCCTCAGGGCCGGACCCGCGGTAGGTCGTGCCGGCCAGCACCAGCGACTCGACGGCCTTGCCGGTGTGCCGCACCAGCAACTCGGGGGTGGCCCCCACCAGGCCCGCGCAGGAGAAGGTGTAGCAGTCGGGGTAGGCCGAGGCCAGCCGCTCCAGCAGCAGGCGCACGTCGATGTCGCGCTCGGCGGTGGCGACCAGGTCGCGGGCGAGCACGACCTTCTCCAGCCGCCCCGACCTGATCTCGCCGACCGCGCGGCCCACGGCGTGCTGCCATCCGGGCGCGGTGAGCGAGCCGTCGCCGTAGACGACGCGGCCAGGGGAGGAGGGGGGCGCCATCAGCTCCATCGGCGGCTCGCCGATCGTGGTCAGCCACGCGCGGCCGTTCCTGCGGCCCAGCACGACGCGGGGGATCACCAGCACCGAGCCGGGGGCGTCGGGGTCGAAGGTGAACGAGCCGAACGCCACCGGGCCGGACCCGGGCACGCTTACGTCGTCGTCCACGCGGGCCTCGCCGAACGCCGTCGCCAGCCACGCCCTGGCCCAGTCGAAGCGGCCGGGACCGGGCGGCACCGTCACCCTGGCCGCCTCACCCCAGGCGACCAGGCCCTCGCCCCGGTGGACCCAGGCGTAAGGGGGAGCCTGTGGCAGTCGCGCGACCAGATCGCCGGTGTGATCGATGGGGATGGTGCGTACCAGCGGGGGGCGGGTTATCCCGAGCGCGACACTCACTCTGCCCACCTTATGCGGAATCTGAACACGTTCGACATCGGGTCCCCGTCTCACCGCCCCCGCCGGTCACGGGTGAGCGGGCGTCATCGGCGTCTACATACGCCTGCTTCGCTGTCAAGCCGCGATAGGAACTTGGTCAACGGTAGCAACGCCTTCCCCGGAGGTAATAGAGCGCACCCTTGCCGATCTCTACCTTGGGTTCTCGATCTCCCGCCCGGGATGGATCGTTCCAGGTGGAGGTGACCATGGTCCGCAAGATCGCGCTCGTTCTCGCCGCCGCGGTGGTGTGCGCGCCCGGCACGGCCGCCGCCGCCGCGGCCGCCGCCGAGCCGGTGCCGCCGGTGATGGCGGCGCTGGGCGACTCGATCAGCGCGGGCTTCAACGCGTGCGGCTGGTACGTCTCGTGCACCTCCCGGTCGTGGTCGGCCGGCGACCACCCCTCGGTGAACAGCCACTACCTGCGCCTGCTCGGCTACGGCCAGGCCGTCAAGGGCCACAACCTCAACTTCGCCGTCCCCGGCTCGACCAGCGCCGACCTGGCGGGGCAGGCGCAGAAGGCCGTGGCCGCCAAGGCCGCCTACGTCACCATCCTGATCGGCGCGCAGGATGCCTGCACGGCCACCGAGTCGCGCATGACGCCGGTGTCCACCTACCGCGCCCGGGTCGAGCGGGCGCTCGACGTGCTGGCCGCCGCCGGCGTCAAGGTGTTCGTGGCCAGCATCCCCGACCTCAAGAGGCTGTGGCGCATCGGCAAGGACAACGTCGTGGCCCGCGCCTTCTGGGCGCTCGGCCACATCTGCCCGGCGATGCTGACCGACGCCGACTCCATGGCGAAGAAGGACCAGGCCCGCCGCGACCGCGTCAGAGAACGCGTCGAGGACTACAACGAGGCGATGCGGCAGGCGTGCGCGGCCTACGGTCCGGGGTGCCGCTCCGACGAGGGCGCGGTGTTCGGCTACCCGTTCACCCTCGACCACATCAGCAAGTGGGACTACTTCCACCCCAACGCCGACGGCCAGCGCGCCCTCGCCCGGACCACCTTCCCGCACGGGTTCACCTGGCAGAAGTCCCCGCTCGGCCGCACCTCCGAGCCCGGCCCCGTGCCGCCCGTCCCCGACCCCCGCGCCCTCGCCACCTCCGGCACGGCCGCGCTCCCGGCCCGCGGGTGACCTTCCCTGTGCACCCGCGGGCATCGGGACGGGCCGGGGCCGCGGGTACCGAGGGCGACGACGGGCAGGCAGGCCCAGGGCGGGTCAGGGGGCGCCGGGGTGTGGCTGTGCCAGCACGGCGGCCAGGGCCCGCAGGGTGATGTCGCGGCCCGAGACCACGGCCACCATGCGTCCGTGCGGTGTCACCTTCCCGGCGATCAGCGCGGCGACGGCCGCCGCGCCGGCGCCCTCGGCGGGCTGGAGACTGTCCAGCTTCAGCGCGGGCTCCCGCGCGGTGCCCGCCCCCGGGTCGACCGGGGTGGGAGCCAGGTGAGCGGCGACCAGGCGCCACGCGGTCCGCGTCTCTTCGGCCGTGGGAACGGCGACGGAGCGCGCCGGCGAAGGTGAGGTCATGCTTCGACCATGCGCCGGCGCCCGGAAGGCGTCCAGGGGCGCGCGCTCACGCCGAGCCGGAGGTCTTGTCGTGCTCGACCCCGAGAAGCTTCCGCGTCGAAGGACGGCCGGTTCGCCGGGGCGTTCGAGCCGGTCGGCGCCTCGACGGTGCTAAGAGCGGCGCCGGACGGCGTCACAGCCAGCCGTTGTGGCGGGCGGCGGTGGCGGCCTCGATGCGGTTGCGGGTGCCGGTCTTGCCGATGGCGGCCGACAGGTAGTTGCGCACGGTGCTCTCCGACAGGTGCAGCCGCCGGGAGATGTCGGCGATGGTCGAGCCGTCGGCCGCGGCCGCCAGGACGTCGCGCTCGCGGTCGGTCAGCGGGCTCGGCCCCGCGCTCAGCGCGGCCGCCGCGAGCGCCGGGTCGATCACGCGCTCGCCTGCCAGGACGCGGCGCACGGCCGCCGCGAGCTCCTCCACCGGGCCGTCCTTGACCATGAACCCGTACGCGCCGGCCTCCATGGCCCTGCGCAGGTACCCGGGCCGCCCGAACGTCGTCAGAATCAGCACCCGGCACGACGGCAGGCGCTCGCGCAGGTCGGCGGCGGCGTCCAGCCCGCTGCGGCCGGGCATCTCGATGTCCAGCAGCGCCACGTCGGGCCGCTGCTCCAGCGCCGCGGCGACGACCTCCTCCCCGGAGGACACCTGGGCCACCACCTCGATGTCGTCCTCCAGACCGAGCAGCAGGGCGAGCGCTCCGCGCATCATGCCCTGGTCCTCGGCCAGCAGCACCCGGATCACCGGGCCTCCCGCGGCAGCGTGACCCGCAGGCGGAAGCCGCCGGAGGGCGGGTCGTCCACCTCGAGCAGCCCCCCGGCCGCCCTCACCCGCTCGCGCAGCCCGCGCAGCCCATGGCCGGTGTCCGCGCGGCGGGCGCCGCCCCGGCCGTCGTCGACGATCTCCAGCACCATGCCATTGTCGCCGGAGCCGAGGGTGATCTCGCACGCGTGCGCCCCGCTGTGGCGGATCAGGTTGGTCACCCCCTCGCGCACCGCCCAGCCGAGCAGCGCGTCGGTCTCGGGCGGCAGGTCGTCCACCGGCATGCGCGTGGTCAGGCGCACTCCGGCGCCGGACAGGACGGCGTGCGCCGACGCCAGTTCGGCGGCCAGGCCCCGACCCCGGTAGCCGGTGACGGCGGCGCGCACCTCCGCCAGGGCCTCGCGCCCGATGCGCTCGATGTCGCGGGCCTGCTCGGCGGCGGCCTCGACGTCGGCCGGCAGGACGCGGCGCACGGCCTCGGCCTTGACGACGACCACCGAGAGGGTGTGGCCGAGCAGGTCGTGCAGGTCGCGGGAGAAGCGCAGGCGCTCCTCGGCGACGGCCGTCCTGGCCAGCTCCTCACGGGTCTCGCGGAGCTGCGCGATCACCTCGAACAGTCTCAGTATGATCGCCGGGACGAGCCCGGCGGTGAAGGTGCCCCAGCCCAGTGCGAGCAGGGAGCCCCAGTCGAGTTCACCGCCGGAGAGCAGGCCGTCGTGGAAGGCCGTGACGCCGGTGGCCGCGACGATGGCCGCGCCCAGCACCGCGGCGACGCGTCCCATGCCCTTGACCGCGACCCCGCAGGCGATGGCGAACAAGGGGAACAGCAGGATGAAGGAGTCGTTCAGCAGGGAGAGCCACACGGTGAGCGCGCCCAGGGCCGGCAGCGGCAGGCGCTCGGCCCGGCGGGCGTCGGTGAACGCCAGCCTGACCGTCACCACGTACAGCACGGCCACGGCCGAGAGGCCCGGCGCGGTGACCCACACCGGCCGGGCCTCGCCCTGGACGACCTCCACCAGCGGGACGATCAGCAGCACCAGCCAGATCATGAAACCGTTGGCGTCGGGACCCTGCGCCGCGAACTCGGGGTCGGGACGGTCGTCGGGGCCCTCGCAGGTCCGCTCGTTCACCGGGACAACCTAGCCGCCGCGCGGGCGCGCCCGGCGCGAAGGGGCGCGCTCACGCCGCCCGGCCGGCGCGCCGGTAGCCGTACAGCGCGTAGGCGCCGAAGACGGCCAGCCAGCCGAGCAGGACGAGCACCGAGCGCGGGGACGGGGCTTGGCCGAAGGCGACGCGCCAGGACATGTCGGCGTATCCGTGGGTCGGCGTCCACTCCGAGATCGCCTTCAGCCAGCGGGGGAACCGGTCGGCCGGGATCCACAGCCCGCCGACCACGGCGAGCCCCATGCTGGCCGCGAAGTTGGCGATGCCCGCCGACTGCGAGGTGAGGCGGTAGCCGTTGCCGAGGCCGAACAGCGTGAACGGGATCGTGCCCGCCCACAGCAGGGCGATGATCGACGCCCACTGGCCCGGGCTGAGGGCCACGTGGTTGACCAGCGTGCCGGCCACGAGCACCGCGGCGATGGCCGGCACGACGACGACCATGCCGGTGATCGTCTTGCCCGCGACGACCGTGGCGGGGGCGAGGGGGGTGAGCCGCAGCTGGCGCACCCAGCCCAGCGCCTTGTCCTCGCCGAGGCCGGTGCCGTTGTTGAAGGCCGCGCCGATGCCACCGTAGGCGGCCATGCTGACCATGACGAACAACGCGACCTGCCTCTCGTCGCCCGGGGCCAGGCCGAGCGTGGTGAAGATCAGGTACATCACCACGGGCATCGCGACGCCGAAGATGAGGAAGGTGACGTCCCGCAGGACGCGCACCAGTTCGAGGCGGACGTAGCCGAGCATCAGGCGGCGCTCTCTTCCTCGGCCCCGCGGGCCGCGGTGGTGGGGGAGGGGGAGGCGGCGCCCCGGCCGGTCAGGGCGACGAAGGCGTCCTCCAGGTCGGCGGGGGAGACCTCCAGGTCGCGCACGGCCCGCGCCTCGGCGAGCGCCATGACGGTGGCGTCGGAGTCGGTGGTGCGCAGGTGGGCGCGCCGCCCGCGGATCTCGACCATGCTCACGCCGGGCAGGCGGCCCAGCCAGGAGGTCTCGCCGTCGACCGAGAGGCTGACGGTGGTGAGCGCGGCGACGCGCTTGATCTCCCTGCTGGTGCCGTCGGCGACCACCCGGCCCCGGTCGATCACCACGATGCGGTCGGCGTGCTCGTCGGCCTCCTCCAGGTAGTGGGTGGAGAACAGGATCGTCTTGCCCCGGGCGGCGTAGCGGCGCATGCCGTCCCAGAACTCGCGCCTGGCCTCCACGTCCAGCGCGGCGGTGGGCTCGTCCAGCACGATCAGGTCGGGGTCCCCGGCCAGGGCCAGGGCGAAGCGCACGCGCTGGGCCTGCCCGCCGGACAGCTTGTCCACCCGGCGTCCGGCCAGGTCGGTGAGCCGGGCGGTGGCCAGGACGTCGGCCACCGGAAGCGGGGCGGCGTAGGCGCCGGCGACGAAGGCGACCAGTTCGCGCACCGTCACCCTGGAGATCAGTCCGCCTTCCTGCGGCATGGCGCCCATGCGTCCCGCGCGCACGGCGGCGCTCGGGGCGCCGCCGAAGACCCGCACCCGCCCGGCGTCCGGGACGGTCAGGCCGAGGAGCATGCCGATCGTGGTCGACTTGCCGGCGCCGTTGGGGCCGAGAAGGGCCAGCGTCTGGCCCTGGGGGATGTCGAGGCTCAGTCCGTCGACGGCACGGACGGCCCCGAAGCTCTTGGTCACCTCTTCGAGTGACACGGCGTTCACGCTCATGTCCACGACGGTAGGGATCACGGCCCACCGGCCGGTAGGCACGCCGATCCGCCGTCCGCCAGGACAAAAGTACCGGTCGACTTCCTGTGATCTACATTGTAAAGGGGGTGGCCTGGGTACGCGCGTGAACACCGTGGACACCGCACGAGCCCGGCGGGCATCATCGAGGGGAACACCGGCGGCCGGCCTGCGCAGGCCGACGGTGCGCGCCCGCGGAAGGACGAGCCCGGTGAGCAACCCCGACCAGACCTTGGCGGCCATCGACGACGTGCTCGCCGGCTGGGAGTCCGGCCCCGACGCCATGGTCTGGACCGCCGCGCCTCCCGAGGCCGCCGCCCCGGCCGGCCCCGCCCCTCGCGCCGGCCGGGAACCCGAGCCCGCGTACGGGGCGGCCGGCGGCGGCGTCGGATCCGCGTCGGGAAGGTCCGATGGGGGGTCTTCACCCGCGTCCGAGACGTTCGGTGGCCGATCCGGGGCCTACGGTGGCGGGTCTGAGACGTTCGGTGGCGGGTCCGGGACGTCCGCCGGGGCGGTTCCGGGTGGACGCGCGGCCCGTCCGGTCGCGGTGATGCTCACCCAGGGGTTCGCCGTCTGGGCGCGGTCCCCGGCGGTGCGGCGCATGATCGCCTTCGCCCAGAGCCTGGAGGGCCAGGCCGTGGCCGAGGTCTGCGGGCGCCGCGGCGACGAGCGCGGCCTTCGCCCCTGCCTTTGCCTGTGCGCCACCCGGCACCGCGGGCGGGCGGGCATCTGCGACGGCGAGGCCGTCGGCACCCATCCCCACGAGTCGCTGACCACCGGCCTGGTCGAGGTGCCGATGTGCCGCCCCTGCCTGTCGGCGGACAGGCCCGCGACGCCATAGGGCTCTGCCTGCCCCGAACGTTCACCGGGCCGGGCGCCGTAGGCGACGCCGGCACCGCCGACCCGGCGCAGACCACCTCCAGCGCGCGCCGGGAGAAGGCGGGTCGTCGGCCAGGACGCATGCGAACGGCGTCCGGTGGCCTTCATCCGCCCAAGCGGAGAACGAGGGGCGGGGACCTCCGTGCCCGTCCGCCGCCGTCGCCCTCCCTGGGCCGTGCCTGGGGAAGGCGGGCGAGCCGCCGCCTTCGCCGCACCGGCCGGGCGCCACGGGACGGCGTCCGGCCGGGGTTCCTTCCGAGGGCGGCTCTCACCGCTGAGGCGTCAGCTCCGCAGGCTCCACTGCTGGTTGGATCCGCCGTTGCAGGCCCAGAGGATGAGCTTGGTGCCGTTGGCCGTGGCCGCCGCGTTGGCGTCCAGGCACAGGCCGGACTGCACGCCGGTGATGGTGCCGTTGGAGTTGACGTTCCACTGCTGGTTGGTCTGGTTGTTGCAGTCCCAGATGATCACCTGGGTGCCGTTGGCGGTGCCCTGCCCGTTGGCGTCCAGGCACTTGTTGCCGTACACCTGCAATTGCTTGCCCGAGGTGGAGGTGAACCGCTGGTTGGTGCCGCTCCCGCAGTCCCAGATCTGCACCTGGGTGCCGTTGGTGGTGCTGGAGTTCGGCACGTCGGCGCACCGGCCCGACTGGCCGCCCACGATCTGGACGCCCTGCTGCGGGTTGCCGCCGCCCGACACCGCGTACCCGGCGGCGGTGATGTTGGCCTGGACGGCGTTCTCGGTGGCGTCGGAGGGATAGCCGGAGGTCATCACGCCCTCGTAGAAGGTGCCGGCGGCGCCGATGCTGTTGTCGCCGCCGATGCCCAGGATGATGGCCCCTTCCTTCTTCATCGGGTTGTAGCCCGACACGTTGGGCCGCACCCCGTTGTAGAAGGTGGACAGGCTTCCCGACTGGGCGTTGCCGCCGCGGATGGCCCAGTGGTTGGGCTCGCCCTTGACGATCGCGGTCAGGAACCGGTGGCTGATGCTGGGGTC
>NZ_JBEXGT010000009.1:173256-214928 GCF_040607475.1 Sphaerisporangium sp. NPDC005288 | reverse complement strand
GGCGGGCAGCAGGGCGGGCAGGACGGCGGCGCCGCGGGAGGTGACGGTGAGCTCGCGGGTGCCGGCCACCGGCACGACCCCCGCGTGGGACCGCCCGCGGTGCGCCGCCGGCTCGGGGAGGGACGGTCCCGTTCCACCTCCTGCTCGCCCCCCAACTGAGCACAGAAAGAGCGAGGTAGCTGATGAGCAGACCCCGACTCACGCCGGGACGCGCGATCGGCCTCACCGCGGCACTGCTTGCCGCGGGATTCGGCGGGCTCGTCCCCCTGGCGCCCGCCGAGGCGGCCGGTACCACCCTCACGGTGAACGTCGCCCAGCCCTTCCGGCCCGTCACCCACGTCGCCACCGGCGGACTGTACGGCCTGGCCGAGAACAGCAGGCCCGCCGACTCCACCCTGCTGTCGCTCAAGGTGAACTCCCTGACGCAGCCCGCCCCCGGCGTGGGACAGCGGCCCAACGGCCAGCCGCCGGGCGGGGACTCCCTGAAGGTCTCCCCGCAGGCCACCCGGGTCGGCGCCGGGGAGTACATCCGGATGCCGGACATCTATCCCAACTTCCCCTACCAGTGGGTGAGCTGGAACGACTGGCTGGCCAAGGTGGACACGATGGTCCGTGCCCGCCTCAACACGACCTCGGTGACCAACGTCGTCGGCTGGGAGCTGTGGAACGAGCCGGACTGGACGTGGAACACCGGGGCCGCCGGTGCCTTCAACGACGGCTGGGCGCGCACCTTCCGGGCCGTGCGGGCGCTGGACGCCACCACGCCGATCGTCGGGCCGAGCATCTCCTACTACAACCGCTCCTGGCTGTCGTCCTTCCTGACCAGCGCCAAGGCCAGCGGGACGCTGCCCGACATCATCTGCTGGCACGAGCTGGGCAGCCCCAACAACATCGCCGCCGACATCGCGAACTACCGCGCGCTTGAGTCCTCCCTCGGCATCAGCCCTCGCCGCATCTCCATCAACGAGTACGCCGCGACGAGCGAGGTCGACGTCCCCGGCCGGGTCGCCAGCTACGTGGCCAAGCTGGAGCGAGGCGGCGTCGAGACCGCGCACCGGGCCTTCTGGTACGAGTACGGCACGATGAACGGTCTGGTCGTCAACGGCAACCAGCCCACCGGCACGTGGTGGCTGTACAAGTGGTACGGCGACATGGCGGGCAGGATGGTGACCACCACCCCGGCCAACCAGACGGCGCTGGACGGCTTCGCCGCCTACGACGGCACCCGCAAGATCGTCAACGTGGTGTTCGGCAACGAGTCCGGCACCAACACCGTCCGCGTCACCGGCATCGGCGCCCTGGGCTCCAGCGTCAGGGTGACCCTCCAGTCGACGCCGGCCAACGGCCGCTTCACCGCCGTGACGGCGCCGACCACGATCTCGACGACCACCTCCACGGTGAGCAACGGAGAGATCAGCGTCTCGGTGCCCAACATGTCCGCCACGAGCGCCTACAACCTGGTCATCCAGCCGGCGAGCGGGGTGCCCTCCTACCAGCAGCGCTACGAGGCGGAGAACGGGTCGGTCTTCCGCGCCCAGCGGCTGACGAGCTCCAGCGCGTCCGAGGGCGGCTACGTCGGCCGCATCGACAACAACACCGGCACCCACCGCGACGACAGCTACGTCGATTTCGTGGTGAACGTGCCGTCCGCGCGCTCGTACACCATGACCGTCGGGTACGCCAACGGCACCGGTGCGACCGCCACGCAGGGGATCGCCTACAACGGCGGCGCGTGGGGCACCATCAGCTACCCGCCCACCTCCGGCTGGGGCCAGTTCGGCGCCACGACCGCCACGACCGTCAACCTGCAGGCCGGCTACAACGTGATCCGCCTGGCCAAGGGCTCTCCCGGCTTCAACGGAGGCACCGGTTATGCCGAGCTGGACTACATCCAGCTCACCTGAGCGTGTCCGCGCGGGTTCGCATCCTGACCGTGCGAACCCGCGCGGCCGGCCGACAGATCCAGCCGGTGATCCGGCTTCGAAAGGAAGACCTATGGAAAGTCGCCGTTCAGGACGACGGGGCCTTGGCGCGGCCCTCGTCGCCGTCACAGTGGCGAGCGGCGCCGCGGCGTGCTCGTCCGCGCCGTCCTCCCCCTCCGGCACCGACGCCGGCAAGGCCTCGGCCGGGGGCGGCGCCTACACGATCTGGGACCCCTACCCCCAGTTCGACGACACCTCCGACTGGGTGAAGCTCCTGCAGTCCTGCGGGACCCAGGCCGGGGTGACGGTCAAGCGCACCGGGTACGACACCACCGACCTGACCAACAAGGCGCTGCTGGCGGCGCAGCAGGGCAACTCGCCCGACGTGCTGATCGTGGACAACCCGGTGGTCTCGACGCTGGCCGAGGCGGGGGTGCTGACCTCGACCGACGAGACGAAGCTCGACACCTCCACCATCTCGCCGAACCTGCTGGCGGCGGGCCAGATGGGCGGCAAGACCTACGGCATCCCGATCGGGGCCAACACGCTGGCGCTCTACTACAACAAGGCCGTGCTGAAGAAGGCCGGGGTGGCCGCGGCGTCGGTCAAGGACTGGGCGTCGCTGACGGCCGCGCTCGCGAAGGTGAAGGCGGCGGGCAAGAAGGGCATCACGTTCTCCGCGATCGGCACCGAGGAGGGCAGCTTCCAGTTCCTGCCCTGGTTCTGGGGCGCAGGCGCGCAGCTCACCAAGCTGGACTCGCCGGAGGGGGTCGCGTCGCTGTCGCTGTGGACCGATTGGCTGAAGAAGGGATACGCCCCCAACTCGGTGATCAACAACACCCAGACCACGAGCTGGCAGGAGTTCGCGACCGGCGACTTCGCCTTCAGCGAGAACGGCACCTGGCAACTGGCCAACGCCAAGAAGACGGGCTTCGAGTACGGCATCATCCCGATCCCCGGCAAGGACGGCGGAGCCGCGCCCGCCCCGACCGGCGGCGAGTTCGTCGGCGTCCCGGTACAGAAGGACGCCGCGCGTTACGCCGTGTCGCAGAAGCTGGTCACCTGCCTGACCAGCACCGAGAACTCCTACACCACCGACACCACGCTGTCGTACATCGCGCCGACCGAGAACGTGCAGGCCAAGCAGGTGGCGGAGAACCCGGAGCTCAAGGTATGGGTGGAGGCGGTCAAGGCGGCCAAGGGCCGCACCAGCGATGATCTCGGTACGAAGTATCCGAAGATCTCCGAGCCCATGTGGAAGGCGATGCAGGCCGCTCTCAGCGGAGCGCAGCAACCGCAGGAGGCGATGGCCGCCGCCCAGGCCGCCGCGGCGAGCGCGACCCAGTAGGAGCGACGAGCACGGTCCGGGGGAGGACCCCGGGGCGCGGTCGGTGCCCCGGGGTCATGGACGTCGTCCCTTCTCTAGGGCGGTGACCACATATGTTCACGGGCGCGGCTCCTCACCCCGGCCATGTGCTGGATGTGATCGGCGCCGGGTCGGCGGGTCGGCGGGTCGTGGTACGGCGATGCCGGCGCCTGGTACGGCGTCCGAGCCGGTGAACGTTCGTGGAGAGCGCACTAGCCGATCTCTGCCGATCTCTGTCGAAAAGGACAGCATGAAACACGCAACACAGACGCCGGCCGCGCCCATCGCGGGCGGCCGGCCGAGGCGGCCGCCGGCTCCGCCGCCCCGCGGCGGACGGCGCGCGGCCGCGCGGCGGCGGTCCGGGCAGTGGACGGCGTGGGCGTTCCTGGCGCCCGTCGTCGTCTATCTGCTGGTCTTCTACGCCTACCCCCTCTACCGCAACCTGGATCTGAGCCTGCGCGACTACACGGTGCGGTCCTTCGTGCAAGGGGGTGCGCCGTTCACCGGGTTCGACAACTACGGCAAGATCTTCGCCAATCCGACGTTCGGCCCGGCGCTGTGGCACACCGTGGTGTTCACCGTGGTGTCGCTGGTGTTCCAGTTCACCATCGGCCTCGGCCTCGCGGTGTTCTTCACCCGGCACTTCCGGCTCGCGGCGACCCTGCGGGCGCTGTTCCTGGTGCCCTGGCTGCTGCCGCTGATCGTGTCGTCCTCGACCTGGTCGTGGATGTTCAACAGCGACTCCGGCCTGGTCAACGCGATGCTGACCGCCTTCGGGGTGTCTCCGGTCAACTGGCTGACCTCACCCGACTGGTCACTGTGGTCGGTGACCATCGCCAACATCTGGATCGGGATCCCGTTCAACCTGGTCGTGCTGTACAGCGGCCTGCAGGCGATTCCGGCGCACATCCACGAGGCGGCCGAACTCGACGGCGCCACGGGCTGGCAGCGGTTCTGGAAGGTCACCTTCCCGCTGCTGCGCCCGGTGTCGGCGATCACGCTGCTGCTGGGGCTGGTCTACACGCTCAAGGTGTTCGACATCATCTGGATCATGACCAAGGGCGGGCCGAGCGACTCCTCCACGACGCTGGCCACCTGGTCCTACCGGCTGGGCTTCGGCAACCTGCTGCCGGCCTTCGGTCCCGGCGCGGCGGTGGGCAACCTGCTGATCGTCATGGCCCTGTTCTTCGGGCTGCTCTACATCTACGTGCAAAGAAGGCAGGCCTTCGCATGATCGCCTCGCGCGGCTGGGCGAAAAGCGCGCTCGGGCTGGTGCTGACCGGCCTGATGCTGTTCCCGGTCTACTGGATGATCAACGTCTCCCTCACCCGCGACCAGGACATGCGCAAGAGCCCGCCGTACCTGTGGCCGAGCAACGGGACACTGGAGGGCTACCGGGCGGTGCTGGAGCAGCAGGGGCCCTACCTGGTCACCAGCCTGGTGATCGGGCTCGGCACCGTCGCGCTCACGCTGGTCATCGCGGCGCCGGCGGCGTACTCGCTGGCCAAGCTGCGTCCGAAGGGTGGCGGGGCGCTGAGCTTCGTGCTGCTCATCGCCCAGATGATCCCCGGGATCATCATGGCGATGGGGTTCTACGCCATCTTCCTCAGCACCGGCGTGCTCAACACGGTCCCCGGGCTGATCGTGGCCGACTCGACGCTGGCGGTGCCGTTCGCGGTGTTGGTCCTCACCACGTTCATGTCCGGAATCCCCGAGGAGCTGATGCAGGCGGCCAGGGTGGACGGGGCGGGGGCGATGCGCACGTTCTGGTCGGTCGTGCTGCCGGTCAGCCGCAACTCGATCATCACCGTGTCGCTGTTCGCGTTCCTGTGGGCGTGGTCGGACTTCATCTTCGCCAGCACCCTGGACCAGGGCGGCGACCACCAGCCGATCACCCTCGGCATCTACCACTACATCGGCAACAACAACCAGCAGTGGAACGCCATCATGGCCACCGCCGTCGTCGCCTCGATCCCGGCGACCGCGCTTCTTGTCATCGCCCAGCGCTACGTCGCCGCCGGAGTCACCGCCGGCGCCGTCAAGGACTGACAGACCGGCTCGGGCGGAATGGGAGACGGCCGCGCTTCAGGGGTGATCGTAATTGGAATGATTTCCCACTCGACGCCAATGCAGGATGGTCTCACCGTCGTCAGCGATTTCGAAGCGGAAGGTGGCCCGGCCGTCTGGAGAGGCGAAGTTCCAGGTCAGAGAGTAGATATCGGTGTCCGTGAGCTTGTGGACGCGCAGCCGTACCGGCCAAGGGGCGCGGCCGGTGTGTGCCCCCTGCTCGATAGCAGGAAGAAGATGCTTGTAGACGGCGTCCTTGAACATGGCGTAGTGCTCGGGAGGCAGCCGTGACGCGTCCCGGAGAAAGGACGCCGAGCGTTCGTACCTCACCGGGTGTCTTCACCACGGACGGCGTCGATTTCGGCGAACATGTCGTCCATGCTGTCGAAGGTCCGGGTGCGGCCCTCGCGGAAATCCGCGTCCGCCTCGGTTTCGGCGGACTGCCAGCCGGGAGTCCAGTACCAGGCCTCGTCGGCGGGCACGATGGCCGCGACGCGGCGACCGTGGTCGGTGAGGTAAGCGATGGTGTTGCGTTCGGCCGCCGCGCTGATGACATCGGGCAGGTGGCCGTCTGCCTCGTCCAACGGAACTTCGAACGCGTCCTCGCCCATGTCGCGAGTGTAGGCGGTCGCCTGTGCGGGGGTCACGTAGCGAAGCGTGGCAACGAAACCGCTGACGGTGACGACTTTCCATCGTCGAACCGTCGGGATGCCGCGAGGGGCGGCCATAACGCGAGCCGGGGCCCGCACCTCTAAGGTGCGGGCCCCGGCCGTGGAGCGTGACGCGTCAGACCGGAACGATGTTCTCGGCCTGCGGGCCCTTCTGGCCCTGGGTGACGTCGAAGGAGACCTTCTGGCCTTCCTGCAGCTCACGGTAGCCCTGGGCGGCGATGTTCGAGTAGTGGGCGAAGACGTCAGCGCCGCCACCGTCCTGCTCGATGAAGCCGAAGCCCTTTTCCGAGTTGAACCACTTCACGGTTCCAGTCGCCATGTCGATCTCCTTTGATGAGGGGCTGAGCCGGAGTCGGCTCTGTGCCGGTTCCGCGCCGCCGTGATAAGCCCGTCCGGAGATGACCGGTAAAACAAAAATGCACCCGACGTCACAATTCCCGTCAGGCGCGCAAAAAGTTCACGGTTACCACAACTGCAACTGGCATCAGCCTACCACGCTTCGGCCGTCCGCATCCAACCCGCAAGCGCGAGATCTCGGTGGCCGGGCCGAGCGACGCCGGCTCGGCAGGCCCTTCGCCTCACCCCGCTCGTCCGGGGAGGCCGCGTCAGATGTGCACGAACAGGTGGCCGTCGGGGTCGATGTGGAGGGGGTAGGACCGGAGTGGGGGCTGGCCGGTGGTCGAGCAGCCGGTGGCGAGGTCGAACATGTGCTGGTGCAACGGGCAGATGACGACGTCGCCGTCGATCTGGCCGTCGGCCAGCGGGCCCTGGGCGTGGGTGCACACGGCGGACACGGCGCGCGCGTTCCCGTCCCGCAGCCGGAACACGGCGATCTGCTCGCCGTCCACCGTGAACGCCCGGCCCTCGCCGACCGGGATCTCGTCGAGGCGCCCGAGCCTGTGCGCCCGGACGCCCGGGGTCGCGGTCATCGCTTCGGCACCGGGAGCAGCGGCAGGGCGGGGCGGAACTGGCCGGGGGTGACGGGCTCCCTGCCCTCCTGCCAGGGATCGCGGTAAGCGTCCACAGAGGCCTGTACCGCCTGGTCCAGGCCGGCGGCGATGCCGTCGGCGTCGTCGACCACGACCTCCCGGATCCGCTCGATGCCGACGCGCGGCACGAACGCGTAGGTGCGCTCGAGCCAGTTGGCGTTCTCCCGGTAGTACTGCAGGAAGCGCCCGGTCAGGGTGATGACCTCCTCGGCGGTGCCCACCGTGGCCAGAAGGTCGCCCTTGCGGATGTGCGCCCCCGCCGCTCCGCCCACGTAGATCTCCCAGCGGCCCCCCTCCACGGCCACCACGCCGAGATCTTTGACGTAGGCCTCGGCGCAGTTGCGCGGGCAGCCGGTGACGGCCAGCTTCATCTTCGCGGGCGCTTCGAGTCCTTGGTACCGGGTCTCCAGGGCGATGCCCAGCGCGGTGGAGTCACCCAGGCCGTACCTGCAGAAGTCCAGGCCCACGCAGGTCTTGACCGTCCGGAAGCTCTTGCCGTACGCGTGGCCGGACGGCATGCCGAGATCGGCCCACACCTTCGGCAGGTCCTCCTTGCGGATCCCGAGCAGGTCGATGCGCTGGCCGCCGGTGACCTTGACCAGGGGGACCTGGTACTTGTCCGCGACGTCGGCGATACGGCGGAGCTGGTCGGGGGTGGTGCAGCCGCCCTTCATCTGGGGCACGACGGAGAACGTGCCGTCCTTCTGGATGTTGGCGTGCACCCGGTCGTTGATGAAGCGAGCGTCGCGTTCGTCGACGTACTCGCCGGCCCACATCGTGCGGAGCAGCGACGCCAGGCCCATCTTGCTTTTCGCGTCCTCCTTGCCCGCGGGGGCGAGCTCCGCGAAGACCGCGGAGACCGATCGGAGGCCGCGCGCCCGGATCTCGGCCATGAGCTCCTGCTTGGCGAGCGGGACGCCCGGCACGTACCAGCCGGCCGAGGGGTCCTCCTCGGTCTCCCCGCCGGCCGCCCACTCGACGATCTGCGTGACCAGCGACCGGCAGGAGCCGCACCCCTTGCCGGCCCGGGTCGCGTCCATCACCCCGGTGACGGACCTGGCCCCGTCCTTGACCGCCGAGACCAGGTCCGCCTTGCTGACGCCGTTGCAGTTGCACACCTGCGCGTCCTCGGAGAGCTCCTCGACGCTGGTCTCGGCGGACGGCGCGCCCAGGTCGAACAGCAGCCGGACCCGCTCCTCGGGCAGCGGGAGCCCGCGGTCGAAGGCCTGCATGAGGAAGGCGACCTTGCTCAGGTCGTCCACCAGGGTCGCCCCGACCAGCCGGCCGTCGCGGACCACGACGCTCTTGTACATCCCGCGCGTGGGCTCGGCCACCACCACGAACTCGTCGTCCTCGCGCTCTGGACCCTTCAGGCCCATGGACGCCACGTTCACCCCGGCCACCTTGAGCTTGGTCGCGATGCGCGACCCGTGGTAGGCGGCGGTGGGATCGGCTCCGGTGATGTGGTCGGCCAGGACCCTGGCCTGCTCCCACAGGGGCGCCACCACGCCGTACACCTGGCCGCGGTGCTGAGCGCACTCGCCGACGGCGTAGACGCCGCGCTCGCCGATCGCCCGCATCTGGTCGTCGACGACGACGCCGCGTTCCACGACCAGGCCGCCCGCCTGCGCCACCTCGGTGTTCGGGCGGATTCCCGCCGCGATCACGACCATGTCGCAGGGGATGACCCGCCCGTCGGACAGTGCGATGCCGGTCACGCGCTCGGCGCCCCGGATCTCGGTGGTCCGGGCGTTCAGCTCGACGGTGATGCCCAGCCTCTCCACGCTGCGTTTCAGCACCGCGCCCGCCTGAGGGTCCAACTGCTGGTTCATCAGGTGCCCGCCCGCGTGCACCACGGTGGCGGAAAGGCCGTGGCTCTGCAGCCCCCGCGCCGCTTCCAGGCCGAGCAGGCCGCCGCCGATCACCACCGCGCCGTGGTGGCCGCGGGCGTACCGGAGCATGTTGCGGGTGTCGTCGATCGTCCGGAAGGTGAACACGCCCTGGTGGAAGCCCCGCTTGGCGTCGCGCACTCCGGGGATGTCCGGAACGAACGGCCGGCTGCCGGTGGCGATGATCAGCCTGTCGTACGACGTGGACGTGCCGTCGTACGCGTACACCTTCCGGGCGAAGCGGTCGATGCGTCTGACGCGCGTTCCCGCGTGCAGCGTGATGCCGTTGGCCTCGTACCAGGCGAGGCCGTTCAGGAAGATCTCGGCCTCGTCGTCGGTCCCGGCCAGGACGTTCGACAGCATGATCCGGTTGTAGTTGCCGTACGGCTCGTCGCCGAACATCGTGATGGAGAACCGTTCGCCTCCGCCCCTGGCGAGGATCTCCTCCACCGTGCGCGCCCCCGCCATACCGTTCCCGATCACGACCAGCCGCTGCCGCATGGCGTTCCTCCTCACACCTCGACCAGGCCGAGATCGACGACGGCCGACCCGGAGACGCCGTCCGGGGCGGCCAGGTACACCTCGATCGTGGTCCCGGCCATCAGGTCCTCGACGACGCGAAGGGAGACGTGGACGGCCGCCTTGGCGCCGATCGGCAGGTACCGCATGGGAGTTCCGTCGCGCATCAGGACAAGGCAGACGAGCTCGTCGCAGGAGTTGCCGCCCCGCAGGTAGACGGGCTGGGTGACGTAGCCGTCGGGGACGACGTACCGCAGCTCCGACGCCAGCGGGAAGGGGGCGTCCATGCCCTTGCCGGTGAAGGAGAAGATTCCCTGCAGGAACCGGGGTGTCGAATCCATCTGAGTCCTTCCGTCGAGCCGTGGCCGTGGGTCTTCGACCTTCCTGACGGCGACCGCGCAGGCCTTGAAGGCGGGCATGCGCGAGAGAGGGTCCAGCGACGGATCGGTGAGGGCGTTCGCGCCCGATTCGCCGCCCCAGTGGAACGGGACGAAGACGGTGTCGGGACGGATGCCGTCGGCCAGCTCCGCCGCGAAGAGGGCCCTGCCCCGGCGGGTGCGCAGCTCGACGGCGTCCCCCGCGCCGATGCCATGCCGCCTGGCCAGGTCAGGGTGCATCTCCGCGCTCGGGACCGCATCGCCCTGCGTCAGCGCCGCGATCCTGCGCGTCTGGGTGCCGCTCTGGTACTGGCGCATGAGACGCCCCGTGGTGAGGACGTAGGGGAACTCCGCGTCGGGCCGTTCGGTGGCGTCCCGGTGCTCCACCCGGACGAACCGCGCCCGGCCGTCCGGGGTGGGGAACCGGTCCGTGAACATCCGCGCCGTCCCCGTCTCGCCCTCGGGGCACGGCCAGAACACCCCCTGCTCCGCCTCGATCCGTTCGTAGGTGATTCCGCCGTAGTCGGCGGCGCCGCCGGAACTGGCGCGCCGCAGCTCCTGGAACACCTCGCGCGCGTCGGCGCTGAAGTACGCGCCGCGCCCGAGCCGCCGGGCCAGAGCGGTGATGATCTGCAGATCGTCGCGCGCCTGGCCGGGCGGCACCCGTACCGGCCTGCGCCGGACGACCCGGCCCTCCAGGTTGGTCATGGTGCCCTCCTCCTCCGCCCACTGGGCGGTGGGGAACACCACGTCGGCCTCCATCGCGGTCTCCGACAGGAACATGTCCGAGACCGCGAGGAAGTCCAGCGCGCGGAGGCGGTCGAGCACGCGGTCACGATCAGGGGCGGACACCACCACGTTGGAGGCGAACACCAGCAGGGCGCGCACCCCGCCGTCCCGGCCCATGCCGCTGAGCATTTCGTAGGCCGACGGCCCGGCGCCGGGCAACTCCTCCGGGGCGACCCCCCAGACCGCGGCCACGTGGGCCCGGGCGGCCGGGTCGTCGATCCGCCGGTATCCGGGCAGCTGGTCGGCCTTCTGGCCGTGTTCCCGTCCCCCCTGGCCGTTGCCCTGTCCCGTGATGGAGCCGTATCCGCTGTCGGACCGGCCGGGAAGCCCGAGCGCCAGCGCCAGGTTGACGAAGGCCTGCGCCGTGTCGCTGCCCTGGCTGTGCTGTTCGGCCCCCCGGGCCGTCAGGATCATCGCGGAGGCGGCGGTGCCGAGCATCTCCGCAACCCGTTCCAGGTCCTCCACCGGGACCCCGGTGACGCGCTCGACCCGGTCCGGCCAGTACGCCGTCAGGCCCGCCCGCACCTCGTCGAACCCCGTGGTGCGCGCGGCGATGTACTCAAGGTCGGCGCGACCGGCCCGCAGCACCAGATGGAGCAGGCCGTTGGCCAGCACGAGGTCGGTCCCGGGCACCGGACGCAGGTGGACCGTCGCCGCCCTCGCCGTCGCCGACGTGCGGGGATCGACGACGACCAGGCCGCCCCCGCGTTCGTTCAGGTACTGCATCGCCGGTGGCATCGTGTCGGCGAGATTGCTGCCGGCCAGGAGCAGGACCTGGGTCCGCGCCACATCGGCCAGCGGAAACGGCAGCCCCCGGTCCACGCCGAACGCCCGGTTGGCCGCGGTCGCCGCCGACGACATGCAGAACCGGCCGTTGTAGTCGATCGAGGCCGTCCGCAGCGCGACCCGCGCGAACTTCCCCAGCAGATAGGCCTTCTCGTTGGTGAGCCCGCCGCCCCCGAAGCACCCGACACTGTCCCTGCCGTACCGCTCCTGGCTCGTAGTGATCGCCTGCACGGTGCGATCGAGGGCCTCGTCCCAGCCCGCCGCGCGAAACGGGCTGCGGCGGTCGCCGGGAACCGTCCTGACCAGCGGCGTGAGCAACCGATCCGGGTGGTCCAGCAGCTCGGCCGCCGTCCACCCCTTCACGCAGAGCCCACCGCGATTGGTCGGAAAGTCGGCAGGCGCCAGCGAAACCTCACTGCCCCTGACCTGCAGCGAGATCCCACACTGCAACGAGCAGTACGGGCAATGGGTCGTCGTACTCGGCATCCCCACGACCACAAGGCTCAGCCCCGGCGATTACACCGGCATGCGCACAAGGTGTAGCCCCCGTTAACCCCTCCTCACGGGCCCCGGATCAATGTCTCGGGTCGTGGCCATTCCCAGGCTCGGCGGCGAAGCCCAGGAAGCACCTTGGCGACGTCGTCGCCGGCCTCAGCCGAAGACGCGGTGCAGCGGCCTGCTTCAGTGGCCGGTGGTGACCCGGGCTCGCATGGTCCTCAACGGCAAGCCCGCTGCCGGCGCGTCGACGCCTTCGCGCCGCATTCACCGAGCAGTAACGCGGCGACCGCCTCAGGGGCTTCATGCAGCGCGTCGTGGCCGGTTGGAACGTCGTGGACCTGCCAGCCGGGATCGGCGTGGAGCCGGCTGCGGAGTTCGGCGAACGGCGTCCGGTCCTCCCACCCCGAGCAGTAGATGAACTCCCGGCGGGGGGCAGGCGCGAGCGCGCCTGTGAGCCGGATCGCCTGCACGAACGAGGCGAGGGGATGGGGACGGCAGCGGGGATCCACGCCGTCCGGCGGCCGGACGGCGTAGCCGGTGGTCGCGGCGCCGGCGGCGAACGCCTCCCGGTAGCGCTCGGTCGTCGACGACCAGCACGACTCGCCGTCGCGCGGTACGTAGGCGTCCAGATGCACCAGTCGCGAGACCCGGCCGCCGGCGCGATCGGCGGCCGCGGTGATCACCATCCCGCCGTAGCTGTGGCCGACCAGCGTCGCACCGGTGATGTGGGCGCGGTCGAGGAGCCGCAACACGTCGTCGGCATGGGTGTCGAGGTTGGCGGCCGCGACCGTCGCGTCGTCGTCGTCCGGCCGCAGACCGGTCAGGGTCAGGGCGTGAACGGTATGACCGGCACGCTCCAGCAGCGGAGCCACCGCCTCGAACGCCCAAGAGCCGTGCCACCCCCCGGGCACGAGCACGAACGTCGCCATGCTTTCTCCTTCTCTCTCACGCCGGCTGACATCGAGGAACACTTTCCTGGTGACATGCGGTCCGGTCGGAGGCTCCGCGCGGCTGAGGACCTCGCATGGACGCAGTGTTACCAGATCACCATGTGAAACCGAGCGGACGCGGATTTCCGTCAGGCCCGCCCTCAAATCCTCGGCGGACCGAGCGGGAGGGGACGGGGCCGGGGGCAGGCACCGGCTCTCGTCGGTCACGATGAGGTACCTCATGGCCGGCCACCAAGGTTGCTCAGTCGCATGTCCGTTCAGGTTGCCGGGGCCTACCTCGTTATTGACCAGTCGCGGGTTCGGTCAGCCGCCGGGGCCCACCTCGTTGTCGGGGGCGCCGTCGCCACTGGTGGGCAGGTCACCGCGCTCGACGGGACTTGGTGGTGGGGAAGGTGTGCCGGTCCCGGTCGCAGGTCGTGCCCCGGCGACGGCCGCCTTCAGGGCGGCCCGGTCCACGTCCGCAAGCCGTCCGGCGAGGCGGATGTAGTGGTCGCCGCGAACCGCGGTGTACTCGTGGCGGCCGCCGCCTTGCCGGTACCAGCCCACCTCGTCGCGGTCACACCGTACTGGGGCGGTGGGCGGGTCGGCGCCGCTGATGGGGGTGTCGGCACACTGGCCGTCGCTGAAGTCACCGCGATCAACGCGTAGTTCGACCCGCCTGCCGTCGGGGGAGACGTAGAAGGCGCCGAAGCCCTCTTCCCCGACCCCGCCGACCGACTGCTCGGCGAGTTCGTAACCGGGCAGATCCACGACGTAGATCAGGTCCGGGGCCACACCCTGCGCGTGAGCTCGGTCGATGACGGCCTGACTGAGCACCCCCTCCGAGCCGCAGCCGGACAGAAGGGCGCCCAGGACGAGGAACATCGCCAATACCCGGCCCACCCCCACACTCTAGAAACCCGTCCCAGAGACGTCGAGCGCGACCGGCTCGGGCTCCAGGCAGGTCGTGACCGGTCTCACCGGCATTGGCGGCGGCGCCGTCGCCGTCTCTGGTCAGGTCAGGGAGTCGATCCAGCGTTCCAGGCGGCGGCCTTCGGTGGCCATGAGTTGGGGGTCGCGGAAGGTGTTGGTCAGCAGCGAGATCCCCTGGTAGGCGGCGATCAAGGCCACGGCGAGCTCGCGGGAGTCGGGCCGGCCCATCGCCTGGAACTGCTGCTCGGTCCAGTCGATCAGGACTTGCATGATCTTGGCGATCTGGCGGTCCAGGCCGTCTTCGCGTTTGTCGAGTTCTGAGGCCAGCGTTCCGGTGGGGCAGCCGTACCGGGCCGCGAGCTCGCGCTGATCGACCCACCCGCCCACGAGCGCCTTCAGCCGATCCTGGGGGGTGGGCAGGGCGTCGAGCGCGGCGATGATCGTCTGCAGGTTCTGCCCGTGCGCGTCGATCGCGGCCTCGACGAGCTGGTCCTTGGTCTTGAAGTAGTAGTAGACGTTGCCCACCGGCACGTCGGCCGCTCGGGCGATGTCGGCGAGCGTCGTCTTCTCGACACCCTGTTCGTGCAGTACGCGGGCCGCGGCGGTGGCCAGCCGCTCCCGCTTGCCCGGCTTCTGCCGCACCTTCGTAGAGTCAGTCACCTGACTAACTATAGACGCGTGGTGATCTGATCGACTATGGTGCTGAGTCAGTTAGCCAGCTAACTCACTCAGGAGATGGTTTGCGTGATCGTAGTAACGGGTGCGACCGGGAACGTCGGACGGAACGTCGTGCGGATCCTCGCCGCGGCCGGCGAGCAGGTGACGGCGGTTTCCCGGCAGCCTGTGCAGCCCTCGCAGCTGCCGCCCGGGGTACGGCACATCCGGGGCGACCTCGCCGAGCCCGTCAGCCTGAAGCCCGCACTGGAGGGGGCCGACACGCTGTTCCTGCTCGTCGCCGGTGACGACCCGCAGGGCATCCTGGACCTGGCCAAGGCGGCCGGAATCCAGCGGGTGGTGCTGCTCTCCTCTCAGGGAGCCAGGACGCGACCTGAGGTCTACCGCCATCCCGCCGCGTTCGAGGAAGCCGTGCGAGGCTCCGGTCTGGCCTGGACGATCCTGCGGCCCGGCGGCTTCGACTCCAACGCCTATGCCTGGGCCGATCAGATCCGGTCGCAGCGGACGGCCGCCGCGCCGTTCGGCGACGTCGGGCTGCCGGCCATCGACCCGGCGGACATCGCCGAGGTCGCGGCCGCGACCCTGACCCAGGATGGCCACACCGGTCGCGCGTACGAGCTCACCGGCCCGGAGCCGGTCACCCCGCGGGAACGGGTCGCGGCGATCGGTGGGGCGCTGGGTACTCCCGTCCGGTTCGTCGAGCAGACCCGCGAGGAAGCCCGCGCGCAGATGCTGCGGTTCATGCCCGAGCCGGTCGTCGACGGCACCCTCGCCATCCTGGGCGAGCCGTCGGGCGACGAGCAGCAGGTGAGCCCCGACGTCGAGCGGATCCTCGGCCGCGCACCGCGCACCTTCGCCGACTGGGCGGCACGCAACATCGCGGCCTTCCGATGACCAAGCCAACGGCGACCTTCCGGAACGCGAGGACCTCGGGCGGCGGCTTCACGGTGAGCTCCTCGTCCCGGCCCTCTCCCCGGTAGTGGCACGCCAATACGCCGAACGCGCTGGTTCGCGCCGCCCGACCCGCCCGGGCGGGTCGCGGTCGACCAAATGATGCAATTCCACTTCTCGAAGGACACACCATGCCCATCCAGCCCGTACTCGACTCGACGATGTACTACGCGCACCTCGGCGCCGGCACCCCGATGGTCTTCCTGCACGGCAACCCGACCTCCTCCCACCTGTGGCGGCACGTCCTCCCGGCCGTCGGCGAGCCCGGCCGCCGCCTGGCTCCCGACCTGATCGGCATGGGCAGGTCCGGCAAACCGCCCATCGACTACACCTTCGCCGACCACGTCCGCTACCTGGACACTTGGTTCGACGCCCTCGGTCTCGACGACGTGGTGCTGATCGGCCATGACTGGGGCAGTTTCCTCGCCTTCGACTGGGCCGCCCGCCACCCAGGGCGCGTCCGCGGCATCGCCTTCACCGAGGCGATCGTCAAGCCGATGTCCTGGGAGGAGTTCCCCGAAGGGGGCCGTGAACTGTTCCGGGCGATCAAGACCAGCGGCGTGGGCGAGGCGATGATGCTCGACGACAACCTCTTCCTCGAGCAGGGGCTGCCGGGCAGCGTCGCCACCACCCTCGCCCAGGAGGACCTCGACGCCTACCGCGGGCCCTATCCCACGCGGGAGAGCCGCCTGCCGCTGCTGCGATGGGCGCGGTCGATGCCGCTCGGCGGAGAACCCGCCGACGTCGTGGCGAGGGTCGAGGCCTACGACCGGTGGCTGGCGACCAGCCCCGACGTGCCCAAGCTGCTGCTCACCTTCAACCCCGGCCCCGGCCACATGATGACCCCGGCGATGTACGACTGGTGCGCGGCCAACATGGCCGGCCTGGAGATCCGGCATCACGACGTGATCGCCGGGCACCACACCCCGGAAGACCACCCTCACCTGATCGCCGCCGCCATCGCCGACTGGGCCGACAAGCACGGACTCCGCTGATTCCCGATGTCAGGATCAGCCGTCCATGGCGTCTGCTCGAGCAGGACGTTTTGCTCAGTGTTGTCCGCCGTCCATGCCGTGGCGGGCTGACGTGCCACCTGGTATCCATCGAGATCGCACAGAGTGAATTGACAGCCCCTCAGGGCCGATCTACTGAGCCCTTTCCATCGTGATCATGCTGGTCACGGTTGTGGGGTAGGGCCCACATGTTCGGTGAGATGAGGCTCCCGGTAAGACAGCAGTCGACCAAGATCCGATGCCCCAACCGGGAGCCTCGATGCTGTCTTACCCTGCCGCGATTCTCCTGTCGAACCGCACACTCGCCCACCTGGCCGACCTCATCCGCAGCCATCGCCCGGCGTGAACGTGCAGGTCCTATCCGATCCGGCCGGTCGCCTGGTGTGGGTCTCACCCGCACTGCCAGGCAGGACCCATGACCTGATCGCCGCTCGCAATGGTCGGCCTGATCGACGCTCTCACCCACGGCGATGTCACCACGTTCGCCGACAAGGGTTACCGAGGCGCGAGCGGTATCGTTCGCACCCCGTTCAAGCGCCACCGGCACCGGCTGTCACGAGCCCAAAAGGACGTCAACCGAGCCCACGCGCAGATCCGCGCCCCGGGTGAACGCGCCGTCGCCACCCTCAAAGCCTGGAAGATCCTGGCGGAGCTGCGCTGCTGCCCTCACCGTGCCACCGCGATCGTCCAGGCCATCCTTGTCCTCCAAGCCACCCAAGCCGACCGCTACTCAGGATGAAAAGACTCATTCTGGTGAAGACGTGAGTGGAGTGACCACCATTCGCGGTGACCGCTGCGCTCCAGAGGACGTCGCGCGACTGGTGCAAGCCGACCCGTGGGACGCGGTGATCGACGCCTCTGGCTACGTACCCCGGAACGTGTTGAGCGTTACACGCGCCCTTGCCCTCTCGCCAATCGCTACCTGTTCATGCCCCCAGTGAGTGTTTATGCCGATTGGCCGGTCGAACCCCTGACTACATCAGCGAGCTTCCATGGTGGGCCCGTCGACGTCACAGGTCCCGTCGACAGTGAGTCGTTCGGCACTTTACTGCGCTACTGCGTTTTCCAGGAGATATAGCGTCAAGAACGCCCTGGCGTACTGGCTTGACTACGGTTTGAGCGACAAGTCCGCAAGCAGCATCAGGACCTACACCTCACTGGTCAAGTACCACATCATCCCGGCACTCGGGCGTGAAAGCCGGTCGAGCTCTCCGCCGAAGATGTGGACAATTGGATTGAAGCAGAGTCCGCGAAGCTCAGTACAGAAGCTCTACGCCGGTGCCACTCGATCCTCAATCGGGCTTCTCCACTGGTCTATGCCATCCTCCACCGCACGCTGATCGCGATCGACGGTGTCGCGGAGCAGAGGTCGTACTACTTTGACGGTCAATTCCAGCAGCTCGGTCAGCCGCACAGCGAACAACCGCTTCGGCGTCAGCTCCGCCTCACCCATTCCCACCTCCGCACACCGCCATCACCCTTCGGACCGAACCGGTCCGAAAAGCATGCCGCAAGACCCTCACCAGCGAAAACACCCCGACCAACACCCGGCCAAGCTGCATCGACGCCACACCTGTGCGTCAATCTGTGCGACATCAACGCCAAGCGATCCACGCCAAGCGTCGTAGGCGGAACCATCGCCGACAAGAAAAGAAATGGGTTTTACGGTATTCCGTGTAACGGCGAGATGACATGGAGGTGATTGCATTTCATGTGATGCTCTTACCGGAACCCACCAATTCGAATGGACAAGTCGTGAAAAATCGAACGCTGCTCATGCTATGGCCAGCCGTGGCCGCTGCTGTCCTCGTCACAGGTCTGACCGAACCCGCCGTTGCAGCTCTCCAGCCCAAAATCGAGCTCGCATCCGGACTGGGAGTCTCAGCCGCAAAGTGCGACTGGTATCCCGATGGTGGCATTGATGATTTAACGGGCCCGGCTTACGTCAAGGCGGGCACATGGTTGCGCGGCGGACCCTATGCCAGTTGCGACGGCTACAAGACGACCAGCGTAAAATGGGCCAATACGCATTGCCGCTACGTCAACTCTGCCGGCAACCTCTGGTACTACACCATCGAGGGGTGGGTGTACAGCGCCAACGTGACTTTCCCATACGGCAACGTCCCGACCAAGGCCTGCTGACCCGACAGCTTTCGCACCGAAAGCCGTGGTCGGGTGGCCGGGAGGGGCACTCCCGGCCGCCGGACCCGTACTGACGTGCGGCCCATCGATCGCGATCAGCGTGCAGTCGAGAATGGCATAAGTAAGACAAGAAGTCCGGACGGCGCCGACGTATACGTCGTCGGCGGAGCGGCGAGCAGATCGACCGATTTCCGCACGTAGCGCCAGGCTGTCGTGGTGCCGATGGCGAACCGGCGGCCAGGTGGGCGTAGGTGTCGCCGTTGCGCAGACGGGCCAGCACGAGTAAGGCTTGCCGACCTGGATCCAGGCGCCGCCTCTTGCATCGGCGTTGGACGCATTGAACGCGGTGAGATCGGCCGGACGGACGAGTATGCGGTTCGACAGCGGAATCGCGGCAGGGTAGGACAGCGACCCGGTCGGAGCCTTGGATCTTGGTCGACTGCTGTCTTGCCGCGAGGCTCATCCCACCGCACATCTGGCCCTAACCCCATCACCATGACCAGCACGATCACGATGGAAAAGGCTCACTTGACTCAGTCGTCCCAGCCATTTCGATGGAGGGACGTGGGCCTCGTCCATCAGGCGAGGCTCTGGTCTTTTTCGTCGGCTGCCGACCAGTCCCGAATGGACCCGGCCAGGTCTAAATTGGTCGGTCATGGACTGGGTCGAGCGGGTCGCGGGCATTCGGCGGTGGGCGCGGAATGGGGAGCGGGCCCCGCACAAACCGCTCTTGCTGCTCTACGCCCTCGGCCGGTTCCAGCGAGAAGGCGCAGAGCCCATTGTTTTCAGCGCCGCCGAGGACGATCTGAAACGCCTGCTCAAAGAGTTCGGGCCGCCGCGTGACACGAGCCCGGGCTACCCTTTCCACCATCTGACCAGCGACGGCGTGTGGATCGTCCACACCGTGGACGGTCCGGGCAGTCCAGGCCCCGAGCTGGGCCGCCTGCGGGGCACCCAGGCGGCCGGTCGGCTCCACCCTGACCTGCTGCGCGCCCTGTCCGACGACTCCCACCTGGTGGTCCGTCTCGCCCGGCATCTCCTGGACGCCAACTTCGAGCCCTCCCTGCACCCCGACATCTGCCGGCTGACCGGGCTCCGGCTCGAAGGCGACGGCTCCGGCCACCTCACACAGGTACCTGGGCGTACGAAGCCCCGCCGCGCCGGACTGTTCCGGCAGGAGGTCCTCATGGCCTACGAGTACTGCTGCGCGTTCTGTGAGTACGACGGATGGCTGGACGGCGCCGTGGTCGGCCTCGATGCCGCGCACGTCCGCTGGTGGGCTTTCGAAGGGCCGGACGATGTGGCCAACGGGCTGTGCCTGTGCGCCATCCACCACAAGCTTTTCGACAAGGGCGTCCTCGGGCTCACCGCCGACCGGAGGATCACCGTCTCGGCCAAGTTCGCCGGCAGGTCACCGACCGCGAAGGCCATGGTCCTCGACCTCGCGGAGCGTCCCGTCCGCCCCCCGCAGCCGGGTCTTGCTCCCGTGGAGCCGGCCAACATCGAGTGGCACCATCGCCAGGTCTTCCGCACCCCCGCCCGCCGGTCGCACCCGGCTTCGGCCTGAGCCGGTCAGACGGACGTCCGGCCGGAGTGATCGCGGCGTTCGGTTGATGAAAGGACACCACCGAGGGGTGGGCCGAAGGCAGATCTCGTTACCCCGGGTCACGCCGTTCGGGAACGGCGTGCTGTTCCGCTACGGGCGGACCGGCTGCGGGGGGCGTCCTGGCCTGGCACGATGACGGGATGAGCGGGGAGATCAGCGTGCGGCGGCTCGACCTGGGGTACTTCATCCGGCCCGAGTCGGAGACCGGGGGAACCGGGCCGCGGGTGGAGCCGGTGCTCGCCTATCTGGTGCGCCACGACAACGGGGTGATCCTGTTCGACACCGGCATCGGCGCGGCGGACGCCGGGACCGAGGCGCACTATCGCCCGCGGCGGCGTCCGTTGCGGGATGCGCTGGGGGACGCCGGGGTGAGCGCCGATGACATCGCGCTGGTCGCGAACTGTCATCTGCACTTCGACCACTGCGGCGGCAACCCCATGCTGAGCGGTACGCCCATCCTGGTGCAGGACTCCGAACTGGCCACGGCCCGCCGCGGCGGCTACACCGTGGACGCGCTCGTCGACTTCCCCGGCGCGACCTACGAGGAACTCGCGGGTGAGACCGAGGTCTGGCCCGGCGTCTGGATCGTCCCTACCCCCGGGCACACCGAGGGCCACCAGTCGCTGGTCCTCCGGCGCCGCGACGGCAGCGTGGTCCTCGCCGGTCAGGCCCACGACTTCGCGTCCCATTTCGCCTCCGACCACCTGGCCCGCCAGGCGGCACTCCACGGTGCGGCGGACCCGCTGCCTTCGTATCGGTCCTGGCTGGAACGCCTCGCCGACTTCGACCCGCGCCGCGTACTCTTCGCCCACGACTGCTCGATCTGGGAACCCGCGCACATCGATTTCTAGCGCCTAGCCGCCCTCACAAGGTCGGGGACGAGTTGATCATCCTGGCCACGCGCGGTCGCTGGCACAACCCGACGCGATCGCATGCGGGTCATCGGTACGGGCACGGTCTCACCGATAACGTGGCGTACGAGAAAGTCGTGCCCTGCTCCGTCACGGCGGCTTGGGTGATCCGCATGTGGTCGTCGCGGAAGCGCGGACACCATGGAGCAGACGGCCGGCCGGTTCGAGAGCCGGGTGGTGCGGGCGATCCGAAGTGTGTCGCAGGCTTCGGCGTAGGCTGGCGCGGGTCATTTGAGCCGGAGCTTGGCAGGCGGGGGTTCAGTTGTTCGGTTGCCAGGGTGGGGTCTGGCCCCAGTGCCAGCGGGGTACGTCGGCCGCGTTCACGGGAGGCGGGTTGTCGCCTGAATAGATCAGTGCCATGCGCGTGCCCCACTCGATGTAGTAGGTGAACACCGCGCGGAACTCCGGGTCGGTCGGCAGGCCGACCTCGTCGGCGGAGTCCTGCAGGAGGTCGACCCAGCGGCGGCGCTGTGCCTCGGTGATGCCGCGGCCCAGGTGCATGCGCGCCATGTGCGGGTGGCCGCCGCGCTCGGCGGAGTAGGTCGAGGGGCCGCCGAAGACCTCGGCGAGCCACATGGCGACGTGCCGCGGGTGGCGCTCGTCCATGCCGGCGAAGACGGGGGCGAGGAGCGGGTCCTTCATGACGTGGCCGTAGAAGACCTCGGTGAGGCGGTTCAGGGCCTCCTCGCCGCCCATCCATTGGTAGATGGTGGGCACGCCGGGCGCGGGCTCGTTCACGTGCTGCTCGGTCACGGCTGCTCCTGTCCCGCGGCCTTGCCGGGGCCGGCGACGTCGGTGAGGACGTAGTGCTGCATCTCCTCGATCGCCTTCACGTACGGGCGGATCGCGCTGAGGAAGGCGGGGAAGTGCTCGCCGCGGCCGAAGCCCTCCAGGTGGTCCTCGACCGACGTCCAGCGGATCCGCAGGATGTACCGGTCGGGTTCCTCCTGGCAGTGCGCCAGTTCGTAGTCGATGCACTCGGGCGCCGCGGCCAGCGATTCGGCGGCCCGGCGGTAGGCGTCCTCGAAATCCTTCCGGCCGTCTGAGGGGATGCGGTACCGGATGTACTCCACGGTCGTGGTCATGCTGGCACTCTCCCTGGGCTCCCGGAAGGGCGGAGACGCTTGTCCGCCTGCCGATAGTCATCGGGGTGACCGCTCGTGAGACCGGCGGGCTCGTACCTCTCGCAGGGCGAGGGGCACCGCGATGTAATCATGTAAGCAAGAGTCTTCGCAAGCTTCCTGCGGGTAAGTGGTGAACCGGAGAATGGCTTGGCCCGGACCGTCGACTGATACAGGTGGATCGGCGGGCAGTGGGTGATCAAGGGGGTGACACCGGCGTGGTGGTCGCTGAGAGTGGGGGACGACACGTATCTCCAGTCTCCACGGAAGTCGTGCCGAGGACCCGTCGTGTCGGGTAGCGGGTGGCTCAGGGTGGGTGGGGAGAATCCGTGATGATTGATCCGGCTCTGGATCATCTTGTTTATGCGGGTCCGGATCTCGCGGCGGCGGTGGCGCGGGTCGCGGAGGTGACGGGGGTGCGGCCGGTCGAGGGTGGGCCGCATCCGGGACTCGGCACGCGCAACTTCCTGCTCGGGCTCGGCGGCCGGGCCTACCTGGAGATCATCGGTCCCGATCCCGACCGGCCGGCTCCCGAAGGGCCTCGGCCGTTCGGGATCGACGAGTTGACCGCACCGGCGCTGGCCGGGTGGGCCCTCGCGGTCGAGCCCGGGGGACTGGACGAGCGGGTGGCGAAGGCGAGGCGGGCGGGGTACGACCCGGGCGAGCCTGCCGCCATGTCGCGGTGCAGGCCGGACGGCACCCTGCTCGCCTGGCGGCTCATCCCGCTGCGGAGCGGGCCGTTGCCCTTCCTCATCGATTGGGGGACCACCGCCCATCCCTCCGTCGGTCTGCCTGTCGTGCCGCTGAGGTCGCTGGCGATCATCCATCCCGCACCAGAGACGATCCGGCCGACGCTGACCGCACTGGGGGCGGCCGTCACCATTCGGGCAGGCGAGCGTCCGGCGCTGCTGGCAGAGATCGGTGCGGACGATCGAGCCTTCGCTCTGCACTGACCGGGTCGATCGGCGGGCGGCTCGCCGTGCCGCCACTCGTCCGTTCACGGCATCACGGTTCTGTTCGCGCCGGTCGCCGGACGCAGGGCGCCCCGGTCACGGACCGTACGGTTCGGGGAGTACACCGGTCCACCGGTAATAGGAGTGCGCCGGCCCACCGGTGAGGGGAGTGCACCGGCTGACTGTACTGACCACAGAGGTCAGGTACGGGGCGACACGGTAAGGCGAGTGCACCGGTCGCCCGGTAAGGGGCGCCGGGGGGCGTGGCTTCCGCGAGAATCGGCGGCGGGTCGCTGAGAGCGTGGGCGGTCGCATGATGCCATTCGGCGGGTGATCGACCCAGAGGTCCGGAGATGAGGTGAGACGGGCGTGCCGTCCGCGTCCGAGAGTGGGGAAGGTCAGCCCGCCGGAGTGCCGCCGGGGGTGGGGGGCGGCGTGTGGCGGGCGTGCCGGATGGCGGGGCGGTTGTACGTGCCTTTGCTGTTCGTCTCGGTGGTCACCGTGGGCCTGGCCGGGCTCGTGGACATGGCCGTGCTGGCGTGGGTCACCGTGCCGGGCGGATCGGTGGTCAACGGGGTGCCCGTCCCCGGCGGTGGCTCGGTCGCGACGCGGGTGCTGCTGGGGTCGGCCGTCGTCGGGACGATGGTCGCCGGGGTGGCGTCCATGATCGCGGGCTGTCGCCTGGTGGTGGCGGGGCTCGAAGGGCAACCGGTGTCGGCCGCGTGGGCACTGCGCGGGGTGGTCCGCCGGGCCGGCGCGCTGCTGCTTCTGTCGGCGATCCTGTTCGTGGCGATGGCGGTCGTCGTGGTCCCTTTCGCGGTGACAGGGGGGTACGCCGGTACCGCCGTAGGTGTGCTGGTGGCGATCGGGCCGTTCCTGCTGGTGTGCCGGGTGCTGCTCGCGATCCCCGTCCTCGGGGCGCGCCCGGTCGGGGCGGTGGCGGCCACGGTGCGGGCGGTGCGGCTGGCCCGCGGAGATCACCTCGCGACGGTCCTGCATCTGGGGATGGTGGCGGTGGTGTCGGCGCCGGCGTGGCTGCCGTCCTGGACGGCCCGATCGCTGTTCGCCGGTGGTCCGGCGGTGATCGCGGGCAACGTGGCGGCCGTCGTCCTCGGAATGCTGCTGGCACCCGTGCAGACGGCGTTGCTCGCGGGCTGCTACACCCACCTGTGCCGGCGTGCCGGTCAGGAAGCGTTGCAGGCGCCGGTGCCCGAGCAGGCGCCGCCGCGCCGGCTCGGCAGGCCGGTCGCCGCCGTGACGGCGCTGGGGGCGCTGGTGCTGGGCGCGATCTACGGTGCCCTCCTGTTCGGCGATCCACTGGGCCTCCCGACGGCCACACTCGTCGCCGCGCCGGCCGGGCGGGGGGAGACGGTGCCGCCGCACGTCGTCTTCGGCGCGCATGGCGCCCCGATCATCGCCGGTGTCGAGCCGCTGGCCTGTGAGGACGTGCGATGCGCGGCCTGGCGTACGGTCGAGATCGACGAGCCGCTGCGGCTCGTGGACCTGCGCGGCACCAACGTGGTGCCGGGGAACGACGGCACCATCCGCATCCTCCCGTGGGTGGGCGAAGGCGCGGAGATGAGCCTCCGGCTGGTCTCCTGCCCTCGCCACCGTTGCGACGATCTTCTCAAGGGCCGGCGCCTGGCCTCGGCGTCGTATGAAGGTCTGTCCGCCTACAGCGCCGTGGCCGCCGGTGCTCCCGCGCCGGTGATCGCGTCAGTGGTCCGGTCCGGGGCGGCAGGGGACCAGTTGCGCGATATTGAGAAGTTGTTCAAGGCGCTCAGCTCCCCGTTCCCGGCCGAGTCCCCGTCCCCGTCCCCGTCCGCGTCCCCGTCCCCGTCCCGGAGCGGTGACCGGGCTCGCGGTGCGCGACGGGCCGCTCCACGGCCGTCCCTCGGCGCGACTCTGGACGAACGTGTCCCCTCGGACGACGGGAGCCGCGACGACATATTTCTGTCACGCGTCGTGCCCAAGGACCGCTCGTCGGCGGTGCAGCTCACCTTGTGTGAGAGCCCGGCATGCGCTTCCCCGCGAACGGTCGGCATGTTCCGGGCGGGCCCCGACATCGTCTACCAGGACCGTCCGCTTGCCGTGGCGGTGGGAAACACCGGCTCGGCCGTGGTCGCTCATCTCGACAGGGAACGCCGGCTGATCACCGTGGCGGCCTGCGAGTCGGTGTCCTGCGAGAGTCACACGGTCCGGACGCTCGGGCCGCTGCCCGGCGATTGGGCCGGTTCAAGCGACTTCGTCCGGCTGGCTCTCGCCGTCAGGCGTGACGGCCGGCCGGTGCTCGCCTACAACGACCCGGGGACCGGCGCGGCGCGGATACTCACCTGCGTGACGGTGACCTGTGCCGGGACGCCGCAGGTCACGGAACTGCGCCGCCTGGCGCCGCTGCGGGGGTTCGGGTTCGCGCTGGACGACCGCGACCGGCCGCTGATCGCCGGCTACTCCCGCGGCGACGACCGGGTCACCCTTCTCGCGTGCGCGGACGAGACATGTGACGACAGACGCGAGGCTTCGTTCCTGCGGGCAGCGAAGCCTGGCTCGCTGGAACTCGCGATCGGGCCCGACCGGCTGCCGCGCATCGTCTGGGGCGCGGCGGGCGAGTACGACATCCTCACCTGCGATCGCCCGCGCTGCGGCCTGTGACCGATCGCGGCGTCCGTCTCAGGATCGGCGGGCTCGGTGGCAGCGGACGGCGTCGCGGTTGGAGCAGCGGGGTGAGCAGTAACGCTGAGCGCCGCCTCTGGACACGTCCACGTACACCCGGTCGCAGCCTTCCCGGGCGCAGCGGCCGAGCCTGGACATTCCCCGGCCGGTCAGGTGGAGGGCGGTCCCCACGGCGACCAGGGCTTGGAGCACTTCTCCGAGCGGCAGGCCGTTGTCGCGGTAGTGCAGGTGCCAGCCGCTCCCGCCGTGGTCGGTCAGGCGGGGGTGCGCGGTCGCCGTCGCGAGCAGGCGGTTCACCAGCTGCGCTCGCCGCCGGTCGTCGACGGCGTCGACGATCTCCGTCCACCCCTCGATGAGGTCCAGCGTGCGGGTGAGGTCTTTCTCGTCCGTCGGCATGTCCACTACGAGTCCGGCCTCCAGGCACCGTTCGACCAGTTCGTCGAGGGAGCCGGGCGGGAGGTTGGCCAGGTCGGCCATGAGGCACACGGCGTCCTGCCCGTAAGGGTTGAGATGCACAATGCCATTACATCACGCTGGTCCCATGAACGACCATGGCGAGCACACTTGGCGGACCCGTTCTCATCACCACACCAGCGAAGGCTCGGTGTACTACCAGTTCTGCCACTGCGGGCTGTGGCGCGTCGTCGCCAGGCCATCACCACCCCTGACGGAGGCGGCTGGGTGGCCAGTCTTCCATCAGGAACGGCGGAACAGCACGTCAGAACGTCGAAACGGCATGTAGGGGCGCCGGAACGCCGGCTGAGATCGCCTCGGTCGTGCTGTTCCTCATCGATGCCGCGAGCGGCTACATCAACGGCATCGTCATCGTCGCCAACGGCGGTGAGCCCAGTGTGTTGCCGGAGTAGCACACCCGGCGCACCGGACACACGGCGCTTTCCACAGACGGCCGCGATGGCCTGGAAGAGCGGGGCCGAGCCCGGCTCCCGCCAGTGGAGAAGAGCGTGGCCGGGCCCGGCTCCCATCAGTGGGAGCCGGGCTGGGCGCGAAGGGAAGGTCAGTACTGGCGGTGCTCGTCGGTCGCGCGGTTACTGGGGTTGTAGGTGCAGTAGAAGGTGCCGCCGAACGTGTTGTGGTCGTACGCCGCGGTCTTTTTGCAGTCGTTGCAGTCCCAGAAGGATTGAATGAAGGTGCTGTTCGGCCGGGCGGAGGTCGGCAGGTTGCACGAGTTGGCCAGGATCCGGGCCGCCGAGCTCGTCCGCGCCGCCGACGCGGTGGAGGCCGACACCGGCGTGGGCGCGACGAACAGAGCGGTGGCCGTGAGAGCCGCCGCGGCGGCGGCCGCTCCCGTGAGCCGTCGGCGAGTAGCGGTGCGCATGGCATTCCTCCTGTGGTTGCGATGACCGGACCGTGGTTCCGGACGACCGAAGTCGACCTTGGTCACGAGCCTGTCGAGGCTCGGAGGAATCCACAAAGCCTTTCGGTCCTCGCCGAAACACCGTTCCCGCCGTGCCCTTACGGGGGGCCGGTCGAGTGAAGATCGCAGGTGCGGGAAGATCGTGCGAATGATGCGTCTGCACTTCACCGCCGCCGACCTTCGTCTCATCACCTTCGCGCCGGCCCCGAACGCGCTGCTGGAGAGCGCTCTGAGCGTCCGCCGGCCATCCTGCGCCACCTGGTCGCGCCCCGAGGTCAGGGAGTGGCGCCGCTCGGTGGGCGACGGTTCGATCGACCGCGCGGGAGTGCTGGCGGACATGGTGCCCGAACAGAGCTTCATGCCGGACCTGCTGCTCCAGCCGGAGGCCGACGACCTGGCCGCGGCGGTGGAACTGGCGAAGAACACTCCGACGGAGCAGGTCATGGCCGACCTGAGCCAGCTTCCCCCGGCCGTGGGCGGGTCGTGGCGGCGCGAACTGGCCGAAGGCGACACCGTCGCGTGGCGGACGCTCACCGGCGACCTGTACGACTACTTCTCCTCCTCGCTGGCGCCCTTGTGGCCGAGGATCCGCGACACGGCCGCCGCGGACCGCGCGCTGCGCGCCGAGACGCTGCTGCGCGGCGGCACCGACGCCCTGCTCGCGACGTTGAGCGTCCGCTGCCGGTGGGAGCCACCGGTGCTACACGTCCAGGTCGCGGGCGAGTACGACGTCCAGTTGGGCGGGAACGGCCTGCTGCTGGTCCCGTCGTACTTCGCCTCCGGCCCGATGATGATGTACCGGCCCGGCCGTGCCACCGTGCTGGTGTACCCGATGCACGCCGGGGGCCGGCCGGCCGCCGCGGCGGACGCGCTCGGCCCGCTGCTCGGCCGCACCCGGGCCGCCGTGCTGGCCGCGTTGCGGCACCCGGCCACGACCAGTGCGCTCGCCGACCGGCTCGCGATCTCGCGGGCCTCCGCCAGTGAACACGCCACCGTGCTGCGCGACGCGGGCCTGCTCTCGACCACCCGGATGGGCAGCGCCGTCCTGCACACCTTGACCCCGCTGGGCGCGGCCCTGCTCACCGGCGACTCCGCCGGTTGAACCTGTGCCGCCGGTTGAACCTGTGCCGCCGGTCGCACCTGTGCCGCTGGTCGGACCTGTGCCGCCGACCGCTTGGTCCGCGCCCGGCCATGCCCTGCGCGGAAGGCGTCCCGGCGTGCTCGGCTGGTCGCGCCGAGTCGTACCGGTGGACCGGTCCGCCCTTTGGCGACTTCAGTCGCCCGCCAGAGGGGCGGGCCGGGGGATCCGGGCCTCGATCTGGGTGAGCTGGGCGGCGAGGATCGCTTCGAACACGGCGTGGCGGTTCTCGTGCAGAGGGCGGATGTCGCGGCCGAAGTGGGCCAGCGCGGGGAAGCGTTCGGGGTCGGCGCCCAGCACCGCGACGCGGAACGACTCCAGGCCCTGTTCGCGCTCTTCGGGAGTGGCGCTCTCCGCCGCCCCCTCGGAGGAGATCAACGCGGCGAAGAGGATCGCGAGCCGGTGGTAGTGCGCCGGGATCTCCTCGTCGGGCAGTCCCGATGCCCGTAGGGCCCGCAGCACCTCCTCTATGACCAGCCGGGAGCCGGCGCCGCCTGACGCGTAGCGTCCCCAGATCGCCGCGACCTGGGGATGCCGGCCGAAGGCCTCTTTCACCCGCATGGCGACGGTGGTGATGCACTGTTTCCAGTCGCCCTCGGGACGGTAGCCGTCCATGGCGGCGATGAGGATGCGGTCGGTGACCGCGCGCAACAGCTCGGTCTTGTTCCGGAAGTGCCGGTAGAGGCTGGAGGAGTCGGTGCCGAGCGCCGCGGCCAGCCGGCGCACGCTGAAGGAGTCGGCGTCGCTCGTGCGCAGCAGCCGCTCCGCCGTGTCCAGTATCTCCTCGGTCGACCAACGCCTGCGGCCTGCCATGTCACCCCTCTCGCCAGATCCAACCCTATCTATGCACTCACTGTTGCACGCACCGCGTGCATAATGGAGGCATGGAGAACCCACTGGATGTCGCGGCGCTCGAAGCCGCCATGGAGAAGGTCCACCGCGCAGGGGTGCCCGGAGTGTTCGCCGAGGTGTGCGACGGCGGCCACGTCTGGCGTGGCGCCGCCGGGGTCGCCGATGTCGCCACCGGCCGTCCCGTCACGGCCGGGATGCGGCACCGCGTCGGCAGCATCACCAAGACCTTCACCGCCGCCGCGGTGATGCGGCAGGTGGAGAGCGGTCGGATCGGGCTCGACACGTCGATCGGCCACTACCTGCCGCGCCTGGTCCCTGGAGACCGCGGTGACGCCATCACCGTCCGGATGCTGCTCAACCACACCAGCGGCCTCGCCGAGTACCTCCCTCACGCCTACCCGTCCCTCAAGGCGTTCCCCTCCGTGGCCGACACCAGGCCCGACAGCCTGGACGACAACCGGCTCACGCGGTTCGACCCGGCCGATCTCATCGCGATGGGAGTCGGGGCGCCCGCCCTCGGTGCGCCGGGCGGCACTCCGGGGGTGTACTCCAACACCAACTACCTGCTCCTCGGCAGGCTGCTGGAACAGGTGAGCGGCACCACGGCGGAGAGGTGCGTCACCCAGGATGTCATCGAGCGCGCCGGGCTCACCGGCACCGGTTTTCCGGCCGGACCGCAGGTCGACGGGCCGCACTCGCGCATGTACGAGGCGTGGTTCGGCATGATCGAACCGCCGCGCGACTACAGCGTGTACGACATGTCGTGGGTCGGGCCGGCGGCCTCGCTGATCTCGACCGTCGCGGATCTCAACCGCTTCTTCGGCATGCTGCTCGCCGGGGAGATCGTGGATCGGTCGTCACTGGCGCAGATGCGCCGCACCGTCCCGGTCGTCTCCCAGGAGGGGAAGGTGATCGACTACGGCCTCGGCCTGCACCCGATGGAGGTCCCCGGCGGCGGCACCTTCTGGGGCCATGGCGGCACGGTCTGGGGCGGCGGAGCGATGTCCATGACCCGTGCCGACGGCGGGCGGCGGATGTCGGTCGCGGTCAACCTGCAGAGGTGGAACGAACTCGACTCCTCGGGGAAGCCGCGGCCCCATCCCATCGACGGCGCGCTCGCGGGGTTCTACCGGGTGGCGATGTCCTGGTGATCACATGTGCGTGGTGTGTCCCTCCTGGCCGACCGGCGCCCCGTCCGCAACGTGAGGCTTCGACGCACTCCGGAGGGACTTCACCGTCACCTACTCCTGCGGCGCGGTCGCCGACGAGGCGGTTCGGGGGGAGGTGAGGGTGGTCCACGCGGCCAGCGCGCAGTCGATGATCGTCTCCAGGCGTGTCCGGCCGGCTCCGTCGCGGGATTGGACGGCCATGCCTTGCAGGACGGTGGCGTAGAAGGCGGCGACGGCGTCGATGTCCGTGCCGGGGGTGACGTCGCCCTCCTCGATTCCCCGTTCCAGCCGCCGCCGGAAGGACCACGGCACGAGCGCGCGGCGTTCGGCGAGGAAGTCGCGCAGCCCGGCGTTCGCGGTCGTGCCGGTCAGAGCCGACAGCACCACCATGCAGCCCGGCGGCGTGGCCGGATCGGCGAACCTGTCGGCGTTGACCCGAAGGGCGCGCGCGATGCCCTCCCGGGCGGTCGCCGAGGCCTCCAGGCACCGCAGCGGCTCGGCGCCCTGTGTCGCCCCGTACAGCTCGACGGCCTCCCGGAACAGGTGCTCCTTCGACCCGAAGCAGGCATAGATGCTGGCGGAGGCGATGCCCATGGCGGCGGTGAGGTCGGCCATCGAGGTGCTCTCGTACCCGTGCTCCCAGAACGTCAGCATCGCCTGGCGGAGCGCCAGGTCTCGATCGAAGCCACGCGGTCTGCCGCGTTCCGCCACGCCCGCCACCTTTCTTTGTCGATTGACAAATATATCCCTTGACCGGCTCGCGCGCATCCTGGTACCTATTTCTTTGCTGATCGACAAAGAAATGGGGAGACGTGACCGAACTGACCGGCAAGGTGGCGTTGGTGACGGGGGGCGGCCGCGGCATCGGCGCGGCGATCGCCCTGCGACTGGCGCAGGACGGGATGGACGTGGCCATCACCTACGCCCACGCCGCCGAGGAGGCCGAGGCGGTGGCCCGGCGCATCGAGACCGGCGGCGGCCGGGCACTGGTGATCGAGGCGGACTTCGCCGACCCGGACGCGGCCGTCGCGGCGGTCGAGCGGACCGCGAAGGAGTGGGGCCGGATCGACGTCCTGGTCAACAACGCGGCGGCGTTCGTCGCCGCGGAGCTGGGACAGATCACGCCTCAGGAGGTCGACCGAGTCCTGGCGGTGAACGTGCGGTCGGTCTTCCTGGCCTGCCAGGCGGCGGCCCGGCACATGGGCGCGGACGGCCGCCTCATCAACGTCGGCACCTGTGTGACCGAACGCGTCCCGGGGCCGGGAATGACCCTGTTCGCGATGAGCAAGTCCGCGCTCGCGGGCCTCACCAAGGGGCTGGCCCGCGATCTCGGTCCGCGGGGCATCACCGCCGTCCTGGTCCATCCCGGCCCGATCGACACCCACGCGAATCCGGCCGGCGGGCCGCAGGCGGCCGGATTCAGCGGCGCGACCGCGCTGGGCCGCTACGGCGCCGTCGACGACATCGCCTCCACCGTCGCGCACCTGGCCGGCGAGGGAGGCCGCTACATCACCGGGTCCGCCATCAGCGTCGACGGAGGCTTCGCCGCCTGACCCGGGGCTCCGTCCCCGAGTCCGCCGCCCGGACGCGCGGCCGCCCCCGGACGGTCAGCCTGAGGCGCAGGTGGCGCCGTTCAGGGTGAAGGCGGTGGGGGAGGGGTTGCTGCCGGAGTAGACGCCGTTGAAGCCGAGCCACAAGACCTGGCCGGGTTGAATGATCTTGCTCCAGGACTGGTCGGTCGCGGAGACGGTCGTGCCGGACTGGGCCCAGACGGCGGACCAGCCCGAGGTCAGGCGCTGGGTGGTGAGGGGGAAGTCGAACGCCAGCCGCCATCCGTCGATCGGCGTGCTGCCGGTGTTCTTGACGTTGACCACGGCGAGGAAGCCGGTCGCCCACGTTGTGGCGTCGTAGGTGACCGCGCACGCCACGGAGGGCGTCGGTGTCGCGGTCGGCGTCACGGTGGGGGTCGCGGACGGTGTGGGTGAGGGGGCGGTGTAGGTGGCCGGGTCGGACGGAGGGCTCAGCAGGGTGCCGGCCGTGTTGCGGGCGATCACCTGGAAGGTGTACGAGGGCTCGGCGCCGATGCTCGCCAGGGTTCGCGGAATCGAGCTGTCGATGGAGTAGCTCCACTCGGCGGAGGAGCGGCGGAAGGCGATGAAGACCACCGAGTTGCCGGCGTCCTCGGTGGACCACGACAGCGAGACGTTGCCCGTGCCGAGCCCGGACCCGATGCGCAGGTTCGTGGGCGCGTGCGGGATCGCCGGCGCGGGGGACGGGCCGGGGGTCGGCGGCTCGACCATGGCCGTGGCCTTGGTCAGCAGGCTCGGCACGCTCCTGTTGCCGGCGGCGTCCACGGCGACCACGTAGAACAGGTAGTCCCGGCCCGGGATGAGGTCGGACACCTCGGCGTAGACCGGAGTGGTCGAGGAGGCGGTGGTGATGCGCGCATGGGCCAGGGTGAAGGGGACGTTCGCGGGGGTGCCGTACGCCCAGGCGTACACCTGGTACCCGGTGACCCCGACGTCGTCGCTCGACGGCGCCCAGGTCAGGCCCGCCACCCCGTTCAGGTACACGTTACGGGGGGAGGGCGCGCCGGGCTCGCTGGGCGGTGTCGTGTCGGCGGCGACCGCGCCGGTCCGCGCCGAGCCGAGGACGGCCTCCGAGGCGGGGAGCCGGCCGGAGCCGAGGACGGCGCCCGACGCGGCCCGCGGACCCGCGCCGAGGGAGGCGCCTGAGGCGGGCAGCGGGCCGGCGGCGAGAACGGCCGCGGTGGCGGTGGCCGCGCAGCATCCGAGCAGGAGGCCACGCAAGGCGGCTCCACGGGGACGGGTGAAGGGCATGGGGAGCCTCTCGACGGGCGGACGAGACCCCGGGCGGGCCTGCGGCCGCGGCGTGCCGGTCATGTGTGAGGGTGCCGGTCAGGTGTGAGGGTGCCGGTCGGGTACGAGCGCGCCGGTCGGGTGTGGGGTGCGGGTCGAGTGTGAGGGTGCCGGTCGGGTACGAGCGCGCCGGTCAGGTGCGGGGTGCGGGGCAGATGTGGGGTGCCGCCGGACGTGGGTCCGGCGGTGGAAGGTCAGCCCGAGGTGCAGGGGGCGTCGTTGAGGGTGAAGGCGGTGGGGGAGGGGTTGGCGCCGGAGGAGGTGCCGTTGAAGCCGATCTTCAGGGACTGGCCGGGTCTGATGGTCTTGTTCCAGGCGGTGTTGACCGCGGAGACGGCCGTGCCCGTCTGGGTCCAGGTGGCCGACCAGCCCGAGGTCAGGTGCTGGGTGGTGAGGGGGAAGGCGAACGCCAGCCGCCATCCCGAGATCGGGGTGGCGCCGGTGTTCTTGATCGTGACGTCGGAGGTGAAGCCGGTCGCCCAGCTCTTGGCCACGTAGGTGACCGCGCACGTGCGGGGCGCGGAAGGGGTCGCCGAGGGGGTCGTGGGCGGCGTCGGGGTCGTGGGCGGGGTGGGGGAGGGCGACGGATAGGGGTTGATGTAGGTGACGGCGTTGGACGGGTTGCTCAGATTGCCTGCGTTGTCCCGCGCCACCACCTGGAAGGTGTAGGACGCCTCGCCGCCGATCGGCACCACCAGGGTGCGCGGAAGCGGGCTGTCGTCCCCGCGCCACCATTGGGCGGAGGAGCGGACGAACACCGGCCAGTGCGTCTCTGGCGTGTCACCGCTGGTCGACCACTGCGCTGCCACGTAGCCGGGTTCGGGCCCGGCGTACACGCGCAGGTCCCAGGGCTGGGGCAGCGTCGACGGGCCGGGGGACGACGCGGTCGGCGGCTCCGACATGGCCCTGTTCATCGCCAGAAGGCTCGGCACGCTCCGGTTTCCCGCGGCGTCGATCGCCACGACGTAGAACACGTAGGAGCGATCGGGCGTGAGGTAGAACACGTCGGCGTTCACCGTGGTGGCCGTGTGGGTGAAGTCCGCCTGAACGCGGCTGAATGATATTTCTGAACCGTAGGACCAGGCGTAGATGTCGTACCCGGTGACCCCGACGTCATCGGTCGACTGCGTCCAGGTGAGGCCGGCCACCCCGTTGCGGTAGACGGTGCGCGGGGTGAGCCCGGTGGGTTCGCTGGGCGGGGTGGTGTCGGCGGCGGTCTGGGCCGCGTCGTAGGCGGCGCCGACGGCGCCCACGGCGGGCACCTGCCGCGCGACGGAAGCCGGGCCCGCGACGGCGCCGGAGGCGGGCATCAGGCCGCCGCCGAGCATGACGGCCGTGACGGCGGCCGTGACGGTGGCCGTACAACCCGCGATCAGAAGGCCACGCGACGCGGTCCCCCGTGAACGTGGAAAGGGCATGAGAAGCCTCTCTCGTCGAGCGGACAGACCTCCGGACGGGCCCGCCCGCTGGGTGCAGGGTCAGAGCTGGTGCTGGTGCTGCACGGACGCGCGGGCGACGCCTGCATGCCACCGGCCCTCAGATCTGGAGCGCCCCCCGTCAGACGCGCTCGCGACCGGTTCGTCGCATCGGCTCCCCCGAGCGGGACGGCGACACGCGCCGTCCATCCTCGATCGTGCGCCGCGGGCGAGACCCGGTCCACCCCTCGTCGTGACCGGCGGTCTCCCATGACAGGTCACAGGCGGGGCGGCGGTCACGCGGAGCTGAAAGTTTCAGCCGGACGCGCAGGACATGCCCGGTCTTCGCGGGCGGTTTCGCCAGGCGAAAAACAGGGGAGAATGGGTCAACTCCTCCTATAGCGTGACCCAAGTGATTACCACGGTGGGTTCTGCCGCGCTGACCGGGGCGCGGACATGTTGAGCCGGTTGTTGCGGGTCCATCTGCGGCCCTATTCGACGGCACTGGTAGCGGTGGTCGCGTTGCAGCTCGTGGGGACCATCGCGTCTCTGTACCTGCCGAGCCTGAACGCCGACATCATCGACAAGGGGGTCGCCACCGGGGACACCGGCTACATCCTCGGCACCGGTGGCTGGATGCTGACGGTGTCGCTGGTGCAGATCGCCTGCTCGATCGCGGCGGTGTACTACGGGGCCAAGGTCGCGGCCGGGTTCGGGCGCGACGTACGGGGCGCGGTCTTCCACCGCGTGGTGGGGTTCTCCACCCGCGAGGTCACCCAGTTCGGGGCGCCTTCGCTGATCACGCGCAGCACCAACGACGTGCAGCAGGTGCAGATGCTCGTCGTGATGACGTGCACCATGCTGGTCGCCGCGCCGATCATGTGCGTCGGCGGCATCATCATGGCGCTGCGGCAGGACATCGGCCTGTCCTGGTTGATGCTGGTCTGCGTCCCAGCGCTGCTCGTCTCGATCGGCCTGATCGTCTTCCGCATGGTGCCGCAGTTCCGCGCGATGCAGACCCGCATCGACGAGGTCAACCGGGTGCTCAGGGAGCAGCTGTCGGGCATCCGCGTGGTGCGGGCCTTCGTCAGGGAGCGCGAGGAGACGCGCCGGTTCGCCGACGCCAACCAGGCGCTGACCGACACCGCGCTGCGCGTCGGCCGGCTGACCGCGCTGATCTTCCCCGTCGTCATGCTCATCCTCAACGCCTCCAGCGTGGCGGTGCTGTGGTTCGGCGCGGCGCGGGTGGACAGCGGCGAGATCCAGGTCGGCGCGCTGACCGCCTTCCTCATGTACCTGATGCAGATCCTGATGTCGGTGATGATGGCCACCTTCATCTCGATCATGATCCCGCGGGCCGCCGTCTGCGCCGAGCGCATCGGCGAGGTGCTGGACACCGAGTCGTCGGTGCGCCCGCCGGACGAGCCGGTGCGCGACGCGGGCAGGCGGGCCGAGCTGGTGATGCGGGACGTGGAGTTCCGCTACCCGGGCGCGGCGGCGCCCGTGCTGTCGGGGATCTCCTTCCGCGCCGTCGCGGGGCAGACCACCGCGGTCATCGGCAGCACCGGGTCGGGCAAGACGACCCTGGTGTCGCTGGTGCCGCGGCTGTTCGACGCCACCTCCGGCACCGTGTCGGTCGACGGCGTCGACGTCCGCGACCTGGACCCGCAGCTGCTGTGGACGCGCATCGGCCTGGTGCCGCAGAAGCCGTACCTGTTCACCGGCACCGTCGCGAGCAACCTGCGGTACGGCAACCCGAACGCCACCGACGAGGAGCTGTGGGAGGCCCTGGAGGTCGCCCAGGCGCGCGACTTCGTCGAGGCGATGCCCGAGGGGCTCCAGGCGCCGATCACGCAGGGCGGCACGAACGTGTCCGGCGGGCAGCGGCAGCGGCTCTCGATCGCGCGGGCGCTGGTCAGCAAGCCCGAGATCTACCTGTTCGACGACTCGTTCTCGGCTCTGGACCTGGCCACCGACGCGCGCCTGCGCGCCGCGTTGCGTCCGCGCACCGCCGAGGCCGCCGTCGTCATCGTCGGCCAGCGGGTCTCCACCATCGCCGACGCCGACCAGATCATCGTCCTGGACGACGGCGTGATCGCCGGCATCGGGACCCATGACGAACTGCTGGCCTCCTGTCCGACCTATGTCGAGATCGTGGAGTCCCAGGTGACCGCGGGGAGCGCAGTATGAGCCGGGTTCCGGCCGACCGTCAGGAGGGCGGCGTGAGCGAGCGTCCCACCGCACCGGCAGACCAGGCCACGCCCGCCGGGGGACCGGCCCAGGACGGCCAGGGGACGCAGGCCGGGGGTGGACCGGGTGCCGCGGCGGGGGGCAGGCCGCTCGCGGCTCCGGTGCGCCCGCCCGCCGGAGGTGGACCGTTCGGCAGGGGGCCCTTCGGCGGGGGAGGGATGCCCGCGGAGAAGTCGATGAACTTCGGCCCCTCCGCCCGCCGGCTGATCCGGCGGCTGGACCCCGAACGCCCCCGCATCCTGGCCGTCATCGCGCTGGCCGTGGTCAGCGTCGCGTTCGCCGTCATCGGGCCGAAGATCCTCGGCCGCGCCACCGACATCATCTTCAGCGGCGTGGTCGGCCGGCATCTTCCCGCGGGGACGACCAAGGAGCAGGCCGTCCAGGGCGTCCGTGCCTCGGGCAACGGCAACCTCGCCGACATGCTCGCGCGCATGGACCTGGTGCCCGGCCACGGCATCGACTTCGGCGCGCTCGCCACGGTGCTGACCTGGGCCCTGGTGCTGTACGTCGCGGCCTCGGTCTTCAGCTGGCTGCAGAACTACCTGCTCAACGACGCGACCCAGCGCACCATCTTCCGGCTGCGGTCCGACGTCGAAGACAAGATCAACCGGCTGCCGCTGAAGTTCTTCGACGGCCAGCCGCGCGGCGAGCTGCTCAGCCGGGTCACCAACGACATCGACAACGTGTCGCAGACCCTCCAGCAGACGTTGAGCCAGCTTCTCACCTCGCTGCTGACCGTCATCGGCGTGCTGGTGATGATGTTCGTGATCTCGCCGCTGCTCGCGGTCATCGCCCTGGTCACCATCCCGGTGTCGATGGTCGTCACCGGCCAGGTGGCCAAGCGCTCGCAGAAGCTCTTCGTCGCCCAGTGGGCGCACACCGGCACCCTCAACGCCCACATCGAGGAGGCGTTCACCGGCCACGAGCTGGTCAAGGTGTTCGGGCGCGGCCCGGAGGTCGAGGAGGTGTTCCGCGAGCGCAACGAGGACCTGTACAAGGCGAGCTTCGGCGCCCAGTTCATCTCCGGGATCATCATGCCGGTCATGATGTTCATCGGGAACCTGAACTACGTCGCCATCGCCGTCGTCGGGGCCCTGCGCGTCGCCACCGGGGCGATGAGCCTCGGCGACGTCCAGGCGTTCATCCAGTACTCCCGGCAGTTCACCCAGCCGCTGACGCAGGTCGCCTCGATGGCCAACCTGCTGCAGTCGGGGGTGGCCTCGGCGGAGCGGGTCTTCGAGCTGCTGGACGCCGAGGAGCAGGCCCCCGACCCCGCCGACGCGGCGCCGCCCGCCGACCGGCGCGGCCGGGTCGAGTTCGAGCACGTGTCGTTCCGCTACAACGCCGACCAGCCGCTCATCGAGGACCTCTCGCTGGTGGCAGAGCCCGGTCACACCATCGCGATCGTCGGCCCGACCGGCGCGGGGAAGACCACCCTGGTCAACCTCATCATGCGCTTCTACGAGCTGGACGCGGGCCGCATCACCCTGGACGGTGTCGACATCACCGCGATGCGCCGCGACGACCTGCGCTCCCAGATCGGCATGGTGCTCCAGGACACCTGGCTGTTCGGCGGCACCATCCGCGACAACATCGCCTACGGCAACCCGCGGGCCACCGAGGAGCAGATCCAGGCCGCGGCGCGGGCGACCTACGTCGACCGGTTCGTCCGCACGCTGCCCGACGGCTACGACACCGTGATCGACGAGGAGGGGAGCAACGTCAGCGCCGGCGAGAAGCAGCTGCTCACCATCGCGCGGGCGTTCCTGGCCGACCCGTCCCTGCTCATCCTGGACGAGGCGACCAGCTCGGTGGACACCCGCACCGAGGTGCTGGTGCAGCACGCGATGGCCGCGCTGCGCAGCGACCGCACCAGCTTCGTCATCGCCCACCGGCTGTCCACGATCCGCGACGCCGACCTGATCCTGGTGATGGAGGCCGGGAGCATCGTCGAGCACGGCACCCACGACGAGCTGCTCACCGCCCGCGGCGCCTACCACCGCCTGTACTCGGCGCAGTTCAGCGGCGCCCTGGTGGCGGCCGATGGCGACATGGCCGGGTGATTCCACCTCCAGCGGTGGACCACGCTCGGCGGTGGGCCACCGGGTCGGCGGTGGGCCGCGCTTGGCGGGTGAGCCACCGGGCGGCGATGGGCCATCGGTCGCAGGTCTGTCGCGGACTTCACCGATTCCTCGGTGACGCCGTGATTGCTACCGTTTACCGGTGGTCGCCTACACCGACGCGCGCCGGCGGCTGAGCGCCCTGGTACGGGGCGCCCGGCCCGGCGGACCGGTCGTCGTCAACCTCTGCGGGCCGGTCGGCGTGGGCAAGAGCCGGCTGGCCGCGGCGCTGGGCGGTACGGTGCTGACTCCGGCGGCCGGGCCGATGCCGGCCCCCCGGACGGCCACCGCCCCTCTGGTGGCCGATCGGACGGGTGGCCTGCCGCTGCCGGCCGATCGGACGGGCACCGTGCCGCTGGTGGACATACGGACCGGCGCCGTGCCGCTGGTGGACGCGCGGACCGGCGCCGTGCCGCTGGTGGCCGATGGCGGCGCCGCCGGTCCGCTCGTGGTCGACGGGGTCGACCACGACGCGCACGCCGAGGCCGTCCGCGAACTGCTCGCCGGCGTGGCGCCGGGCACGTGCGTGCTGGTCGTCGGGCGCAGGCCGCTGGTGTCCCGGCCCGGCTGGTCCGGCCTGCCGGTCGAGACGGTGCCGCTGTCCCCGTGGAGCCGGACGGCCGTGCGCAGGTTCGCGCGCTCGCGCGGTGTGCGCGACCCGGCCCGGCTCGACCTGGTCGCCGACCTGTCCGGCGGCATCCCGCTCATCGCCGACCGGCTCCTGTGCGCGCTCGCCGGGGGCGGGCACGCTGACGTTCTGGGAGGTCCGGCGGACGTTCTGGGAGGTCTGGCGGACGTCGTGGCGGGGGAGCTGCTGCGGCGGCTCGCCGTCGAGACCGCGGGCCCTCCGCCCGGCGCGCTGCCGGTCGTGGCCACCGTGGGCGGTGCGGACGCCGACCTGCTGGCCGCGCTCGTGCAGGGGACACCCGCCGACTTCGACCGGCTCAGAGCCTTGAGCGTCGTACGGCCGGAGGCGCACGGGCTGGTCGTGGTCGAGCCCTTCCGCACGATCTTCGAGCTGGCCTACCGGTGGCGGCACCCGGTCACGGCCCGCACGCTTCTGGACAAGGGCTCCGCGCACCGGCGGCGTCAGATCACCCGCACCGGTGACCCGGGCGTGCGCGCCAAACTGGCCGACCAGGTGCTGCACATGTCCGCCCATCCCCAGGTCCGCCCGATCTTCTTCCCGCCCGTGCCGGGGCCGCTGCGCGTCAGGGCGGCGGAGGCGGCGGACGAGGACGACATCGTCCGGCTGACCCGCCAGTGGGCCGGCATGGAGGCGCTCGACCCGCGCCGCGCCGACCGGATGCTGGAGCTGTGGATGACCACCCCCGGCAGCCTGTTCGACCTGGTCGTCGACGGCGACGACCGGCCCTTGGGCATGACGAACATGACGGGCATCGGCGCCGGGGCCGCGCCGCTGCTGGAGGCGCTGCTCCAGCAGCACGCGCCGCCGCCGGCCCCCTCGCCCGGCGGCGACGGCTCCGCCGGCGTCGTCCTGGGGATGCTGGTCACCGCGCCCCGCCGCCCGGCGGCGCGCGCCGTCATGCTGCGGCACATCCTGGCCACCGCCATGGCGAGCGGCAGGGTGGTCGTCTCCACGCCGTGGGCGCCGTACCAGCGGCTGTCAGAGCGCATGGGCCTGGTCCGGATGGGGGAGACCCGCGACGACCTGTTCCGCTGCGGACGCAGGAGCGGCGTCTTCGCGCGCACGTTCACCCCGCGCAACCTGCCCGGCTGGCTGCGGCAGCTCGAACGGGGCGCCGTCCCCGCCGAGGACGACGCGCTGGCGGAGGCGGTGCGCGCCGCCCTCGCCCGGCTGGGCGACCCGCGCCGGCCGGCCGAGGGCCCGCCGGCCGCGATGCCCGCGCTGGGGTCGCCCGAGGCGATCGCGGCCTTCGTCCGACGGCAGGTGGAGGCGCTGGCGAACTCCGGCTCACCCGTGGACCAGGAGGCCGGGCGTGTGCTCAGCCTGTACTACCTTCGTGGCGGCATCGCGCACGAGGCGGCCGCCCACCGCCTGCACCTGAGCAGGGCGACCTACTTCCGCCGCCTGGACCACGGCGTCCGCCGCCTGACCGAGGCCCTGCGCGCCGCTACGCGTTGACCAGCGTGGAGGGGCCGAGCTCGGTGTTGTGCGGGCACCGCGCCAGCGACGTGTCGCGCCCCGGGCCGTAGGCCATGGTGCCGTTGACGTACACGACGGTGCCGCGGGGCGTCTCGCACGCGACCCGCAGATACCAGCCGGTCGGGGTCGGGTTGTTGCAGGTGGCCGAGATCTGCGGGATGGAGAGGTTGTAGCCGTAGACGCAGCTCGCCGGGTCGACGGCGGCAGCCGCCGGTGCGGCCGTGGTCGCGACGACGGCCGCGGCGCCGATCAGGGCGGCGGCCGCCCCGTTGCTGAACCCTCGGACGATGGACATGATGACCTCCTTCGTGGGCTTGTGCCCGGAACCTAACAGCCCGTGCCGGCGGTGAAGTCTCACAACCGTCTCAAGCCCCCGCCGCCCTCGCCGGGCATCGGTCAAGCTGTGCTCGGCGTCGTGATCGCATGACTGAGCCGCCCTGATGCGCTTCCACGAACGTGCACCGGCTCGGGCGCCGTAGCAGGCGCCGGCATCGCCGTACCACGACCCGCCGACCCGGCGCCCATCACGTCCAGCACATGGCGGGAGTGGGGAGCCGCTGTCGGTG
>NZ_JBEXGT010000009.1:0-173157 GCF_040607475.1 Sphaerisporangium sp. NPDC005288 | reverse complement strand
GGACGTGTGTGCTCACCGCACTGGTGTGCCGTGCCGGATGTTCACCCGCACGCCGGGCCGCAGGCGTTCAGCACATGGCGGGAGTGGGGAGCCGCTGTCGGTGGACGTGTGTGCTCACCGCACTGGTGTGCCGTGCCGGATGTTCACCCGCACGCCGGGCCGCAGGCGTTCAGCACATGGCGGGAGTGGGGAGCCGCCGTCGGTGGACGTGTGTGCTCACCGCACTGGTGTGCCGTGCCGGATGTCCATCCTCACCACGGGGCCGCGGGCGACAGGGTGCTGAGTGCGCGGATCGCGGAGATGACGACGCGCGCCGCGATCAGCCGCGGGCCTGGGTGGTCTCCAGGCGGCGGATGATCGGGGTGAGCAGGGCGTTGAGCTCTCTGACCAGGGTGGTGACCGCGAGCGCGGCGGTGGAGGACAGGGTGTCGCTCGGGCCGTCGGGGGCGGGCGGCAGGGCGTCCAGCGGCAGGGGCGCGTCGATCACCAGGGTGGTGCGCAGGAACGGGTTCCGGGTGAGGTCCTGGTCGCTGGGCTCGAGGTACTGGCCGAAGGTCTGCGGCCACTCGCGCCAGCCGCGGTCGTGCCACCACTCGCGCGAGGCGGTGAGCTCCGCCGGCGGCGGCGAGACGAGCAGCACGCGGGCGGTGAGCGAGCCGTCCCAGGAGTTGCGGTCGCAGGCGGCGGACAGGATGCGCCGATGGCGCCGCACGTAGGGCGGCGAGGGGGTGATGGCCAGCCGCCAGGCGGCGCACGCGAAGGTGACCGGGGCGATGTCGCCCCACGCGCCGTCGAACGCCGCGACGTTGCGCCGTACGTGCTCGGCGTACCGGCTTGACCCCTCGGAGGCGAGTTCGCGATCGTGGCCGTGGTCGATCCGGAAGGCGTCGTGCTCGCCCATGCTTCCCTTTCCTTCGGCGCGGCTCCCGCTGTCGCGGTGGTGGCTTGCGACGAGGACTCGGGCGCCGCGTGGCTCCCAGGGGTCCCGGCATGGCCGGGCCCCCGACAGCCAGTCAACGCCACCGTGCCGATCGGCACGCGCGGTTTCACCCACAGCCGATCCAGGACTTCGTACGGCCGCCCCCAAGATCGGCCCCAAGACCGGCCCCCAAGACCGATCCCCAAGACCGGTCAGGTCAGACCGTCCGGCGGGCCGGGGTGGCCGGGAGGCGTTCGGTGTGGAGCCACTCGGCGAACAGGTCGTCCAGCGGGGTCGCGGCGTGGCGGGCCGCGAGGCGGGTGAACCGCTCGGTGGTGACGCCGCCGTGCTGGTAGGTGGCCGTCCACTCGCGCAGCAGCGCGAAGAACGCCTCGTCGCCGATCGCGCGGCGCAGCGCGTGCAGGGTGAGGGCGCCGCGCTTGTACACCCGGTCGTCGAACAGCCGGCGCGCGCCGGGGTCGGCCAGCGTGAAGTCCTGCGGGAGCGCCGCCAGCCTGCGGTGCCAGCGGGCGGCGAGCGCGTCGGCCGTCTCCTCGCCCGACGCCTGCGACCACAGCCACTCGGCGTAGGCGGCGAAGCCCTCGTGCAGCCAGATGTCGCGCCAGTCCTCCAGCGTCAGGCTGTTGCCGAACCACTGGTGGGCCAGCTCGTGGGCGATGAGGCGCTCCTCGCCGCGCCGCCCGTCCACGTGGTTCGCGCCGAAGATCGACATCCCCTGGGCCTCGACCGGGATCTCCAGGTCGTCGGCGGTGACCACGACGGTGTACCCGGCGAAGGGGTAGGGGCCGAACAGGTCGGAGAACAGGGCGATCATGGCCGGCTGGCGGGCGAAGTCGGCCCGCACCCGCGAGGCCAGCCGGGCGGGGTGGACCAGCCGCTGCGGCACCGGCCCCGGCACCTCGGCCGACTGGTACCGCCCGATCTGCACGCTCGCCAGGTAGGTGGCCATGGGCTGCGGCTGCTCGTACACCCAGGTGGTGGTGGACGCGGCCCGGCGCCGGTCGGCGAGGCGGCCGTTGGCCACCACCTCGTACGCCGACCCGGTCGTCACCGTGACGCGGTAGGTGGCCTTGTCGGCCGGGTCGTCGTTGCAGGGGAACCACGACGGCGCCCCGGTCGGCTGGCCGGCGACGATGACCCCGTCGGTGAGCCGGTCCCACCCGAGGCCGCCCCAGCGGCTGGACAGGGGACGAGGGTCGCCCCCGTACCGCACGTCGACGGCGAACAGCGTGCCCTCGTGCAGCGGGCGCGCCGGGGTGATCCGCAGCTTGTCACCCCGGTGCGTGTAGCGCGCCGGCTCGCCGTCGACCAGCACCCCGGACACGCGCAGCGAGGACGAAAGGTCGAGGGTGAAGGCGGGAAGGGACGGCGACCGGCTCGCGAACGCCGAGATCACCGCCGACGCGCGCAGCCGGCCGGCGCCGACCCGGTAGTCCAGCGACAGCTCGTAGTGCTCGACCCAGTAGCCCTCGTTGCCCCGCTCGGGAAAGTAGGGACGGCGGGAGACGCCTGGTGCCACGCTCACGTTCTGTCATGCCTTCCGGGTCAACGCGACGGCGGACGGGACCACGGCGTGATCGGGTTCCCGAACCAGCGGGCGCGCGCGGGCACCGTCTCGCCGCGCATCACCAGGGACGCCGGTCCGACCGTGGTGTCCTGCCCGATCGTCGCCGCGGGGAGGACCACGCCGTGCGGCCCGAGCGTCGCCCCGTGCCGCAGCACGACCTTATCGATGCTCATCACGCGGTCGTGGAACAGGTGGGTCTGCAGCACGCACCCACGGTTGACGCTCGCCCCGTCGCCGACCTCGACCAGGTCGGCCTCGGGCAGCCAGTAGGTCTCGCACCACACCCCGCGGCCGACGCGCGCGCCCAGCGAGCGCAGCCACAGGGCCAGCGGGGCGGTGCCGAGCCACGCCTCGGCGAACCACGGGGCGGCGAGCACCTCCACGAAGTTGTCGGCCAGCTCGTTGCGCCACACGAACGAGCTCCACAGCGGACGGTTGCCCGCCGCGATCCTGCCGACGATCGCCCACTTGGCCGCGGTGGCGGTCGCGGCGGCCACGGCCCCCGCGCCCGCCAGCACCACGCCGACCAGCCCCGCCGCGACCGCGAAGCCGTAGGAGCCGGCGAGGAACTCCAGCGTCGCGGCGACCAGCACGGCGAGCGCGACCGTGCCCATGGCCGGCACGACGCGGCAGACCTCCACGAACGCCCGCGCGGCCTTCAGCCGGCGCGGCGGGTCGTAGGTGCGGCTCCGGTCGCCGGACTCGGCCGTCCTGCGCAGCTCTATCGGGGGCATGCCCAGGTAGGACGACCCCGCCTTGGCCTTCTTCGGCGTGGCCGACAGCACGCCGACCAGCCCGTCCTTGGGCACCTTGCGCCCCGGGGCGGTCATGCCGCTGTTGCCGAGGAAGGCCCGCTTGCCGATGCGCACCTGGTCCACCCGCAGGCTGCCGTTGACCAGCTCGTAGGGGGCCACCATCGTGTCGTCGGCGAGGAAGGCCCCGTCGCCGACGGTGGTCATCGTGGGCAGCGCCAGCACCGTGGACAGCTCGACGTCCCGGCCGACCTTCATGCCGAGCGCGCGCAGCCACGCGGGGGTGAGGATGCTGGCGTACAGGGGGAACAGCCAGACGCGGGCCGCCGCCATGAGCCGGCCGGTCGCCCACGCCTGCCACGCCTGGCGGCTGTGCACGGGGTGCCGTCCCGGGCGCAGGCCGGCGCCGAGCAGCCGCACGCAGACCACGACGATCAGCGCGAAGGTCGCGAGCGCGGTCACCGTGGCGGGCGCGACGCCGGAGAGGGCGGCGGGCAGCGCCTCGCCGAGCGTGGCCACGTCGCCGGCGAAGACGTCCAGCACGATCAGCCCGCACAGGGCGGCCACGACCGGGATCAGGCTCAGCGCCATCGCCGACAGGCCGTACATCGCCTCCCAGCGCCGGGAGCGCGGAGGCCGCTCCGACGGCGGGAACCGGCGCGCCTTGCCCTGCCGGCTCGCGGGCGCACCCGCCCAGCGCTCGCCGGACGGGACGGCGCCCTCGACGACGGCGCCCGGCGCGACCTGCGCGTTCTTGCCGACGCGGGCCCCGGGGAGCAGTGTCGCCCTGGCGCCGATCGTGGCGGCGGCGCCGACGCGGATCTCACCGACGCGCAGCAGGTCGCCGTCCATCCAGTACCCGTGCAGGTCGACCTCGGGCTCGATCGCCGCGTTCTTCCCCACTTTGAGCATCCCGGTCACCGGGGGCAGCGCGTGCAGGTCCACGTCCTCGCCGACCTGCGCGCCGAGCGCCCGCGCGTACCGCGCGTTCCACGGGGCGCCGGACAGCCGGCCCACCCCGATCTGCGCGGCGAACCGCTCGGCGAACCACAGCCGCAGGTGCGTGCCGCCGCCGCGCGGGTAGGCGCCCGGCTTCAGGCCGCGCAGCAGCACCCGGGCCACCGCGGCGGCCACGCCGATGCGTCCCCAGGGGGAGACGAACAGCAGCCAGCCCGCCAGCACCCACCACCACGAGACGGTGGGGGTCCAGGGAAGGGCCACGATGTTGTTCAGCGTGGCCAGGCCGACGATCCACGGCATGCCGCCGATGGTGAGCAGCGGAATCATGAGCGCCGTCTGCGCGAGCGCGGAACGCCGCGGCACCGGCGTCACGGGACGCTGCGCGTTCTCGGCGCGGGGGGCCGCCATCGCGGCCAGGCGGGCGGCGAGCCCGCCCAGCGTGGGGTGCTCGTACACGTCGGCGACCGCCGCCGCGGGGTGGCGGGCGCGCAGCTCGGAGACCAGCAGCGCGGCGGCCAGGCTCGTGCCGCCCAGCACGAAGAAGTCGGCGTCGCGGTCGGCGGCGTCCACGCCCAGGATGCCGGCCCACCGTTCGGCCACCCACCGCTCGTCGTCCGACAGCTCCGCGGCCGCGCCCGCCGCGCCCGGATCGGCGCCGGGGGTCACGCCGCCGGGCAGCGGCCACGGCAGGGCGTCGCGGTCGATCTTCCCGGAGGTGCGGGTCGGCAGGTCGGCCACGAGCGCGATGCGCGGGACCAGGGCGGCCGGCAGCGCCCCGGCCAGCCGGTCGCGGGCGGCCTCGGCGTCGAAGTCCTCGGCGGCGACGACGTACCCGACCAGAAGCTGGTGCCCCGAGCCGGTCGTGCGGACCGCGGCGGCCGCGCCGCGCACGCCCGGGAGGGACTGGAGCGCGGCGTCCACCTCGCCCAGCTCGATGCGCCGGCCGCCGAGCTTGACCTGCTCGTCCGCCCGGCCGACGAAGACCAGGCCCCGCGGCTCGGCCGTCACCAGGTCGCCGCTGCGGTAGGCGCGCGCCCAGCCGAGGGAGGGCAGCGGGGCGTACTTCTCGGCGTCCTTGGCGGTGTCCAGGTAGCGGGCCAGTCCGGCGCCGCCGATGACGAGCTGGCCGGTCTCGCCCATGGCCACGGGCTCGCCCGCGTCGTCCACGACCGCGAGGTCCCAGCCGGCGAGCGGCAGGCCGATGCGCACCTTGCCCCGCCCGGTCAGCGGCGCGGCGCACGCCACGACGGTGGCCTCGGTGGGGCCGTAGGTGTTCCACACCTCGCGCCCGGGAACGGCCAGCCGCTCGGCCAGCTCCGGCGGGCACGCCTCGCCACCGAAGATCAGCAGGCGGACGTCGTCGAGGGTCTCAACCGGCCACAGCGCCGCCAGGGTGGGCACCGTCGAGACGACCGTGATGCCCTTGTCGGCGAGCCAGGGGCCGAGGTCCATGCCGGTGCGCACGAGCGCGCGGGGCGCGGGCACCAGGCAGGCGCCGTGCCGCCACGCCAGCCACATCTCCTCGCAGGAGGCGTCGAAGGCCACGGAAAGGCCCGCGAGTACCCGGTCGCCCGGGCCGATCGGCTCGTCGGCGAGGAACAGTCGCGCCTCGGCGTCGACGAACGCCGCCGCGCTGCGATGGGTCACCGCCACGCCCTTCGGCCTGCCCGTGGAGCCCGAGGTGAAGATGATCCAGGCGTCGTCCTCCGGCCCGGGACCGGACCGCTCCGGGGCGCCGGTCGTCTCGGGACCGGGCCGCTCCGGCGTGCCGTCCGGCTCGGGGTGAGGGCGGGGGTCTGTGTCCGAGGGGACGGTGTGGCGAGGGCCGTCCGTGCTCGCGGGGAGGGGACGGCGAGCGTCGTCCGTGCTCGCGGGCGTCGTACGGGTGATCGCGCGGCCTTCGCCGATGACGGCGTGGACGCCTGCCTCGGTGAAGACCAGTTCGGCGCGCTCGTCGGGGTCGTCCGCGTCGACGGGCACATAGGCCGCGCCGGCGGCGAGCACGGCGAGGATCGCGACGTAGAGGTCGGCGGTGCCGGACGGGACGCGCACGCCCACGCGGTCGCCGGTGCGCACGCCGGCCCGGCGCAGCTCGCCCGCCAGGGACTCCACCTCGGCGCTCAGAGCCTGGTAGTCCAGGCGGGTGCGGCCGTCGTCGAGCGCGGGGGAGCGGGGGTGGCGCCGGGTCGTCTCGGCCAGGACGTCGACCAGCGTCCGCGGCGGCGCGGCTGCCGCCCCGGCCAGGAAGACGGCCGGCTCGGAGGTGGTCCCGGGCAGGGAGCCGGCGGGGGTGGGGGACTTGCGCGGTGTCAGGGGGGCGTGCTGGACGGCTCTGGTCGCGGGCGTCCGCGAGGCGGCCGGCGTCGGGGTCCGCCGCGCGAGCGGCTGCTCGGCTTCCACCGGTGAGGAGGGCAAGAAGGCTCCTGGTGAGTGCCCGGACGGTTCGCCCGGGTCTTCGTCAGGGGCGGCGGGGGAACGACGGTCTGGTCGACCACCCTGCTGCGGTTCTTCGGCTCCGAACCGGCCCTACTGACGCCATGGACATCGCCCGATCTTAACTTCCGCCACCATTCCGCCTATTCCCGTCCATCTGATGGACACCCCGAGGACACCTTGATCGCCGTCGCCGTCGCCGTCGCCGTCGCCGTCGCCGTCGACCCGGCACGGGGACGGGAGCGACGGGGGTGGGGGCGGGGGCGGATCAGCCCGGAGGAGGACGGCCTGGAGGGTGAGACCCGTGTGGGAGTTCGGACGCAGGGCCGATGCGCCGCCGCTTCGGCTGCGGGAGCGTTGACACGTCCCCGAACACCCGCTCACCGGCGCCCGTCCCGTCGAGCGCTCGCCCACGGTCGGCGTCCACGCGCCGGGCGCACCGCGTCCTCGCGCCCGCTCGTGTCAGCGCCGCATTGTCAGCGCCGCATTGTCAGCGCCGGCCTGTCGGCGCCCGCACTGTCGGCGCCCGCACTGTCGGCGCCCGGCCGGTGTGCGCGGTGGGGGCGAACGCACCATCGGCGTCCGTGCTGTCGGCGCCACGCACCGGAGGTAGTCCATGATCGACGTTCTGGCCGCGGAGTGGCACAAGCTCCGTTCGGTCCGCTCCACCTACTACGCCCTGGGCGTCGCCCTGGCCGGTCTGCTGGCCGGCGCGGCCATCGCCTGGTCGGCGGCGGCCGCGTTCGACGGCGCCTCGCCCGAAGGGCGGCTGCGCTCCTCGGTCTCCTACATCGAGGAGGTCCTGGTGATCATCCCTCAGCTGTGCCTGGGCATCCTCGGCGTGCTGTCGATCACCTCGGAGTACACCACCGGGACGATCAGGGCGACCATGATGGCGGTGCCCCGGCGCTGGCCGGTCGTCGCGGGCAAGGCGGCCCTGCTCGCCGGGCTGGCCGCCGTCACCGGGCCGCTGGTGGTGTTCGGGACCTACTTCGCCTGCCGGTCGCTCATCGGGGGCCGGTTCAACGGCGTGTACCTCACCCCCTTGGCCCACCGGCTGCCGGTCCTGATCGTCACCGGCCTGTCGGTGGTGGTGTTCGCCCTGGTGGGGCTGGGACTGGCGACTGTACTGCGGTCCACGGCCGGGTCGATCGTCATCCTGATCGGGCTGGTGTACGTGATCCCGATCGTGGCGATCAACCTGCCGGCGCCGTGGGACGCGCGGCTCGGGTCGGTCCTGCTGACGAACCTGCCCCGCGAGATCACCGGCACCCTCGACGCGAACACGGTGTTCGACACGCTGCTGCCCCCGGTCGCGGCGGCGGCCGTGATGCTCGCCTACGCTCTGCTGCCGCTCGCCGCGGGCGCCCTGCTCGTGCGCCGCAGGGACCTGTGAACGGCGAATCGGCCCTCGCCATTGAGCATCGGGATGGCGGCTGTTAACGTCGGGCCCCGAATAACGTGAACGGACGGCGAGAAACCGCCGCATGACACCCGGCCTCCGACGGAGTGGTAATGGATTCCGCGCCACTGAACGCAGCATTCGACCCGATAACCCCAAATGTCGGGCGAATGTATGACTATTACCTGGGCGGCAAGGACAATTACGCCTCCGACCGGGAAGCGGCCGAGCGGGTCATCGGCGTGTTCCCCCGCACGCGCGAGCTCGCCGTCGCCAACCGTCGCTTCTTGCGGCGCGCGGTCGAGTACGCCGCCGCCGAGGAGGGCATCGGCCAGTTCCTCGACATCGGCTCCGGGCTGCCCACACAGGAGAACGTCCACGAGGTGGCGCAGCGCGTCCTGCCCGCCGCGCGCGTCGCCTATGTCGACCTCGAGCCCATCGTCCTGTCGCACGGCCAGGCCCTGCTCGCCACCGACGAGCAGACCATCATGGTCGCCGGCGACCTGCGCCGGCCGGAGAAGATCGTCGCCGACCCGGTGCTGCGGGAGCACCTCGACTTCGACCGGCCCATGGCCGTCCTGCTCGTCTTCGTGCTGCACTTCATCAGGGACGAGGAGGACCCGCGCGGCATCGTCCGCGCTCTGATGGACGCCGTGGTCCCCGGCTCGGTGCTGGTCCTGTCGCACGCCGAGGCCGACCGGCGGCTGATGCCCGGCACGTCGGTGTACGACAGGGCCAGCTCGCCCGCGGTGCTGCGCTCCCGCGAGGAGATCGAGGCGTTCTTCGACGGCCTGGAGCTCGTGGAGCCGGGGGTGACGCGCCTGGGCTCGTGGCAGCCTGACTCCCCGCTCTACCGGGGGGACGACGACCTGCCCGCCTTCTGCGGCGTCGCCCACCGGCGCTGACCCCCTCCACGCCCCACGCGGGGTCAGCGGAAGTCGTCCGCGTGGTCGCGGGCCCAGGTTCCGAAGCCGGTGGCCGGGGTGCCGGTGATCTCCTCGACGGTCGTGGTGACCGTTTCCGGGGCGGTGACCATCGCGGCGTGCCCGTCCAGGATGTCGCGGGCCAGTGAGGCCGGCATGCCCTGGGCCACCATCGCCCGCTGCGCGACCTCGGGGGACATCTCCTCCCATCGCACCGGACGGCCGATGGCCTCGCCGATGAGGGTGACCTGCTCGACCTGTGTGAGCGCCCGCGGCCCGGTGAGCTCGTACGCGGCGCCGCCGTGCCCGGGGGCGGACAGCGCCCGCACACCGACGGTCGCGATGTCGCGCTCGTGGATGAGCGGCCTGCGAGCGGCGCCGTGCACCCACCGGACGGTCCCGGTCTCCCGGATCTGTGGCGCCCACATGAGGGTGTTGGCCGCGAAGCCGCCGGGGCGCAGGAACGTCCACTCCATCCCCGACCGCTCGATCAGGCTTTCCAGGCGGGCGTGCGAGCCGAGGATGGTCCCGTCCGACTCCTCCCGCCCGGGTGGCACTCCCCGTGCGGACACATAGACGACGCGGCGGACGCGCGCGGCGATCGCCTCGACGGCGGCCGGGGCGGCGTGGTCGGCGGACAGGGTGGGCCAGACCAGGAACACCGCTTCGACGCCGTCCAGGGCCGCTTCCAGCGTCCCGGGTTTCGCCAGGTCGCCCGGGACGACCTCGACGGCGTCCGGCAGGCGGGCGGCCGCCGGGTCGCGGGCGAGGGCCCGTGTCTCGGCGCCCGCCGCCAGCAGGGCCGACACGGCGTGCCCTCCGACGCGACCGGTGGCCCCGGTGACCAGAATCATGAGTTCTCCCTTGTCAGAGGTGCGGGGCGACCATCGTGAAACATCAAGCGCAGTTGAGGTCAACACCCCGGCGGCCGGCACCGACCTGAATTACCGGATATGTCGCAATTAGGGATGGCGTCGGGCGCTAATACCCGGAATCGATTCCCGGCGCCCATTAACCGCGCCACGAGCCGTGCACGAACGTTAAAATGACGCCAACGGGGATTGTCGGCTGCGGGGCCACGGCTCTGCCGCTGACGGGGGGCGGCGATTTCGCCGAGAGGGGGCTTACCTTACGATGGGCGCCTGGTGGATCGGAAGATGGCCGGTGGTGGACCCGGACATCCCCGACGATGACAAACGACGCATCATCGGTAACAACGCCCTGGCCGACCGCCGTGTCGTCCCGTCCAGCGCCTCCGGCTGGCTCGGCATCATCGCGGGCCTGCTGCTCATCCTCATCCTCATCGCGGTGTCGCAGGAAGTGGCCCTCGACCGCATGACGTTGATCGGCGGAACGGCGACGCTGTCGGTCCTGCTGGTGGGCGCCGCCGCCGTGGGCCTGCCGTGGGGCCGCTTCGCCGTGCTCAGCTCCCCCGCCCGCCTCGTGCGGCTCTACCAGGACCGTTACGTCGTCCCCGCCGACCTCGACCGGTCCGCCCGGCTGCTGCTCGACCGCGCGGGCCACGCCGTCGAGACGGTCTACGCCTCCCGCGTCAACCAGATGGGCTGGCTGGACCCGGTGGCCAACGACGTCGTCCTGCCCCGGCGGCTGTGGGAGATCGCCAGAGTGCTCCGCACCCAGTCCGAGCTGCGCGCCGAGCACGCCCGGGCGACCGGGGGAGTGCTGACCCCCGAGCTGCGCGCGGTGCTCGAGCCCCAGCTCGCCGCGCTGCGGCGCTCGGCCGGCGAGGTGACCGGGCAGGTCGCGGCGCTCGAGGCGTACGCGCGCCGCGTGCAGGCGGCGGACGCGGCGCTGCACGCCGAAGACCTGCTGCGCAGCAACGACAAGTACCGCGACCTGCTGGCCCACACCGATGACCTCGAGGGCCTGCGCGACCTGGCGTCGCGTGCCCACGGAGTCGGAGCGGTCCTGGCGAGCAGCGTACGCGAAGCCGTAGCCGCCGGCCGCACTCTCGCCGTGCACTGAGTCCCGGGTCGGAGGGGCGCACGCCGCCTCGCCGTGCGCTGACCGCTCCGGCCGGCCCTCTCCGCCGGGCGCGGCGGAGAGGGCCGGTGGCGGTGCCCTTAGGCTCGCGCCGGGCGCAGGGTCTCGGTGGGGAACAGGGGAATGGCGGGGGCCCTCAGCGTGGAGGGCGGGGCGGCCTGGGTGCCGCACAGGGCGACCAGCATGTGCCGCGCCATCGCGATGTCGATGGGATGGATCTGGACCTGGCCGTTCTCGTCGATGTGCTGGTACTTCATCAGGTTGATGCCCAGCGACGCCTGGCGGCGGCCGTCGGGGCTGGACAGGGTGACCGTGCCCGCGCCGAAGACCGCTCCGTCGTGCCCCCAGAACCGGCCGCACGGCCAGTCCTGCGCGTAGATCCCCAGCCCGTAGTTGAGCAGCACGTTGCCCTGCGCGTCGGTGAACGGGACGGTGCGCTGCATCTCGGCGAGTTGCCGGGCGCCGACGAGCCGGCCGCCGAGGAGCGCGCGGTAGAAGGTGCCGAGGTCGTCCATCGTGGAGACCAGCGCGCCCGCGGTGAAGGCCCAGGACATGTCGTACACGCTGTAGTCGCGCGGCGGGTCGATCAGGCCGTACAACGCCTCGTACATCTTGGAGTGCGGCCCGGCGACGAAGGGCGTGCGCGGGAAGTAGGTGTGTCGGAGCCCTGCCCTGCCGATGACGTTGTGGGTGATGTAGGTCTCGGCCTCGACGCCGGTGAGTCTTTCCAGCAGCAGGCCGGCGATCACGTAGTTGGTGTTGGAGTACGAGGCGTGCTCGCCGGGACGTCCGGTGCGCGCGCCGGCCAGGCCGAAGCGCACCAGTTCCTCGGGGGTGAACCGCTTGAACCTGTTGTCGTCGAGGCTGGCGGGGGAGTCCCGCAGCAGCGACGGGAAGGCGCCGGGGATGTAGTCGGCGATGCCGCTGGTGTGGTTCAGCAGCATCCGCGTGGTCACGGCGCGCCCGAGCTCGCCGGGCACCAGGCCGGGCAGATAGCGCGCGATCGGCGCGTCGAGGTCGAGCCGGCCGCGCTCCACCTGCTGCATGAGCGCGACGGAGGTGAACGCCTTGCTGACGCTGCCGATGCGGTGCCGCATCTGGGGCGTCACGGGCCTGCCGGTACGCACGTCGGCGACGCCGGAGGCGCCCTCCCACCGCTCGTCGCCGTCCCGGACGCTGGAGTAGATGCCGTACATCCCCGCGTCCCGCACCGCGTCGAGCGTCCCGCGCAGCGCGTCGCGGTCGAGGGCGTCCGCGGCGGGGGTGGCCCGCTGCGCCGCGGCCCGGACCACGGTGTCGCCGGTGCCGGACGCCTCGCTCTGCCGAGCCGCCGCCGGGTGGGCCGCCGCCGGGTGCGCCGCCGCCGTCCAGGTGGCGAGCACAGTGCCGGAGACCAGCCCGGCGGCCATCAGTCTACGGAGTGACTTTCGGGCTAAATGCACCGTTTTGCTCCTTTGGTGGGCCGACATCGGTCGCCCTCCCGAGTCTGCCGACCTCCGTCGCCGGCCTCATCGTCATCGGGGACGATTTTCGCGCTCCTCCGCCCGCCCGGAGTCCCACCCGCGGCCGGTGTCAGGAGTCCCGGCCACGGCCGGGGTGGCCGGACTCGCCCGCGCGGGGCCGGTCGTCGTCGGGGGAGTTCCCCTTAGAGCGCCGATCCGAGATGTCCCCCTTGGGGGTACGGTGCCTGCGCTCGTCGTGGTGCTTCGCGCCGCCGGAGCCGCCCTTGGAGCGTGGGAAGGGCCAGGCGTTCGGGCGGCAGCCCTGCAGGGACTTGGTCTGCTGCGTCATCACCGGCGCGAGGCCGCCGGGGGCGGGGCACTGCTGATGCGCGTGGCCGAGGGCGTGGCCGACCTCATGGTTGATCACGTACTGCCGGTAGGCGACCAGGTCGCCGTGGTATCCGGGAATCGCCGCCCCCCACCGCTTGGCGTTGATGACCGAGCGCCTGCCGTTCCAGCACGACAGCTCGCCGAACGTCTGCAGAGGACGGCACCGTACGTTGGTCAGCGCGGGGCTGGACAGCGCCACGCGGAAGCGCACCGGGCCGTGGTCGACCCGCTCGAACCGCATGCGTCCCCGGCCCCAGCTGCGCGGGTCGTTGAGCGTCCGGTGCACCATGGCGGCGAAGTCCTCGGCGTCGAACGGCAGCCCGCGCTCGACCTCGACGAGGTAGCGGACCACCTTGCCGCGGGTTCCCTCCGGCGGCTCGGCGACCCCCTTGACGACCTTGTACCGCCCCTTCGCCGAGTACGGGACCCGGACGGTCTCCGCCCGCCCCGCCGAGCCTGTGTCCGAGCGTGCGTCCGGGCCGTCGCCGGAGCCGGACGCGGTGGACGTGGGGCTGGGAGGCGGGGCCACGGCGGACGGTGTGCTCGCCGTCCCCGCCGGCGCGCCGGGCGTCACGACGGCCGAAGGGTCTGATGAGGGCGTACCCGGGGCGGAGGGGGTCGCGGCCGAGCCCGGAGGGCCCGCCACCGAGGCCGCGGGAGCCGCGACCGCGGCGCGAGCCGTCCTGTCCCGTCCCGCGACCGCCTTCGCGTCATGGCCGGCGGCGAGCAGGAAGACGTATCCGCTGAGCAGGAAGATGGCAGTGATCGGCAACGCCATGAGCAGGGTCCCGGGCTTCAACCGACGAAGAATGCGAGGCGTGATATTTCCGGACATCGAGGGCGAAGCCTAGTACCGATCGCCTCATTGATCACCTTAGGCCACTCTGGTGGCGAACGACCCGATCACCCGCCGTGCGCGCCGTGGAAGGGCGTGGTGACGCCCTCATAGTCCAGCATGAGCATCATGCCCTGGTCCGCGTGGCTCAGGTTGTGGCAGTGGTTCATCCACACGCCTGGATTCGAGGCGCGGAAGGCCACCTGCCACACCTCGCCCGGGCGCACGTCGAAGGTGTCCAGCCATAGCGGGGTGCCGGTCGGCGCGCGGCCGTCCCTGGCGAGGAGCAGCACGCGATGGCCGTGCAGATGCCAGGGGTGGGTCTCCCGTCCCCGGTTCACCACCGTCATCCGGACCAGATCGCCATCCCGCACCTGCTGGGTCGGCACCGAGGGGAACGCGCGCCCGTTCACTGTGTGCGCGTACAGAGGGCGGCCTTCCGACACGGCGAGCCCCTGGTCGAGAACCATGGTGAAGTCCCGGTCGAACCGGGTGGAGCCGTTGTACGGAAGCGGCCCGGCCGGCGTCCCGTACCGGGTCAGGTCCAACTCGGGCCACCCCCGAGTGTCGGGTACCGCCACGGCTCCTTGCCCGCCTTGTCCTGCCTCGTCATCCACGGCCTGCGCGTTCGCACCGTGGGTGGTCCCCGCGTCTCCCGCATCCGCGTTTCCCCGACCCGTGCCGGTCGTGGCGTCCGCGCCTCCCTCACCCGTGTCGGTCCTGGTGCCGTCGTTCTCCGGGGACGAGCCAGGTGCGGCGCCGGACGCGGGGGCCGTGGGATCGGGGGTGAGGCGCAGGCCGGCCACGCGGTCGTCCACGGCGAGCGTGACCGGCGCGCCCGCCGCGAGCGTGAAGGCGAGGTCATAGCGGCCGCCCGCGGGCAGGCGCAGCCCCACCCGGTCCACCTCGCCGGGGGCGTGCAGATCCGAGCCGTCCACGGCGACCACCCTGTACCGGACGCCCGCGAGTGTGAACCGGTGCGGAGTGTTGTCGGTGTTGACCAGCCGCAGCCGGACGGCCGTGCCGGGCGCGGCGCGCCGCTCGATCGGCCGGTCGTGGTCGCCGAGCACGGTCCGGCCGGCGAAGGTGTGCACCGGCAGGGTGAGGTCGGCGCCCGGCGGCGCCGGTCCACGCCGTGTCACCACCAGCGCGCCGTACAGGCCCATCTTCACCCCTTTGTCGGACACTTCGTGGGTGTGGTACCAGTACGTGCCGACCTGGAGGGCGCGGAACCGGTACACGAACTCCTGTCCGGGTAGCACGCCGTCCTGCGTCAGGCCGGGGACCCCGTCCTCGCCGGCGGGCACGTCATAGCCGTGCCAGTGCAGGGTCACCCCGGCGGCGATGTCGGCGTTGCGCAGGCGCACCTCGACCAGGTCGCCCTCGGTGGCGGTGATCGGCGGACCGGGGACGGTCCCGTTGAACGTCCACGCGGCCACCTTGCGCCCCGACGACAGGGTGACCGTGGCCGTGCGCGCCGTGAGCTCGTACCGGCGCACCGTGCCGCCCGGCGCGGGCGCGGCGGGTCCGCGCAGCGCGGTCACCGGCCGGTCGTACCGCGCGGTGCCGGCCGTGCGCGTCCCTGCCGGGCGCCCCGCTCCGAATCGACCACCGGTCACCGCCATCGCTGCATGTCCACCTGGCATCGGCATGGCGCCGTGTCCGCCGGGCATCGGCATGGCGGCGTGCCCGTTCGATGCCGGCATGGTGCCCGCGGAGGTGGCGGCCGGGCCGCGGCCGGTGTCGACGTCGTCGGCCGGCAGGAACGCGAGCCCTCCACCGATCAGCCCGGCCACGACGGTCGCCGCCACGGCGGCCCGCGTCCCGCGGACGCGCGTGCCGGGGGCCAGCAACCGCTGGGTGGTCAGCACCGCCGCGGCCACGAGGACCACGGTGATCACCGCGGTGCTCCACGTCGCCGGGTACCCCATCAGCAACGTGACCACCGGCCCGGCCGCCGCCGCGTACCCGGCTCCGAACAGCGCCGTCACCGCCCAAGGCCTCACCAACGCCGCCGCACCCGGTACGGCGCCTCGCCCTGCCTCGGTGGCCGCTGGTGTCTCGGCCGCCGGTTCCGCCTCGGTGGCAGATCGTGTCTCGGCCGCCGGTCCTGCTTCGGCCGCCGGTCCTGGTCCCGCCGTCGGCTCCTCGACCGCCCGCGCCCCCGTGGCGTGCGCTGCCGTCGCCGTCGACTCCACCTGGACGGCCTCCGAGACGCCGGGTCGGCTCCGACCGGCGCCCAGGGCCGCTCTGGCCAGGGATGGAGCGGCGAGCACGACGGCGGTGGCCGTGCCCACCGCCAGCAGCGGCAGCGTCAGGATGAGCTTCTCCTGGACGAACCACCAGCCGGCGCCGGCGAGCGCCAGGACGAGCCCGCCCCGGGCCAGCGACGCCAGTACCGCCAGGATGAACAGACCGGCGGCCACCCTGACATGGCGGGCCGCCGCCGCCGCGCCCGCGCCCAGCCACGCCACCGCGGCGAGCACCCCGGCGAGCAGGTCGAGCGCCATGAGCCCTTCAACGCTCACGAGGACCGTGCCGCGGACTCGCCGCCCAGAGAGCCGGAGGTCCGCGCCATGGGAGCGCCGTCGGCGGCCTGCGAGCCGCGGGGGGAACCGGCGAGCTTGCGGGCGTTGCGCAACACCATGCCGGCGGCTCCCATGACCGCCATGGCGTTGATCCCATGCAGGCCCATGATGGCGAGCCCGGCGGGGGTCGTGTTGTCCGCACTGTCGTTCAGCACACGGCCGAGCACGACGATCAGAACCTGGACGATCACCAGGCCGAACGGCAGCAGGGCCGTCGCGATCTGCCGCCCAGGGGCGCGGGAAGCGGCGGCGGCGATGGTGACCAGCAGCGACAGGACCGGAATGATCATCATGCCGGTGATGCTGTGCAGCGCGAAGGAGCCGTCGTCCTGTGGGCTGGCGAACGCGCCCACTGCGGCGAAGTAGAACTGTGCCAGTACGGCGATCAACAGCAGTGCGGCAAGCGCTGCGTAGATTCTGCGCATCGCGTGCTCCCTTCATGGCTCGGTCGGTAGTGACCGATGCTGTTGCACGCGCCGCTCCACGTCGTCCCCCCTCCAGCGACACGTCACGTACTACCTAGGGAGTACGCGGACCCGCCGGGCCTGCCCCCGGGACCGTCCGCCTCCTCGCCGATCGGGTGTCCCGGTCGAGAACGCCTGGCCAGGGGGCCCGCTGTGGCGCTTCGCGGAAGCGGTCAGTCCTGATCGAAGGACCCTGTGACGACCTCGCCGGCCGATTCGTAGGTGTTCATGAGGACGCCGGTGGTGGAGACCTCCCTGTCGACCAGCTTCAGTCCCGAGGGAACGGCGCCTTCGGAGAACAGCCGCTTGCCCGAGCCGATGACGACGGGGAAGATCAGCAGGCGGTACCGGTCGACGAGGTCGTGGCGCAGCAATGTCCGCAGCAGGTCGCCGCTGCCGTGCACCTGCAGCTCGGGTCCGTCCTCCTTCTTCAGCGCCGCGACGCCTTCGGCCACGTCTCCCTCGATCAGCACCGAGTTGCTCCACTTCAGCGTGGGACGACTCCGCGACGCGACGTACTTGGTGGCGTCGTTCAGGCGCTTGGCGCCGACCTCCTCCGGGGCGTTCGGCCAATACGAGGCGAAGAGGTCATAGGTCTTGCGTCCGAGGACGAGATCGAACGGCGTGGACATGGTCTCGTCCATGAACGCGGCCAACTGGTCGTCCCAGTAGTTCACGGTCCAGCCGCCGTGCGCGAAGCCATTGCTGTCGTCCTCGCCGGGGCCGCCCGGGGCCTGCATGACCCCGTCGAGAGTGACAAAGGCGCTCACGACCAGCTTCCTCATTGTCGCGTCCTTTCCGTCGGATCCCCTGCTCGGGGAGATCCCTCGCGTGCTCTGAGCTCGATGTCGAAGGCGATGCGCCGATCCTTCCCGGCCGCCGCCTCCCTACTGCCCGATACACCGCTACCGAAAACTAATCTCGTCAAGAATATTTAGCTTGTCGGTGACGAGATGGTCGCCTCCGGCTCGGCCGCCCCGCTCCGGATCGCCGACGCCCGCCTGGGAGCCTCCACCGGCCTTCGAGATGCTCCTGGTCTGCCGCTGGAGGGACACGAACGGCGCAAGACGGCCGGCGAGCCCGTCACCCGCCGAGCGCCCCGCCGAGCCCGGCGGGCGTGCCGCCCGCCGTCCGAACTCCTCCACTACGGATTCCGAGTCGCTCGTCATCGGCCACAGCCCTGTGGCGCTCGGTCATCGTTCCCCTAGTGCCTTACTCCAGAGGAAACACCCTTTGACGTCACCGCCCGCCGCGGCCGTGCCAGCGCATCCACCCGTACCGACGATCGTGTTCGTTGCAAGAGGCCAGTACGACGATGTCCAATGTATCGGCTTACGGCGAGCGTAAACCCAGTCGTTCTCCGGCCATGTCCGTACCAGGGCGGGATCTCGCCAGCCGCCTTTGACACTCCAGCTCGCAGGTAGGCGCCACTTGGGCAGGGCCGGTGCCACCTTTCCCACATAGCCCCCGACTGCGGTACCGGCCATGTTGACGCCGAGATTCTTCAGGGGTGCTCCGCCGAACGTGTGTTGGGTTCGCACATCGGCGGCGTAGAGAGCGATGTTGACACCCGCACTGATCCCGACGCACGCTCCCGCACTGGCCACGACGCACGCCGCGAAGCCGAAGGCGGCGAGCTCATAACGCGGGGAATAGATGCGCCTAAGGAGCCAGTCCCCCGGTTGATCCTCGAAGGGATCGCCTTGCAGGCCGGGAATCGACGGAGCCGTCCCGGCGACATGATTTTGCGACATCGCGGGAATGTAGCCGCCAGCCATATATGCCTGAGCGGCGAGAGCCCGCTGCTGCTGTTCCTGGAATGCCTTTAGGTCTGCTTCTCTCTTGATCGCCGCGTTCACGGCCGCGAGGGAGGCAAGTGCTTCATCATAGAATGATTTGTATCCGTCGGGCCTGGTGATGTTGCCGTGACTGTCGAAGTGGTGACCTTGGTAGGCGTGGCCGCCGATGCAGGGATCGGACTTACGCCAGCCGCATTGGGTGCCGCCGTCGCGCATGAGACCGGTCGGGTCCGATGAGGTGACCGGCTTGTTGTCGGCATAGGCGTACCCGTTCCAGCTTTGGGGATCGGAGTCGTCGAAGACGGGGTCGACGGAGATGAACCGGCCGATTTCGGCGTCGTATTCGCGGGCGCCAAGATGGGTGAGGGCGGTGCTCGTGTCGATGGTGCCGCCGACGAAGCCTCTCTCACCCGGCCAGTACGCGGGCTGGGCGCCGCGCATCTGGCCGAAGGGGGTGAAGCGGCGGCGCTCGGCCGTCTGGACGGCGTTGTCGGCGACAGAGGTGTCGGCGGTGCCGTGGTGGTCGGACTGGAGCCAGGTCACGCCCTTGGCGGTACGGGCGGCGATGGTCTGGCCGCCGAAGCCGTAGTAGCGGGTCGCGGTCTTGGCGCCGGTTCCGGTGTCGAGCCGGATCTCCATGCCCGCGACGTAGAGTGTGGTGGAGGCGGCGTCGCGGCGGATGAGCCTGCCGCCGTCGGCGTCGTAGACGAAGGCGCCGGCGCCCGCGGGGTCGGTCGATGTGGCGAGGCGGCCTTCCACGTCCCATGTCAGGGTGTGTCCCGTTCCTCGCTGGGTGGTGTTGCCGGTCCTGTCGTAGACATAGGCATCGGTTCGACCGTCGCGCGCCCCGCCCTGGAAAGCGACGGAGGTCAGCGCGTGCGGCTGGGGGTTGCCGGCGCCGGCGTAGGCGAACGTCTTGGTGATGTCGCCCGCCGGGTCGTGGTCGACCTCTTTGGTGCGGTTGCCGACCACGTCGTAGGAGAAGGACTGCCAGTACGGTGCGGGCCCGCCGACGATGGCTTGGGCGGGGGTGCCCGCGCAGCCGTCGGTCGCGGTCCATGCCTCGGTCAGGCGCTGTAGGTAGTCCTGCTGGAAGCACTGCACGTCGGCGGGCCGGCCGGCCGGCGCGTCGGCGATCTTGGTGATGTTGCCCGAGGCGTCGTAGGTGTAGCCGGCGTCCGAGATCGAGATCGGGGCCGTCTCCCGCTCGTACAGAGAGCGGGTCAGCCGGTCGGTGCCCTCCTCGTAGTAGTTGGTCTCCTTGACCCGGCCTCCGCCGGTGGACAGGGTCATGTCCAGAAGCTTGCCGAGCTTGGAGTACGTCGCCGAGGTGACGTAGTTCGTCAGGCCGTGTGCCGTGGTTGGATTGCCCAGCTGGTCGTAGCCGTAGATGATCGTCTCGCCGGGCAGCCCCCCGGCGGCGGGCAGCATGGAGCGGTGAACCGAACCGTCGGCGTTGTAGTCGGTGCCGGTCTTGTAGGTGCCCTGCATCGCGCCCTCGGCCGCCGGGATCACGGTCTCGGTGCCGGTCGTCCGGTAGGCGTCGTCGTAGCCGGTCACCGCGCTCGAGTAGGCGTCCATCGCACCGGTGGCGGGGTTTCGCACATAGCGCGTGGACGAGGCCGGCCGGCCCTTGACGACGGTGCCGTCGGCGAGCTTGTCGAAGGTCCACTCCGCGAGCTTGGTGCCGCTCTCGGAAGTTCCGGCGTACTCGGCGGTCTTGCGGCCGAGGGCGTCGTAGGTGAAGAACAGGGTCGCGCCGCGCGCGTCGGTGGTCGTCACGAGCCGGTCGCCGTCGTCGTACGTCAGGGTCGTGGCCCCCTTGTCGGGGTCTTCGACCTGTGTGGCCCGCCCTCGCAGGTCATAGTGGTAGGTCCAGGCGTTCCCGGCGGCGTCGATGATCGCCGCGGGCTTCCCGCTCGGGGTGTACCGGTACTTCGTGGCGTCGTAGGCACCGGCAGGCCCGTCACCCTTGTACTGCCGGACCTCGCTGGTCCGGTCGCGGGCGTCGACGAGCCTGGTGACGGGCGTGGCGCCGGCCGGGGGGTCGACGCTGACGCGATCGCCGCCGTAGGTCGTGGTGGTGCGCCACTGCTCGGTGCCGCGCTTGCGGAAGATCTGCGCGGTGAGCGATTCCATGCCGTTGTACTCGGTGACGGTCTGGGCGGGCACGTCGTCGTCGCTGGCCGGGGACCACAGGGTGCCCCCGGGCTCGCCTTCGGCGTAGTAGGCCTGGTTGACCTTGGCCGCCAGGCCACGGGTGTCGTAGAAGGTGTCGGCGATCACCCGGCCGCCGGCCGGTGCGGGTTGCTGGGTCTGACGCGAGCGCAGCAGGCCGTCGTACAGCGCATAAGTGGTGGTGTAGCCGGTCCCGTCATTGCGCAGCGTCGAGGTGGACACCGTCGTCGGCCCGTCCGTCCGGACCTGGTATGCGAACCGGGTGTCCGGGGATGAGGGGTATGTGGCCTTGGCGTGCCCGGGCAGCCACACGCCCGTCAACCGGCCGAGCCCGTCGTAGGTCAGGTCCGACCGCTTGCCGTTGGCGTCGACCGTCGCGGTCGGGAGACCCAGGGCGGGCTCGAGCTCGGTCCTGGTGACGTGGCCGAGCGCGTTGGTCTCCTCGGTGGCGGTGACGGGCCCGGTGGCGGGGGAGTACGCCATGGTGCTTTTCGCCCCCGAGGCATCGGTGGTCACCAGTGACCGTCCATAGGCGTCGAAGGTGGCGGTGCGGGACGTCACATACTGCGGTCCGCCGTTCCAGGAGCCGAGCTCCTCGGTCCTGGTGACGTCGCCCTTGGACGGGGCGATGCCGTACGCCTGGCCGTCGTAGTACGTGCGCACGTCGGAAAGCACATCGGCCGGCCGGTCGGGTGTCGCCGCGCAGGCCTTGGCGACGGTCTCGACGCGCGTGGTGAAGGAGACCATCCATTTGGCGGTGTCCCGGGCGTAGGTGGTGCGGGCACACTGGTCGTCGTCGGGGACGGCCTCATCTCCGAGGTCACTGACCTGAGTCGGCAGACCGTCGGCGTTGTAATCGGTGTCGGTGGAGGTGCGCCGCCACCCGCCGGACGCCAGAGCCGTGCGGGTGCGGACCTTGTCGGTGTGGGCCATGTTCGCCGTGGTGGTCCCCCAGGAGCGAACCCGCTTACCGGTCTGTCTGAGCCAGTAGCCGCTGATGGTCCCGATCATCGCCTCGCCGCCGGGGCCGTCGTAGCGGATCTCCTCGCGCGCCTGTCCCTGCAGGGCCTCGGCGTCGGCGACGGCCGTCCCCTCGGAGTCGGTGACACTCACATGGCGGGTGCCGCCGCCGGACAGCTCGTCGCCGTCCATGCCGCGGAAGTAGGTGTACTCGGTCTTGGAGCGCTGCTCGAAGGGGTTGCCGTGCAGCACCCTCACCTTGCCGTAGCCGCGCCACTCCGACCAGGTTTTGTACTTCTCCTTGGTCAGCCCGTCGTCGTCATCATGGTGCCAGGCGGCACCCCCAAGATACTCGTAGGTGTCCATGACGTCAGGCGCTCCACCGGTGCGGTCGATCTGCTGCACCTGGGTGACGACGTACTTGTGGAACCAGTCGCGGACGGGCGTGGTGGCGCCCTCGGGTGCCCAGTACTGCGGGTAGCACCGCCTTGTGTTGGAGTCGGGTTCGGGGGTGTCGCCCGCCGTGCAGTCGGCGCCGGAGTAGGTGACCGACAGGGCGCCGCCGGTCTCGTTGTCGATGGCCGAGACGCGCCACTTGGTGAGCGGGGGCCGTCCTTCCAGCGCGTCGACCCGGTTGGGCTTCTGAACGCCCGCGAACCGCACCGGCGGCAGGGACGCCGACCCGCCGACCTTGCCCGTGTGCTGGATCGAGGCCAGCCAGAGTCCCGCGGCGGTGCCGTCGCCGGGGGCGCGCATCTCGTGGTTCAGCGTCCAGGTGTCGACGTCCTTGTAGGTACTGCCGGACACCAGCACCTGGGTGGTGACGGAGGCGAGCCGCTTGCGCGTCCAGAACGTGGGGGAGTAGTTGTCGATGCACTTCTCGCCCGAGTCGCACTTCTGGTCGTACGGGACGTCCGGCCAGTACTTGGCGTTGTCCTTGGTGAACTTGCTCTCGGCGCAGTCGAAGGTGGAGGTCGGGACGCAGCGCTCCTTGGCGTCGAAGACGACCCGTGCGAGAGCGGAGGAGGTGTAGACGGCGTTGGAACGCTGACCGTAGTCGGCGCGCTTGAGGTAGCCGCCCCTGGTGTAGACGGTGGGAGTGCCGTTGGGCTCGCCGTTGATCAGCAGAGTGACATCACGGCGGTAGTAGTTGGTCTCCGGGGTGTACCAGAACGTGCTGACGGTGCCGTGCGGGTCTACGACGTAGTCCAGGTTCCACCGCCACGCCTGCCGGCACCAGGAGTCGGAGAAGCCGCTGTCGTTGTGGCACGGCTCGCCGTCGTTGTTGCCGAAGATCGGCACCGTCCAGGTCGACTGCGTCTCCGGCTTGCCGGCGGCCCAGCCGGGCAGGTGGTTCAGCCCGAAGTAGTACTGGGTGCCGTCGGTGGCGGTGACCCGCCAGTGCTCGCCGTCGTTGTCCCCGTTGTCGGCGCCGCGGAGTTTCTCGATCTTGGCGCCGTCGTCGTCCCGCGGCTGCCAGCTGCCCGTCCCGTCGTCCAGGACCAGCTCGGTTGCCCTGCCGTTCAGCGACAACGTGGCATTGTCGTACCGCCAGCACTGGTCGGCGCGCTTGGGCGTCACGCCATCGTCCGCGCACGGCTTGTACTTCCGCTCGATGAAACCAGGCCAGTAGTCGAAGCCCTCGCCGATCCAGGACGCCTGGTTGTTGGTCGCGACGGTGCGGCCGTCGACCTGCCCCGAGGAGTAGGCGAAGCCGATGCTGGGAGGGGGGCCGCCAGGGGCCGGGGGAAGGCGCAGCGAGTAGGACCAGGAGAACGAACCGCCCTGGTCGTCGACCTTCCAGGTCGCCGAGGGCGACAGCGAGGTGGCCTCGTAGCTGCCCGTCGAACCCGACGCCGCGGCCACCGCGGCCAGCGTCATCGGGGCCGCCGAGGTGACGTCGACGTCGGCGCTCAGCCGCCCGGTGGTGACGTCGTTCCTGGTGACCAGCGGCGCGCGGGTCTGGCACTCCGGTCTGTCCGGGGTCGTGGCCGCGCATTCGGGCAGCCGGACGAGCCGCAGCCGCGCCCCCCAGTCGCCTCCGAAGGCGTACCGGAAGCCCGAGTAGTCGACCTCCACCGACAGGCGTTCCGCGCCCGCCGGTCTCGCCTGAGGGGTCAGCCGCAGGCCGAGCCCCGTGATCTGCGACGCCGCGGCGGTGCGCGCGTCGAGCGTCCGCACCTCGACGGCGGGCGGCGCCGGCGCGGCCGGCGAGGTCGGAGAAGGCGTCGCACCCGCGGTCGCCCGCCGCGGGGTGTCGCCCTGTCCGCCGGTGCTCTGCCGGGAACGGACCGGCCCGTCGGCGCCGGCCTTCGGGGTCGCCGGGCCGAGCCAGACCGGCAGGCGCCCGGCCCGCACCTTGCCGGGGCCCGCGGCCCATGTACCGGCACCGGCGCCGGCCCCTGTTCTCGCGCCGGTCCCTGTCGTCGTGCCGGTCCCTGTTGCCGTGCCGGCGCCCGTTCCCGCGCCTGCCCCGGCGCCGGCCGCGGCCCCCGGGAGCCGCACCACGGCCGACCCCGGCTCCGGCCAGGTCACCGGGGGCGCCGCCTTCAGGTCGTACTTCGCCCCCGGGTCCGCGAGCGGCGCGCGGGCCGTGAGGGCGTGCCCCGGTACGGGATGCTGCTCCTGGGCCTGGTGCCATCGAGGGTCTTCCGTCGCGCGTGCGGCGATCGGAGTGATCAGCGTGGCGGGCACCACGACGGCCAGCATTCCGGCGACCTTGGCCAAGCCTCGCCATGAACCGAGCACGGCTTCCTCCGGGGGAGCGATGAGGGGTCGGTGAACGTCGGGGAACCGGGCCCGGCCCCGCCGTGAGGTGGCGAGACGGGCCGGGCGCGGTAGGACCGGGCCGAGCCGGGCGCGGTCGGGGCGGGCTGGGCCGGGCGCGGTCGGGGCGAAGCCGGGTCGGGTCGTGGACTAGCCGTCGAGGGGGAGCCCCATGGCGAGGTTGAGCACTTGGCGGTCGGTCAGCGTGCCCGCGAAGGCGCGAACGTCGTCCACGTCACCGGCGAAGTGGTCGACGTAGGCGCCCTTGTTCCTGACCCGGCCGATCTGCAGGGCGCCGCCGGCGTTCCAGGCGGTGAAGGGGCGGACGTCGGCCAGTTGCCCGTTGACGTACAGGCGGAGCTCCTTGGCCACCTCGTCGTACACCCCCACCAGCAGCGTCCAGGTGTCGAGCAGCGAGCAGCCGACCGTCTCGACGGACCGGGCGTGCGTCATGGTGAAGGAATCGGTGTCGTTGCCGGCCGTGCTGAACGACCACCGGTAGACCGTGGCGCCGTTCTCGGTGAAGGTCCGGTAGCCGAGGTAGAAGCCGCTGTTCCTGGCGCCGTCCTGGCCGACGGCCGTCAGCGTGTGGACGGGCATGGCGCAGGTTTCGTCCCCGGTCAGGCGCATGCGGGCCGTCACCGTGAAGCCGTGGTCGGTGCGCACGGGGGCCGAGGTGGTGGAGGCGTAGGCCGTCGTGCCGTTGAGGTGCAGTACGGCGGCGCCGTCGAAGCCGTCGTCGGACCAGGACGCGCCGCCGGCGAGCGTCGCGTTCCGTCCGTACCCGGAGGAGTCGGCGGCGGTCGTGCCCGTTCCCTCGTCCAGCCTCCACAGGCCGAGCTGGGCGGGCGGCTGCTTGGCCATGGCCGCGATCTCGTTGCCCAGCATCGGGTCGTTCACGGTTCGGGGGTCGTCGGACAGGATCCGGTCCCACACCCTGACGTCGTCGACGTCACCCGCGAAGTTCTCGTGGAAGCCGCCCTCCCACTTGGTGCGCCCGACCTGCAGAGGTCCGTTCGTGTTCCACGGCGTGTACGGGAAGGCCGCGGCGGTCTGCTGGAGCGTTCCGTTGACGTACAGCCGGACCTGCTTGGCCGGGGCGTCGTATACGCCGGTCAGGTGCGTCCAGACGCCGAGCTGCGGCTCGGTGTCGCTTATCGCCCGTGACAGCGCGGTGCCGTCCACATCGGTGGCGTACTTGCCGAAGATCCACCGGTTGTAGGTCGAGGAGTAGTACAGCTGAAAGCCGGAGTTGCGGTCACCCGACTGGCTCAGCACCGAGGAGTTGACGGTCTTGGCGGTGAGCCGCACCCAGGCCGAGACGGTCAGACCCCGGTCGGTGCGCACCACCGGCCCCGCCGTGCTGCCGTACCCGGTGGAACCGTTCAGCCGTGCGGCCCCGCTCACCCGGCCGCCCGTCCACGCCGTGTCACCCGCCAGCGTCACCGGGTGTGGCGCGGCCGCCGAGTCGCCCGCCGTGGTGCCGGCGGTCTCGTCCAGGCGCCACAGTCCCACGGGGTCGGCGCCGGCCTTGACGTAGAAGCTGTGGACGGCCGGGATCTTGCCGACGTTGCCCGCCCGGTCCACCGGGAAGACGTATAGCGCGTTGAGCCAGTCATGGCGCGGCGCCACCGGCACCGTCACCGAGGTCTGACCGGCGGGGATCGCCACCTGGGTCGCGGGGGTGGCCAGGCTCGGGTCGTCGAGGGCGAACCTGAAGGCCGTCACGTCGGTCTCTCCGTCCCCTGGGGCGAAGGTGAAGGCGCCGGCGCTGCCCACCCCGCCCCGCCAGTCGTCGGGGGTGTCGCCGGGGTAGTCGGCCGAGGTGATCTTCGGGAGCGTCGCGGGGTCGACGGTGTCCACGGTGAACTCGCACCAGGGGCTCCACGCGCTGGAGTCGGTGCCGTCGTAGGCCTTGACCTTGTAGGAGTAGCTCTGTCCGGTCACCAGTCCCGACAGCTTGATCGAGTGGTCGGTCGCCGCGGTGGTGTACTTGTAGGCGGTCTTCCCGCCGCCGGGCAGGGTGGCGGTGACGTCGTCCCACACCGCCGTCGTGGTGTTGTAGTGGTGGAACGCGAACTCGGCGCGCACCCCGTCGTTGGCCTTGTCCGGGTCGTAGATCTTCGCCTTCAGGCTGATGGGGCTCTCGGCGTCGCCGGCGTTGACGGCGGGCCGCCCCGCCCCGGTGACGCACGGCGTGGCCGGGTAGGTGCCGACGCCCGAGGGGGCCGCGGGCGGGGTGTTGTAGTCGACGACCAGCTTGGGCGCGTTGCCGAAGCCCTTCCACCCCCACGTGCTGCTGCCGGTGTCGTCGTAGTCCTTCAGCCCGAACGTCGTGTTGGGCCAGCCCGACTTGGCCGCCTTGGCGATGGTCGCGGTCACGTCGAACTCGATGCCTTTGTCCGGGCACGAGGAGTTGTAGCCGGCGTCGGAGGACACGCTGTCCTGCCAGTCCGACCAGGACGGCTGGTGGTTCCAGGTGGTGGAGCTGGAGATGCCGCTGGTCAACCACAGCTGTACGGCCTGCGGGGAGGAGGTGCACCCCCACGACTTGGCCTGGGTGATGCGGAACGTCGCCTTCAGGATGTGCTTCCCGTTGACGTTGTTGGAGTCCATGCGGAAGAACGACCGTTTGATCCCGCTGCCGTAGTTGCCCGCCTCCGGCATGTGGCTGGAGTTCCAGTACTCCTGGTTCGGGAACGCCCGGTCCACGTAGGTCCAGGCCTGCTTGGAGCCCGACCACTGTGGGTCGATGTAGACCGGGTAGGTGACGTTCGCGCCCGTGAGCAGCCGCGCGTCCGGCGTGAGCACCACCTCGTCGGGCATGGCCTCGACGCCCAGCAATGCCTGCCGTCCGCCCGGCCGCGGACCCGTGCCCAAGAACCCCGTCCCCGAGGATTCCGTCCCCGAAATACCAGCGGCCGAGGAGCCCGCGCCCGAGGACCCCGCCTCCGGGGACGCCGTCCCCGAGGATCTCGACGCCGACGGCCGCGCCACCGACGGCGCCTCCGCCGCGATCCCCGAGGAGTCCCACATTCGCGGCGCCGGCGCGTGGAAGACCGTCTCACCACCCTCGGTCACGGCGCTCAGCCCGCCGGCCGGCGACCGTCGCACCGACACCCCGGTGCCCCGCGTCGCGAACCTCAGCCTGGCCAGCGCCGGATTCGCCGCCGCCTCCCGGGTCTTCACCACCAGCACCTCGGAGAACCCGAGCACCGACGCGGTGACCTTCAGGTCCACTCCCGGCAGCACCGACGGGTACGTCGCGGTTCCGGCCTCCAGCACCGGTCTCGGCAACCCGCCCGGCCAGGACATCGCGACCGAACGCCCGCCTTCGCCGATACTCGCCAGCGGGACCGTCCCGCCCCCGGAGAAGGCCAGGTCCAACGGCGTGGCCACCGGACGCACCGTGCCGTCACCGGCGAACCGCAACGTCGTGTCCACATCGGCCCAGCCACCGCCACGCCGTACCCGCTCAGGCAGCGCCGCCGTCTCGGAGGTGAAGCCCCCGCCGGGATCGGCGAAGACCTGCCGGGTCTCGGTGCGCAGAGACAGCACCTCCACCCGCGTCCCCGACCGCCGTGCCGCCTCCACGGCCTGCCTCTCGGTCGGAGCGGGCGGGGGCGCCTCGGCGGAGGCCTTCGCCGGACTCGCCTGGTGTGGTGCCGCGGTGAGGCCGCTCAGCGACGCGAACAGCGCGGCGGGCAGTGCGATCGCCCGGACCGCGCGGCTGGGGAGACGGTATCGGCGCACGCGCTCTCCTTGGGGGCTCCTGTCACGCTGGACGGTCCGCCGGCGTTACCGCAGGACGTTACGGAGGTCAGACGAAGAGGTCATCCCGCATGCGATTGAGATCGCCGTACACCGGGTGGCGGCCGGGGGTAAACCCCTGCCGTACGACGCGCCGGGCGCGTGACTTTCGCGGTACGCGTCGTAGGTTCGGCGGGGGATGAGGGGCCGGTGGTCGTCCGGTTACCATGCGCTGATGGGCACAAGGGTCGTCGCGCCGTTCAGGAGGTTCGCCGCGACGAACCCGCTCATCGTCGACGTGGTGCTCGCCCTGGTGTTCACCGGCATGACCGTGGCGATCGAGGTGGCGGTGGCACGCCGTCCGTGGCTTCTGGGGATGGCGCCCGAGCACGGGTTCCGGCTGCCGGACCGGTTCTCCATGATGCTGACGCTCGTGGCGAACCTCCCGCTGGCGCTGCGCAGGCGCGCCCCGCTCGTTGTCCTGCTGATCTCCTGCGCGGCCGCGATCGTGTACCACGCGCTGGGCTACTACTACGGGTTGAACACCATGCCGCCGCTGCTGGCCCTGTACACGGTGGCGGCTCAGCGGTCACCGCGCCTGGCCGCCGTGGGCGCGGTGGCCATCCTGGTCATGTGGACGCACGCGTTCCTGGTAGGACCCGTCGGCCTCCTGGGGGCGGGCGTCGTCCAGGCGGGTGTCATGATCGCCGTGGCCTGGGGGTTCGGCAACGGCGCGCGGTTGCTGACGGACAGGAGCCGGCGGCTGGCCGAGCTGTCCGAGCGGCTCAGCCGCGACCAGGAGGACAGGGCCCGGCGCGCGGTCACCCAGGAGCGGGTGCGCATCGCCCGCGAACTGCACGATGTCGTCGCCCACCACATGTCCGTCATCTCGGTGCAGGCGGGACTCGCCCGGTACGTGTTCGCCTCTGATCCGGTCACCGCGCGCGACGCGCTGGCGACCATCGCACAGACCGGCAGCGAGGTCATGGGCGAGATGAGGCGGCTGCTGTCGGTCCTGCGCATCGAACCCGAGGACGAGGGCGATGGGGTGAGCTACGACCCGGCGCCGGGTCTCGACCAGCTCGGGCAGCTGGTCGAGCGGGTGCGTTCTGCGGGGGTGGCGGTGGAGGTGACGGTCACCGGCGCCGCGCGGCCGCTGGCGCCCGGTGTCGACCTGTGCGCCTACCGAATCGTCCAGGAATCGCTCACCAACGTGCTCAAGCACGCCGGGCCCGCGCGGGCCGGGGTGTCCCTCCTGTACCGCCCCGCGGAACTGGAGATCCGCGTCACCGACGACGGCGGCGGGAGCGAGAGGGCGGCCGCTCCCGACTGCGAGAAAGGCCACGGCTTGATCGGCATGCGAGAACGCGTCAAGCTCTACAAGGGAACGATGGCCGCCGGACCACGCCCGCTCGGCGGGTTCGAGGTCGTGGTCACCCTGCCCCTGTCATCCCCGACTGAGGATGAGCAGCCTCCTATGCCGGCCGGTGAGACGTCCTTATGATCAAAGTGCTCGTTGTCGATGATCAGATTCTGGTCCGTGCCGGACTCGCCGCGCTGATCCGCGCCATGCCCGAGCTCGACGTCGTCGGTGAGGCGGCCACCGGCGAGGACGCCGTGCGCCTGGCCGCGGCGAGGCGCCCGGACGTGATCCTCATGGACATCAGGATGCCCGGCATGAGCGGGGTGACCGCCACCGAGCGCATCCTCGCCGCCGCCCCCGCGGACGGCCGGCCGCCGAAGGTCGTGATCCTCACCACCTTCGACCTCGACGACTACGTCTACAACGCCCTGCGGGCCGGCGCGTCGGGCTTCCTGCTCAAGGACACCCCGCCCGAGCGCCTGCTCACCGCGATCCACACCGTCGCGGCCGGAGAGATGCTCTTCGCGCCCAGCGTCACCCGGCGCCTGATCGAGACCTACACGCGCCGCGCGGACGTCACCGCGCCCCCCTCCCGCGACCTGGCCGCCCTCACCGCCCGCGAGGCGGAGGTCCTCGAGCTGGTCGGGCACGCGCTGTCCAATACCGAGATCGCCGGCCGCCTGTGCGTCAGCGAGGCGACCGTGAAGACCCACCTCAACCGCACGATGACCAAACTCGGCCTCTCCAGCCGCGCGCAGGCGGTCGCCTTCGCCTACGAGACCGGTCTGGTGACCCCTCGCCGGGCGACGGTGTGAGACGGCTGCTCGCCGTCGCGGCAGGTCTCGGCCTCTCGCCCGCGGGTCTCGGCGCGTCGGCCGAGCGGCGGCTCGGGTGGACGACGCCGGCGACCGGCGTGGCCGCCTCTTCGGCGGCCGGTTCTTAGTGGTTGTCGTGGTCGTCGTGGTCGTCGTGGTCGTCGTGGTCGCCTGGCCGGCGGTGATCGGCGCCGGCGAGTTGTGACAGGTGGGTGAGCAGCCGGGTCAGCGCGGGTCCGGCGGTGAACTTCCCGTTCCGCCCGGCGCCGGCCAGGTCGCCGAGGATTCCGCGAATCCGGTCGGCCGCCTCGCGATCGTCCCGGTCCCTGTGGTCGTGCCGCCCGCCGTCCCGGCCGAGCCTGGCGAGGGCCTCCGCGATGTCGTGCCGGGCCTTCTCCGCGACGCGGGGGTCGAGCCGTCCCTGGTCGACCGCCCAGCTCAGCCCTTGGGCGAGCTGGGCCAGCAGCACACGCGGATCGTCCGACAGCCGCCGCGGCCCGACGGCCACCACCGAGGGCGGTGAGGGCGGTGGCGACGCGGGAAGCGGCACGGAAGGCGACGCCGACGCGGAGGGCGACTCCGATGGCGACGAGGGCGCGGAGCCGGAAACGGACGGGGCGTCCGCGTAGGGAGACGCGGCGGCGGCCGACGGGGCCACCGTGTCCGGGCCCGAGCGCAGGAGCGCGAAGGCGAGCGCCGCGACGACCATGACCGCGGCGACTCCGGCGGCGGCGACGGGCGCCGGTTCACCTCGGCGGAGTGACAGCCACGCCTTGACCGCCGGCGACCGGCGGGCGCCGGCCTCGGCGATCGGCGACGTCCGGCGGCCCTCGTGATCCGGTGGCAGGGAGGCCAGGAAGCGCGTCCCCGAGGGCTCCGCGGCGGACGGCGCCATCGGCAGGGCCGGCGCGACGTCGTGCCGCCGCCGGGGGGCGTCCGCGAAGGAACGGGGGATCGGAGCCCCGTCGAAGGAGCGGTGCGGCGGGGCGGCCGTGTAGGAGGGCCCGGGGTCGGTGAGCCGGTGGGCGACCTGGTCGGCGGTCGGGCGGTCGTCGGGCTCCTTGGCCAGCAGGCGCATCAGCAGGTCGTCCAAGGCGGACGGCACGTCCCGGCGCACTTCGCCCGGCGGCGTGGGCGGCACCTGGACGTGCTGGTACAGCAGCGCGGTGGGGCCGTCCGCGCGGAAGGGCGGGCGCCCGGTCAGCAACTCGTACAGCACGCACCCGAGCGCGTACAGGTCGGACGCCGGTCCGGCGTCGCGGCCGAGGGCGCGTTCGGGGGCGAGGTAGGCGCTCGTGCCGATGATCAGCCCGGTGCCGGTGAGCGCCGCCGCGGCCTGGTCGGCCAGCCGGGCGATGCCGAAGTCGACGACCTTCACCGCTCCGTCCGCGGTGAGCAGCAGGTTGGCGGGCTTGATGTCACGGTGGACGACGCCCAGCCGGTGGGCGGCGGCCAGGCCGGTGGCGGCCTGAGCCCCGATGCGGACCACCTCGTCGACGGCGAGCCGTCCGGCGGCGGCGAGGTGGCCGGCGAGACTGTGTCCCTCGATCAGCTCCATGACAAGGAAGAGCCGGTCGCCGGCCTGGCCGAAGTCGTAGACGGAGACGACGTTGGCGTGGTTCAGCCGTGCGGTGGCCTGTGCCTCCTGGCGGAACCGCGTGGCGGCAGAGGAGCCGACGGCCTCCGCGAGCAGCAGCTTGACCGCGACGGGGCGGTTAAGCACCTCGTCGGTGGCCCGCCACACCTCGCCCATGCCTCCGCGCCCGAGAGGCTCGTCAAGCCGGTATCGAGCCGCCAGCAGCACGCGAACGCCTTCCTGTCACGCCCGGCAGGCCGTCCGTCCCCCGAGGCCGATGATGCGCGCCGTTCCGGCGGGGCCGTCCGGCAGCGCAAAGGCGATCTTGAGCCGCCACGGCGTCCCACGATACCGATCGACGGCGGCCATGGAGCGGGCATGCCTCCGGCCTGACGGACGGCGTACTCCCCGTTTGCGCCGTCATCTCCGTTCCCCCCCACAGGACGGGCGCGGCCGCGTGAGAGGACAGGGATTGACATTAGATAGCCGCGCTATCTAACGTACGTGATGGCGCTGACGTGACGATCCGGATGTCCCCGGCTTCTCGCGGGGCTTCGCGGTTTTCGATCTCTTTGCACAGGAGTGGACGACGATGACGCAGGACCCCGGTTTCGCGCGGCGGATGTGGCACCGGCTGGAGCCGGTGCACGCGCCGTTCTGGTACGCGCCGGAGGTGTCGGCCGAGGCGGCGGCCCTGGGCTACCAGGTGGACACCCGCTGGCCCGCGTACTTCGCCTGGCGCGCCGCCCCGCTGGGGGAGGCCTCCGCCGAGCTGGTCGCCGCGGCCTTCTACAGCTTCAGCCCGCGCATGGTCGCCGAGCACGTCCCCGCCGCCTGGACCGTGGCCCCGGCCGCGAAGGTGCTGGAGGCGCGGCTGCGCGCCGTGGACCGGATGTACCGGGCGATGCTGGACGGCGAGGTCGGCGGCCAGGGCCTCGCCGAGGCCGCGCGGATCGCCAGGGAGGCGGCGGAGGCCGCCGGCACCGCGGGGCGGCCGCTCGCCGCCGCCAACGCCGCGCTGCCGTGGCCCGAGGAGCCTCACCTCCTCCTGTGGCAGGCCATCGGCGTCCTGCGCGAGCACCGGGGGGACGGGCACGTCGCCGCGCTGCTGACCGCGGAGCTCGACCCGTGCGAGGCGCTGGTGTCGCTCGCCGCGATCGGCGGCGCGCCGCGCGAGACGTTCGACGGCCGCGGGTGGACCGCTCAGGAGTGGGACGCCGCCCGTGACCGTCTCGCCGCCCGCGGCCTGGTGAACCCGGACGGCACGGCGACCGAGCAGGGGCACCGGCTGCGCGACACGGTCGAGCGCGTCACCGACGACCTCGCGATCGCCCCCTGGCGCGCGCTCGGCCTGGAGAAGGCGGAGCGCCTCGCCGAGCTCACCACGCCCCTCCTGATTGCCGCCCTGGAGTCCGGCCTGCTCCCCGCCGCCAACACCCTCGGCATCGGCAGGGTCCCCACCCCCGCCCGCTGAACAGCCCCACGGTCTCCCTGAAGAGCCCACGCCCGCTGATCCAGGGACCCTCGCTCCGGGCTCTCCCCTTGTCGGGTCCGGGCTTCCTAAGGTCCCGCCGCCCGCCCGCTGGTCCAGGGGATACTCGCCGACGGGGCCTCCCAGGCGCGGTGGTAGGAGGTCCAGTCGGCGGGAGTGGCGGCGAAGTCGACGTACAGGGCGACTCCGAAGCCGGGCCTGGTGTTCATGCCGAGCCCCAGGCGCACGCCCCGCACGGCGGCGGCCACGGTCTCGGCCGAGGCGTGGTGGGTCAGGTTGTCGTCGTGGTAGGCGGGCAACCCCATCAGCAGCCGGGTGGCGGGCGGAACCGCCGCCAGGGCCAGCTCGGTCTGCCGCCGGACATAACCGGCGTAGGCGTCCTCGGTCGGCTGCGCGGTGTCGTAGCTCATCACCGCGACCTGGTCCACGCGGCTGGCCACCTGGGTGAGATAACCGGGCGTCCACCACTTGGTGCTGCCGAGCAGCGCGTTGCCGACGAGCGCGACGCCGGACGCCGGTTCGATGTGGTGCACCGACATCGACAGCACGCCATGGGCGGGCGCGATGGCCGCGCGGGTGCGGTCGAGAAGCTCCAGCAGCCCCGGGTCGCCGTCCGGAACGGGCTCGAAGTTGTAATGGATGCCGTCGAAGCCCGCGGCCAGCACCTGCCCGGCCGCCTTGACCACGTTGGCGCGCACGGACGGCGAGCCGAGGTCGAGCTCCCCGGGCTCCACGCGCTGGCCGAGCCAGGCGTGCACGCGCAGGCCCGGCACGGCCCGGTGCAACGCGCCGACCGCCCACGCGGCGCGCGGGTACAACGAGGGCGCGAGGGTGCCGTCGTAGGCGAGCGGCCCGGTGTGCAGGTAGACCTCGCCGATGCCTCCGCCGCGAAGGTGGGCGGCGAGCGCCGCCAGCTCCGGCTCCCCGTTGCGCCCGTCCACCCAGGCGTGGCCGAGCCACAGGGCGTCCTGCCCGGCGGGGCGCGGCGGGCGCGCCGCCGGCTCGCCGGACCCGAGCAGCGAGAACCACGCCCCGCTGACGACGAGGAACAGCGGCGGAACCGACAGGAGAGCGAGAACGCCACGCCACCGGCGACGCGCGCGAAGTACTGACATGCCCTGTATACAACCTCCCGTACGCCCCGACACGGCACGGCGGGGGTCACCGAGGCCGCGTGGTGCCGGGAGGCCGTCGGGGTGCGGAGCGATCCGCATGCGCATACGCCTCGCCACGGCGCGGTGGGGGTCACCGCGGCGGCGGGAATGCTGGCAGGCTCGTGCCATGCGGATCGACCTGCACACGCACTCCACGGCCAGCGACGGCACCGACGCCCCCGGCGCGCTCATGGGGCGGGCCGCCGCCGGGCTCGACGTGGTCGCGCTCACCGACCACGACACCACGGCCGGCTGGGAGGCGGCCGCGGCGGCCGTCCCGCCGGGCCTGACCCTCGTGCCGGGGGCGGAGCTGTCCGGGCGCTGGTACGGCGCCGAGCCGTCGGTCGGGCTGCACCTGCTGGCCTACCTGTTCGACCCGGCGCACGAGCCGCTGGCCGAGGAGCTGGCCCGGGTGCGCCGGTCACGCGACCTGCGCAGCGAGAAGATCGTCGCGCTGCTGAACGCCGACGGAATCGACGTCACGACCGCCGAGGTCGCCGGGCAGGCGGCCGGCGGCACGGTGGGCCGTCCGCACATCGCCCGGGCGCTGGTGCGGCGGGGCCTGGTCGGGTCGGTGGACGAGGCGTTCGGCCCCGAATGGCTGGGCCGCCGCTACCGGCTGCCGAAGGCCGACATCGACGTGTTCACCGCCGTGCGCCTGGTCGGCGAGGCCGGCGGGGTGTCGGTGCTCGCGCATCCGCGGGCGGGCAGGCGCGGCCACATCGTCCCCGACGCCCTGATCGCCCGACTCGCCGAGGCGGGCATGTGGGGCGTGGAGGCCGACCATCCCGACCACACCCCCGGCGACCGCGAGCACGTGCGCGCCCTGGCCGGCGATCTCGGCCTGCGGGTCACCGGGTCGAGCGACTACCACGGCACGAACAAGACCGTCGCCCTCGGCGCCTTCACCACCGGCCGCGAGGTCTACGAGGACCTGGTGTCCACCGCCACCGGCGCCACCCCCGTCCGGCCCTCCTGAGAGCCGTGCCCTTCGCGCAGGTCAGAGGGGGTCGGCGGGGAGGGCGGCGTACTCCCTGCGCAGGGTCGTGAGGAGGGGGTGGTCCAGGGACAGCTCGGCGCCCTCGATGGAGCGCACCGGGCGGGGGCCGGCGGCGGCGTCGGTGATGAAGGCGGCGTCCATCGCGGCCAGGTCGCCGGTGTCGACCTCGGCGGTGGCGGACGGGACGCCGGCGCGGCGCAGCACCTGGTCCAGCAGGCGCATGGTGACGCCGTTGAGGCGGTCGGCCCCCGGCCAGACGACGCCGCCGTCCTTGACGAACCCGATGTTCCAGGTGGGCCCCTCGCTCACCCGGGATCGGGCGTCGGTGAACAGGACGTCGTCGTGACCGCCGGCCTGGGCGAAGCGCCGCTGCAAGAGCGGGCCGAACATGCCGGAGTGCTTGACCTGCGGCAGGTCGCGCTCGTACTCGGCCACGCCGAGCGAGGGCGGCTGCCGGTCGGGGGGCGCCGGGCGCGTGGTGACCAGGATCTCCGGCCGGGCCTTGGCCGCCGGGTGCGCGAGGTCGAGTTCGGGGTCGAAGACGGTGACCCGGACGATCACCGGCGAGGGGGCCGCGGACGCCGCGCGGCGGGCCAGGTGGCGCACCCGGTCGAGGTCGAGCTCGACGCCGTGGACGACGCGGCAGTCGCCGAGGAGCCGGTCGAGATGCAGGGACAGGCCGCGGACACGGAGGTCCTCCACCCGCATGGTGGTGAAGTGCCCGTAGTTGTAGAGCGCGAGCGAGCCGAGCTCGCCAGGGGTCACCGGACGTCCGTTCAGCTCCATCATGCGGCCATCCTGGCAGCTTCCGCCGGGTCGGTGGTCCCCCTCCCGGCGCTGTTCGCCCCTGGCGTGACGGCGACGCCTCCGGGCGCCGCCCCACCCGCGCGACCGGACGGTGCGGCGGTCGGCGAGGGGCCGGGAACGGCGAAGTGGCCCAAGAAAGCGAGTGGGGAGCGGCTCTTCAGAGTGGTCCGCATCGCATCTAGCGTGGTGTCGTGATCAGCCCTTCCGGCCCGTCGCGGGTCCTCGCCCTCGCCCATCTGGCCAACGCCGTCGGCGACGGCGCCTACCTGGTCTGCTCGGCCCTGTACTTCACCCGCGTCGTGGGCCTGTCCCCGGCGCAGGTCGGGCTCGGCCTGACGCTCGGCTGGGCGGCCGGGGCCCTCGCCGGCGCCCCGCTCGGGCACCTCGCCGACCGCAGGGGTCCCCGGGGCACGGCCGCGCTGCTCGCCCTGGCCACCGGCACGGCCGTGGCGGCGTACCTGTTCGTCACCTCGTACGCGGCCTTCCTGCTGGCGGCGTGCCTCTACGCGTGCTGTCAGAGCGGGCTGGCCGCCGGGCGGCAGGCGCTGCTCGCCGGGCTGGTGGAAAGGACCATGCGCACGCGGGTGCGCGCCCGCCTGCAGGCGGCGGTCAACGCCGGGCTGGCCGTCGGCGCGGCCGTCGGCGGAGTGGCGCTGCACTTCGACACCCGCGAGGCGTACCTGGCGGTCCTGGCCATGGACGCGGCGAGCTTCGTGCTCTCGGCGCTGGTGCTGCTCCGGCTGCCCGCCGTGCCGCCCTCGGCTGCCCGGGCCGTTCCGGTGGCCGGGAGCGCCGGTGCCGGCCGGCGCCGCGGGCGCCGGGAGCGATGGGTGCCGGAGGTGGTGCGCGACCGGCGGTACGTGGTGGTGGCGCTGCTCAACATGGTGATGATGCTCTACATGCCGCTGCTCAGCCTGATCGTCCCTTTGTGGATCGCGGGGCGGACGCAGGCGCCGGGCTGGACGGTCGCCGCGCTGCTCGTCCTCAACACGCTGACCGTGATGTTGTTCCAGGTGCGGGTCGCCCGGCGCGTCACGGGCCTGCGCAGCGCGTCCCGGCTGGTGCGGCTCGCGGGCGTCGCCATGTCCGCCTCGTGCGCGGCGTTCGCGCTGTCGCAGGCAGGGACCTCGGCGTGGGCGGCCGCCGCCGTTCTGCTCGCCGCGGCCGGCCTGCAGGTGCTCGGGGAGATGATGCTGGCCGCGGGGGCCTGGGAGATCGCCTTCGACCTGGCGCCGCCGGACAGGCAGGGCCAGTACCAGGGGTTCTTCGGCAGTGGCACGGCGGTGGCCCGGATGGCGGGCCCGTTGCTGCTGACCACGGTCGTCCTCGGGTGGGGGACGGCGGGGTGGCTGCTGCTGGGCGGGCTGTTCCTGGTGGCCGGCTCCGCCATGGGGCCGGCCGTCCACCGGGCCGAGCGCGACCACGCGGCGGGCCTTCGCGGGGCGCCCGTCGCGGCGGCGGACGCGCCCGTCCGGTAAGGCGGGTTTTCCGTTCTGCGGAATATGTTGGCCGGAACCATGCCGTCGCTTTTACTGGTCTAAACCAATTGTGCTCCGGTGAGCCCCGGCCTAATCGCCGTGAACCGCCCGCACAATTGGTCTGTACCATTGCCCGGCGGCCGGCTCCTTTTCTGGCCGTCCCGCCCCCGGGGGCGATTGGATTAGACCGCTATATTGGGTCTAGCAGGGCGAACGTCCCTCTGATAGGCCGGTGACGTTTCCTTCCGTTAATCGTAGGTAGAGTCCCCCGGAAAGAGGCGGAACCGTACGCCGGAGGAGTCGTTGGAGGGGTCCCAGTGCCCAAATACGTATACGGGTTCACCGAGGGCAACAAGGATCTCAAGGAGCTCCTCGGTGGCAAAGGCGCCAATCTCGCCGAGATGACGAACCTGGGGCTTCCGGTGCCACCGGGGTTCACGATCACGACGGAGGCGTGCCGCCGGTTCCTGGCCGGCGGCGGGGTGCCCGACGGGCTGTGGGACGAGGTCGACAAGCACCTCCACGCGATGGAGGACGGCATGGGCAAGCGCCTCGGCGCCCCCGGGGACCCCCTGCTGGTCAGCGTCCGCTCTGGGGCGAAGTTCTCCATGCCCGGCATGATGGAGACGGTCCTCAACATCGGCCTCAACGACGAGTCGGTGCGCGGCCTGGCCGCGCAGGCCGGCGACGAGCGCTTCGCCTGGGACTCCTACCGCAGGCTCATCCAGATGTTCGGCCGCACCGTCCTCGGCATCCAGGGCGACCGGTTCGAGGACGCCATCGAGCGGGCCAAGCGGCACGGCGGGGTGACCAGCGACCTGGAGCTCACCGCCGAGGACCTCCGGCGCCTGGTGCGGTCCTTCAAGGACATCGTCAAGGACGAGACCGGCCGGGAGTTCCCCGAAGGCCCCCGCGTGCAGATGCGCATGGCCGTCGAGGCGGTCTTCGACTCCTGGAACGCCCCCCGCGCGATCGTCTACCGCCGCCAGGAGCGCATCCCCGCCGACCTCGGCACGGCGGTCAACATCGTCGCGATGGTCTTCGGCAACCTCGGCATGGACTCCGGCACCGGCGTCGCCTTCACCCGCGACCCCGGCACGGGCAACCAGGGCGTGTACGGCGACTACCTGCAGAACGCCCAGGGCGAGGACGTCGTCGCGGGCATCCGCAACACCATCCCGCTGCAGGAGCTGGAGAAGATCGACGCGAGCTCCTACCGCGAGCTGCTGGGCATCATGCGGACGCTGGAGAACCACTACCGCGACCTGTGCGACATCGAGTTCACCATCGAACGCGGCAAGCTGTGGATGCTGCAGACCCGTGTAGGCAAGCGCACCGCCGAGGCGGCGTTCCGCATCGCGACCCAGCTCGTCGACCAGGGCCTGATCGACATGGACGAGGCGCTCGAACGCGTCTCCGGCGACCAGCTCGCCCAGCTCATGTTCCCGAGGTTCGCCGGGCACGGCCGCCTCAGCCCGATCGCCAAGGGCATGAACGCCTCGCCGGGCGCGGCCGTGGGCAGGGCGGTGTTCTCCTCCGAACGCGCCGAGGAGCTGACCGCGCGGGGTGAGGAGGTCATCCTGGTGCGCCGCGAGACGACCCCGGACGACCTGGCGGGCATGATCGCCGCCCGTGGCGTGCTGACCAGCAGGGGCGGCAAGACCTCGCACGCCGCCGTCGTCGCCCGCGGCATGGGGAAGACCTGCGTGTGCGGCGCCGAGCAGATCGAGGTGGACCCCGCGGGCCGGCGTTTCACCGCCCCCGGCGGCGTGGTGGTCGAGGAGGGCGAGGTGATCTCCATCGACGGCTCCACCGGCGAGGTGTACCGCGGGGAGGTGCCCGTCATGGCCTCGCCCGTCGTCCAGTACTTCGAGGGCGCCGGCGACACCTCCGACGACCTGATCCAGGCCGTGCACCGCGTCATGGTCCACGCCGACGAGCGGCGCCGCCTCGCGGTGCGGGCCAACGCCGACACCCCCGAGGACGCCGCGCGGGCGCGCGGGTTCGGCGCGGAGGGCATCGGCCTGTGCCGCACCGAGCACATGTTCCTCGGCGAGCGCCGCCGGCTCGTCGAGGACCTCATCCTGGCCGTCTCGGGGGAGGAGCGCCAGGCGGCGCTCGACGCGCTGGAACCGCTGCAGAGGTCCGACTTCGCGGGCATCTTCGCGGCGATGGACGGCCTGCCGGTGACGGTCCGCCTGATCGACCCGCCCCTGCACGAGTTCCTGCCCGACCTCACCGCCCTGTCGGTGAAGGTCGCGCTGGCCGGTGAGCAGGCCACGGCCCGCGACCGCAGGCTGCTCGCGGCGGTCAAGCGGCTGCACGAGGAGAACCCGATGCTCGGCCTGCGCGGCGTGCGGCTCGGGCTGGTGATCCCCGGGCTGTTCGCCATGCAGGTGCGCGCGATCGCCGAGGCGGTGGCCGAGCGCCGCGCCGCGGGCGGCGACCCCCGGGCCGAGATCATGATCCCGCTGGTCGGGGCCGTGCAGGAGCTGGAGCACGTCCGGGACGAGGCGCGGGGCATCCTGGCGGAGAACGGCGTCGAGGCCGCGATCGGCACGATGATCGAGGTGCCGCGCGCGGCGCTGACCGCCGGCCAGATCGCCGAGGCCGCGCACTTCTTCTCCTTCGGCACCAACGACCTCACCCAGATGACCTGGGGGTTCTCCCGGGACGACGTCGAGGCCGCGTTCTTCTCGCGCTATCTGGAGCTGGGCGTCTTCGGGGTTTCCCCGTTCGAGAGCATCGACCGCGGCGGCGTCGGGCGGCTGATGTCCATCGCCGTCGAGGAGGGCCGCGCCGCCCGTCCCGACCTCAAGATCGGCATCTGCGGCGAGCACGGCGGCGACCCCGAGTCGGTGCGCTTCTGCCACGACATCGGCCTGGACTACGTGTCCTGCTCGCCGTTCCGCGTCCCGGTCGCCCGGCTGGAGGCCGGACGCGCGGCGCTGCCCCGCGAGGAGTCCGACTCCCGCTGACCGCGCCCCGCCCGGGTTGTGCGCGGAGCCCGGATCCGCCGGCCGTCGCTCGTCCGCTTCGCGCGACGGCCCGGCTTCCGTCCCAGGCCCTGTCCGGCCGAAGGGGCCTCCTCCGGCCGGACAGGGGTGGCGACGGCCGGGGCAGGGGTTACTCACGGGCCGCCTGACCTGCGGGGGAAGACGAAATGCGTCCGGACATCGTGAGTTTCCTGCATGTTTGTCATGCACGACCCATAGCGGGGGTAGCATCCCCGCTACCGATGACACGCTACGACGACTTCGACCAGGCCAGATGGGTGCCGGAACCTCCCGGCAACCCTGAGCGCAGCGCGTTCGAGCGCGACCGGGCGCGGGTACTGCACAGCTCTGCGCTGCGGCGGCTCGCCGCGAAGACGCAGGTCGTCGGCCCGGGTGAGATCCCCGACCATGGCCGCCACATCCCGCGCACCCGCTTGACCCACTCGCTGGAGTGCGCGCAGATCGGCCGGGAGCTGGGCAAGGCGCTCGGCTGCGACCCCGACCTGGTCGAGACCGCCTGTCTCGCCCACGACCTGGGCCATCCGCCGTTCGGGCACAACGGCGAGACGGCGCTCAACGAGCTGGCGGCCCGGTGCGGCGGCTTCGAGGGCAACGCCCAGAGCCTGCGCCTGCTGACCCGCCTGGAGGCCAAGGTCCTCACCGGCGACGGCCGCAGCGCCGGGCTGAACCTCACCCGCGCGACGCTCGACTCGTCCCTGAAGTACCCCTGGACCTCCGCGCACGGCCCGAAGTTCGGCGTCTACCCCGACGACCTGCCCGTCTTCGACTGGGCGAGGCAGGGCGCGCCCGAGGGCAGGGTCAGCTTCGAGGCGCAGGTCATGGACTGGTCCGACGACGTCGCCTACTCCGTGCACGACCTGGAGGACGCGCTGCACTCCGGGCACCTCACCCCGGAACTGCTGTTCGACGCGGGGGAGCGGCGCGAGGTGTGCGAGCGCACGCTGAAGTGGTACGCGGGCGACTCCTGCCTCACCGAGCTGGAGGAGACGCTGGCCCACCTGGTGGCCGCGCCGCTGTGGCCGGCGCGGTTCGAGGAGACCATGGCCGACCTGGTGGCGCTGAAGTCCTTCACCAGCGCCCTGATCGGCCGGTTCTGCCTGTCGGCGCAGGAGGCGACGACCAGCGCCTACGGCCGGGGCCGCACCCGGTACGGCGCCGACCTGATCGTGCCCCGGGTCACCCGGCTGGAGTGCGCGCTGCTCAAGGGGGTCACGGCGCACTACGTGATGTCCCGGGAGGACCACCACGCCAACCAGGCGCGCCAGCGCGACCTCATCGCGGAGCTGGCGTCCATGATCATGCTGGGCGCGCCCGGGACGCTGGAGCCCGCCCTGCGCCCGGCCTTCGCCGGAGCGGCCGACGACGCCGCCCGGCTGCGGGTGGTGGTCGACCAGATCGCCTCGCTCACCGACGTCAGCGCCGTCGCCCTGCACCGCTCACTCAGCTCCCGCGCCTGACCCCCACCGCCCCGCCCGGCGCGCCGGCCCGGCCACGCCGGCGTCTGACGTCCTGGTCCGGCCACGCCGGCGTCCGTCGTCCTGATGTTCCGCTCGCCTGGCGCCCGCCGCCCCGGCTGTAAGTTACACGGCCGCGCGGCGGCGGGCCGCCGGGTGAGCTGGGGAAGAGCCGGGGCGGCGGGTGCGGGCGGCCCCGCGGCCGTTGCCGCGCCGCGCGAGCCGACCTAGCGTCGAAGACCGATCATCACGTCCTGATCCTTCCCCCACCCGGCGCCGTGCCGCGGCCGGACGCGGCGGGCTCCGCCACGAGCGAGGACGATCACATGCCGAGGTTCAGAGCTCTCATCATGGGGGCGGTGACGGCCCTGGTCATCGGCGGCGTCGCGCCGCTCCCGGCGACGGCGGCGACCGGCGACGGTTCGCCGACGGACGCCAACATCTCCTTCACCGGCCGCTGGGACACCCGCAACCCGGCGGCCTACACGCCGTACTGGGCGGGCGCCTACTTCACCACCGGCTTCACCGGGACGACGGTCAAGCTCAAGCAGCGCGGCGCCATCGACCTGTACTACAGCATCGACGGCGCCCCGTTCGTCTACCGCACCAACGTCAGCGGCACGGTGAACCTCACCTCGACGCCGCTGCGGGCGGGCGACCACACGCTGCGCGTCTCCTACCGCGTCGTCGCCGGGTCCTACCACGGCGACGCGGTGTTCCAGGGACTGGTCCTGGACGCGGGCGCGAGCACCTTCCGCGCGAACGTGCCTTCGACGCTGCTGGAGTTCGTCGGCGACTCGATCACCGTGGGGACCACCACCTCCAAGAACGCGCTGACGGCGTACGGGTGGCTGGTCGGCGAGCGGCTCCACGTGCGGCACACGCAGATCGCCCAGGGCGGCGCCTGCCTGGTCGCCACAGCCGACGGATGCGTGGGGCTGGAGCGGCAGTTCCTCAAGCTGAACCCCAACGCGGCGACCCCGGACTGGGACTTCTCCCGCTACCAGGCCAACGTGGTGGTCATCAACCTCGGCACCAACGACTCCGGCCACGGCGTGCACACCCCGGAGTTCCAGGCCTCCTACACCAACCTGCTGCGCGAGGTGCGGGCGAAGTACCCGTACGCGACGATCTTCGCGATGGAGACCTTCCGCGCGAAGTTCGTCGCCCAGACCCAGGCCGCGGTCAAGGCGCTCAACGACGGCGGCGACCCCAACGTCTTCTACGTCAACACCGAGGGCTGGCTGACCAGCGCCGACCTCAGCGACTCCGTGCACCCGAACGACGCGGGGCACGTCAAGATCGCCGACCGCCTGGCCCCGATCATCGCGGCGAGGATCGGCGCTCCCTGACGAGGGCCGGCGCCGCACGCGCGGACGCATGGCGACCCGGAGCGGCCGGCAGGGGCGGTGGCCTCCGCCGGCCGGTCCACCACGTGTGGCCTCAGCCGGTGGTGACGGAGTCGGGGTCGGCGGTCTGGGTGGGGACCGGCGTGGGCTTCTTCTTGACCGGCTTGGAGGCGCACAGCGTGCGGCAGGCGGGCGTGGCGCCGAGCCGGGCGCGCGCCGCCGCCACCTGCTCGGCGGGGGACAGGGTCGGATTGCCGTGCAGCCACGCGTCCAGGTAGGTCCACGGATCGACCATCCCGCGGCGCACCCACCAGTAGCGCGAGGCGGTCGCCCAGGACACCGAGAAGTACAGGTTGGCCCCCTGGCCCCGCGCGTCGCCCGAGTCGCCGACGCGCCCGAGCACCTGGCCCGCGGCGACGCGCGTCCCCGGCCGGACGCCCGCCTCGACGGTGTCGAGGTGCCCGCCGAAGTAGCGCACCCCGTCGTCGCCGAGGACGGACACGAACCGGCCCTCGCGGTCGGTCCCGTGGTCGGTGGCCGGCCTCCAGCGGTCGGTCGTGCTCACCTCGTGCACGACGCCGCCGACCGGGGAGACGTACGAGCAGCCCTTGCCCGCCCAGATGGTGGTCTTGGGCAGCACGAGTTGCTTGCGGGCGTAGCTGACCCGGCACCCGCGGACCGGGAAGACGTAGGTGAACCGCGACAGCCTCGGCGGGGGCACGCGGACAGGGTCGTCGCCGCGCGGCGGCCTGACGTCGCCGGGAGAGCCGGGAGAGGCCGACGGGGTCGGCTTCAGGGTGGCGGCGTCGATCTCCGTGCCGCCCTCGCCGGTGGGCGAGACGTCGGGGCTGGGAAGCGCGTCCGGCGTGCCGGTCGCGGCCCCGGTCGCCGCCACGTCCTGCATGGGTGGCGCGGGCGGCAGCGTGCTGATGCCGGCCACCCCGCCGGGGGCCGCACAGGCGGCGCTGACCAGCACGGCCGCTCCGATGGCGGCCAGTCGCCCCGATCGCATGATCTCCACCCGCCAGACGTTACCGATATGAGCGTTCCCTTTGTAACCGACCTTCGCCACCATCACCGCTTATTCGCCGAAAATCCCCCATCTTGGGATGGAACCGACGGTAACCGGCCGGTCACGCCGGCACGACGACCCCTGACGCTCCGGGGCGCGCGGTGTCCGGCCCCGGCGGCTCCCGCCAAGCCGGGACGGCCGCCGGAGCGGAGTGTCGGCGCCGAGTCGTAGACTCGCGGCGTGGCAGGGCGGATCAGTGACGAGGACATCGCGCTCGTGCGAGAGCGCTCATCGATCGCCGACGTCGTGGGGGAGCACATCCAGCTTCGCAACGCCGGCGGCGGCAATCTCAAAGGCCTGTGCCCCTTCCACGAGGAGAAGTCCCCCTCGTTCAACGTCACCCCCTCCCGCGGCTACTGGTACTGCTTCGGCTGCGGCGAGGGCGGCGACGTCATCACCTTCGTCCGCAAGCTGGAGCTGCTGTCGTTCGCCGACGCGATCGAGCGGCTGGCGCAGCGCGCGGGCATCCAGCTCCGCTACGAGCAGGGCGGGTACGTCCCCGGGCGCGAGCAGGGCGAGCGCAGCCGGCTCATCGAGGCCCACCGGGCCGCCGCCGAGTTCTACGCCGCCCAACTGGAGACCCCCGAGGCGGCGCCCGGCCGCCGCTTCCTGTCCGAGCGGGGCTTCGAACGCGTCGACGCCGAGCACTTCGGGGTCGGCTTCGCCCCATCCGAGTGGGATCGCCTCGCCCGCCACCTGCTGGGCCGGGGGTTCACCGCCAACGAGCTGATCAAGGGCGGCCTGGCCCGCGAGGGGCGCCGCGGGCCGGTCGACCGGTTCCGCGGCCGGCTCGTCTGGCCCATCCGCGACATCACCGGCGACGTGATCGGCTTCGGCGCGCGCAAACTGCTCGACGGCGACGACGGGCCCAAGTACCTCAACACCCCCGAGAGCCCGATCTACAAGAAGAGCATGGTGCTGTACGGCATCGACCTGGCCAAGCGCGAGATCTCCAAGCGCTCCCAGGCCGTCGTCGTCGAGGGCTACACCGACGTCATGGCCTGCCACCTGGCCGGCGTGCCGACGGCGGTCGCCACCTGCGGCACCTCCTTCGGCGAGGAGCACATCAAGGTGCTGCGCCGCCTGCTGCTCGACCAGGCCGAGTTCCGCGGCGAGGTGGTGTTCACCTTCGACGGCGACTCCGCCGGTCAGAAGGCCGCCCTGCGCGCCTTCGCCGACGAGCAGAAGTTCGTCACCCAGACCTTCGTGGCCGTGCAGCCCGACGGGCTCGACCCGTGCGACCTGCGGGTCAAGCATGGCGACGCCGCCGTCCGCGATCTGGTCGCCGCCCGTGAGCCGTTGTTCGCGTTCGCCATCCGCAGCGTCATCTCGCGCTACGAGCTGACCACCAACGAGGGCCGCCTGGCCGCCCTGGACGCCGCCGCCCCGCTGGTGGCCGGCATCAAGGATTCCGCGCTGCGCGGCAGGTACGCCGTCGACCTCGACCGCTGGCTCGGCTTCATGGACGAGCGGCTGGTGCTGCGGCGCATCCAGGAGGTCGCGGGCCGCGCGGGGGGCAGGGCGGCGTCCGAACGGCCCGCACGGCGGGCGAGCGCGCCCCCGCCGGCCGACTCCGCCGACCCGGTGGTCCGCATCGAGGCGGAGGCGCTGAAGCTCGCGGTGCAGCGTCCCGCGCTCATGGGGCCCGAGTTCGACGCCCTCGGGGCCGGGGCGTTCACCGTGCCCGAGCACGTCGCCCTGTACGGCCTGGTCACGGCGGCGGGCGGCACGGTCGCGGGCGGCCCCGGCGGGCGCGAGTGGGTCGACATGCTGCTCGCCGCCACCGAGGACGACGGCCTGCGCGCCCTGGCGACCAGGTTCGCGGTCGATCCGGTGCGGGCCGACCTGGCCGGCGAAGAGCGCTACGGCCAGGCCGTGCTGGCCCGGCTCGCCGAGATCGCCGTCACCAGGGCGCTGGTGCAGATCAAGGCCAAGATGGAGCGCCTCAACCCTGTTGAGCAGCAGCAGGACTACAACCGCCTCTTCGGGGAACTGGTGGCGCTCGAACAACAACGCCGGGTCTTAAGAGAACGCGCCGTCGGAGCGTAATTAACCTTACTTTCCGCTTCTCAGAGCAGCCAAACTCTTTGTCCGATCTCAATTCGGTAATGGCTCCGGCCTTACCTCGGGTGACAAAAATAGGCCTGCCCTTTTACCGCCCCTATACCGCAGACTATGCACCGTGGGTGCATCGGTGCTGCCAAGTGGACCGCCGTCGGTAGTAGACCAGGTGGCGGATCTCGTCGCGAGAGGAAAGGAGCGCGGCAGCGTCACCGTCGACGACGTCGCCGCCGCGCTCGACCGCTCCGAGTTGCCGGCCGACGCGCTGGAGCGTGTCGTGCGGATGCTCGCCGAAAAGGGTGTGGAGGTGCTCGAGCCGCAAGGCGACGACGACACCGTCCGGCCCGATGAGGAGGATGTCGGCAAGCGGGCGCCGACCAGCGACCTCGTCCGCATCTACCTGCGGGAGATCGGCCGCGTGCCGCTCCTGACGGCGGAGGAGGAGGTGGAGCTGGCGAAGGCGATCGAAGCCGGCCTGTTCGCCGAGGACAAACTGTGCGACATCGGCATACGGCTGGTCAAGCCCGAGTTCGAGGAGCTCGTCTGGGAGGGCGTCCGGGCCAAGCAGCGGCTCATCGAGGCCAACCTGCGGCTCGTGGTGTCCATCGCCAAACGCTATGTGGGCCGCGGAATGCTCTTCCTCGATCTCATCCAGGAGGGCAACCTCGGGCTGATCCGCGCGGTCGAGAAATTCGACTACACCAAGGGATATAAGTTCTCCACCTACGCCACGTGGTGGATTCGCCAGGCCATCACCCGGGCGATCGCCGACCAGGCGCGGACGATTCGAATTCCCGTGCACATGGTCGAGACGATCAACAAGCTGGTCCGCGTGCAGCGCCAGCTCCACCAGGATCTCGGCCGGGAGCCCGCTCCCGAGGAGATCGCGATGGAGATGGACCTCCCCGTGGACCGCGTGGTGGAGATCCAGCGCATCGCGCAGGAGCCGGTGTCCCTGCAGTCGCCGATCGGCGAGGAGGACTCCGACCTCGGCGACTTCATCGAGGACGCCGACGCCGTGGTGCCCATCGAGGCGGCGGCGTTCATCATGTTGCAGGACCAGCTCGACGACATCCTCGCCACTCTCTCCGACCGCGAGCAGCGCATCATCCAGCTCCGCTTCGGGCTGTCCGACGGGCACCCGAGGACGCTGGAGGAGGTCGGCAGGGAGTTCGGGGTCACCCGCGAGCGCATCCGCCAGATCGAGTCCAAGACGCTGGCCAAGTTACGTCACCCGACGCGGGCGCAGATGCTGCGCGACTACCTCGACTGAGACCTCCCGCGCCCGTCCAGGGCCGTCAAGGCCATAGGCCCCGGACGGGCGCGGGCCCATCAGCACGGGGGCCCGCGGGGACCAGGGAGGAGGGACGGCAGGGACGCCCCTCCTGCCGCCGAGCCGATGGACGCGCGGTCCGCGCTCGACGAGGACACCGCGCTCGAGCAGGCCGCACTCGACGTGCTTGACGCGAACTGGACGGGAACGGCCACCGTCCCCTCGGTGGGGCGCTACCCCCACCAGTGGAGCTGGGATTCGGCGTTCGTGGCGATCGGCCTGGCGCGGCGCCGGTGGTCGCGCGCCTGCGAGGAGCTGCTGAGCCTGTTCGCCGGGCAGTGGAGCACCGGCATGGTGCCGCACATCGTCTTCGACCCGGCCGTCAGGGACTCCTACTACCCGGGGCCGTCGATCTGGCGTTCGGGGGAGTGCGCCGCCGCGCCGCGCGGGGTGCCCACCTCCGGCCTCACCCAGCCGCCGCTCCACGCCTGCGCGGTGTGGTGGATCTGGCGTTACGCCCGTGACCGCGACGCGGCGCTCGCGTTCGTCCGCAGGACCTGGCCGTGCCTGGTGGCCCAGCACCGGTACCTGGCCTCCGCCCGCGACCTCGGCGGCGAGGGCCTGGCGGCGATCGTCCATCCCTGGGAGTCCGGCCTGGACGACAGCCCCGCCTGGGACGCCCCGCTGGCCGCGCTGCCCATGGTCGGCTACGCCTGCGGGCTGGAGGACTGGCGCTCCGACAGCCACCACGACCGCTGGGTCTGGCTGGCCCTGCGCTACCGCGACGCCGGGTACGGCCCGGGCTACCTGCGCGACGAGCACCCCTTCGCCGTCGAGGACCCGATGTTCAACGGCATCTGGCTGGCCTCCTGCCTGGCGCTGGCCGACCTGGCCGGGGTCATCGGGGCCGACGGCCGGCCGTTCGAGGAGGCCGCCGAGCGGATCCGCGGCGGGCTGCTGGCCCGCCTGTGGGAGGGCGCGTTCTACGCGCGCGATCTGCGCGCCGGGTCGCTCATCCCGATCCGCACGATCGGCGGGTTCGGCCCGCTGCTGGACCCGGGCATGCCCGCGACGATCGTCGGGCCGCTGGTCCAGCTGCTGGAGTCGTGCTTCCTCGGCCCGAGCGGCTACCCGGTGCCGAGCTGCGAGGTGCGGGCGCTGCAGTTCGACCGGGAGACATACTGGCGCGGGCCGTCGTGGGTGAACACCAACTGGCTGCTGCGGCAGGCCGCGGCCGGGCACGGCCTCGGGGCCCTGGAGAGGCTGCTCGCGACCGCCACCCTTCGCCTGGTGCGCCAGGCGGGGTTCCGTGAGTGCTTCGACCCCTTCGACGGCATGGGACGGGGGTGCCGCGACTTCTCCTGGTCGGCCGCCCTCACCTTGGACCTGCTCGCCGGATGAGCGCCGGGCCGCCCGCGTGCGGCCCCGCACCGGCGGGCCGGGTAGCTTTCACCCATGCGATTTCCCTGGGGCACCAAAGGCCTCCCCCCGGAGGCCGGCGTGCGGCTGGAGCCCGGCGAGCGGGTGCTGGTCCACGCGCGGACGCCGGACGGCGGGTACGTCGTCGCCACCGACCGCGCGCTGCGCCTGCCGGCCGGCGAGACGCTGCCCTGGTACCGGGTCGACCGGGCGCAGTGGGACGAGGAGGGCCTGCTGGTCGTCGGCACCGACGGCGCCCGCCGGCGGGTGGAACTGCCCGACCCCGGCCGGCTGCCCGAGGCCGTGCGCGAGCGGGTGACCTCCTCCATCCTGGTCAACCGGCACGTCCGCCTCGGCGAGCGCGGGGGAGTGCGGCTGGTCGCCCGCCGGGTGCCCGGTCAGGACACCGCCGAGTGGGAGTTCGTGTTCGACCCCGGCCTGGACCCGTCCGACCCCGGCCTGCGGGCCGCGGCGGAGCAGGCCCTGGAGCGGTTGCGCCGCACGCTCGGCGTCTGACCCGCCGCCCGCACGGCCGCGGCGACGGCCCGTCCGCGCACGTACCGCGGACGGCCTCGCCCCCGGGGGCCTGCGGCATGTGGAGACCGACCCGTGCCCGGGACTTGCGGAGACCAACCCGTGCGCGGGGACCCGCAACATGCGGAGACGGCCCGTGCGCGGGGGTTTCACGCGGGCCGTCTCCGGGTGCGCCGGTCAGGTGACGCGGTCCATCTCGCTGTCCGGCCAGCCGGTGCCGGTGTCGTCCTTGACGACGCTCCAGCCGTTCCTGTGCAGGAACGGCACCCGGTCGCCGAGCACGTCGCCCAGCTTGTGCTTGGTCACCTCGGCCGCCTTGGACGCCTGGGCCCCCGCCACGCCCGCGGCCTGCTGGACCATGGGATTGTCGGCGACGCGCTGCGCCAGCCGCCTGATCTGTTCGTACCGCTCTCGTCCGGCCTTGCTGCCGAGGACGTACCCGATGGCCAGGCCTACGGCGAACGTGAATCGATATCGCATCTTCTACCTCCCGCGTGCCGCTGGCTCCCCCGCTCTGGGCTTCCCCTACCCCGGCTGCGGGCGGTTATCTTCCCGGCGCGCGGAAGCTTGCGGGGGAGCGACACCGCAGGCTCCGGCCCGGGGCGGTGCCTCCCCGCGGCCGGGGACGATCTGGGTGCGACACGCACCCCTCGGAATGCGCTAATCTAGTTCCGCGCCGCAAGGAAGGGCCAACGCCCTTCCCGCAAGGCGCGAAACGAACGATCCCGTGTAGCTCAATCGGCAGAGCAGCCGGCTGTTAACCGGCAGGTTATAGGTTCGAGTCCTATCGCGGGAGCCACCATGCAGCCCCAGGGGGAGTCCCCCTGGGGCTGTCGCCGTTCTTGGACACCGACCCGTCTGCGATTTGGCAGGACAAATCCCACTCGATGGCCCAAGATGTGGTCTTGCCGTGCTTCGTGTCACTCTGCAGGCGCATCGACGCTGAGAGTCACCGAGCTCGCCCGGAACACGACGTGCGGCTGCCGCGGATCCGTGCCGACGGCGGCGGGAAAGGCCGCCGCCTCCAGGGCGTCAGAGCTCCCGGAAGCGTTCTGATACCCATGTGACCGATGTGGCGGTTGTCCAGTGTTGGGGTTTCTGAGGGTCCGACTTCCGGTAAAGTCAGCTGTCGCGGCGCTGCGTCGGGGTCGTTCGACTCCCGCGCCGTCCCCTGAGGCAGAGGGCGCCCAGGCGCCCTCACCCTCGCAGGAGGATGTCCCACTGTCTCCCCCCGGACGGAGCGCAGTTCCCGTGTCGATCCATGAGCGGGACCGAGCCTGCCCGCCGGCCTCTCGCGCTCCTGTGGCGCTGCCCCTCCATCGCCCCGGCGGCGGCGACGGCCTGGCCGACCCGCAGGAGGCGGAGAAGTTCCTGCGGCTGTTCCACGCCGAGAACCCCTCGGCCGGCCCGTTCTGGCCCCGCCTGCACCAGGTGCTGGCCGAGATCGACGCCTGGGGCACCTATACCCACACCGCCGACGAACTGGCCTACGGGGCGCGCGTCGCCTGGCGCAACAGCAACCGGTGCATCGGCCGGCTGTACTGGCACTCGCTGCGGGTGCGCGACCGCCGCCACGTCGACACCGCGGAGGGGGTGGCGGTGGAGTCGGTCGCCCACCTGCGCGAGGCGACCAACGAAGGGCGCATCCGCCCCACCATCACCGTCTTCGCCCCCGACCGGCCGGGCCGTCCCGGGCCGCGCATCCTGAACGAGCAGCTCATCCGGTACGCGGGGTACCGCGCGCTGGACGGGAGCATCCTGGCGGGCGACGCGCGCAACGCCGACCTCACCGCCATGGCCCGCCGCCTGGGGTGGTCCGGCGGGCCGGGGACGGACTTCGACGTGCTGCCGCTGGTCATCGAGGCGGGCGGCCGTCCGCCGCTGCTGGCCACCGTCCCCGCGGACGCGATCTTGGAGGTGCCGCTGGTCCACCCGGTGTTCCCCTGGTTCGCCGAGCTCGGGCTCCGCTGGCACGCCGTCCCGGCGATCTCCGGCATGTGCCTGGAGATCGGCGGTGTCTGCTACCCGTGCGCGCCGTTCAACGGCTGGTACATGGGCACCGAGATCGGCGCGCGCAACCTGGCCGACACCGACCGGTACGACAAGCTGGAGGTCGTGGGCCGCCGGCTCGGCCTGGACACCTCCAACGAGCGCACGCTCTGGAAGGACCGGGCGCTGGTCGAGCTGAACGTCGCCGTGCTGCACTCCTTCGAGCGGGCGCAGGTGACGATCACCGACCACCACACCGAGTCGCGCCGGTTCATGTCCCACCTCGAGCGTGAGGAGCGCTCGGGACGCATCTGCCCGGCCGACTGGTCGTGGATCGTCCCGCCCCTGTCCGGCTCGCTCACGCCGGTCTTCCACCGGTACTACGACGACGTGCAGCTCTCCCCGGCGTTCGTCCACCATCCTCGCAAGAGCGACTACGAGGGATGACCGGGCCGCCCCGGTCGGGCAGACTGGTGTAGAACGTTGTTCTGTACCGGCCCCGCTGGAGGTTCCATGTCCGATCTGGTGCTGTCGTCCCTGGACGAGGGCGTGCTGACGCTCACCTTCAACCGGCCCGACCGGCTGAACGCGTGGACCGACGCCATGGGCAGGCGCTACTTCGACCTGCTGGAGCAGGCCGAGTGCGACCCCGGGGTACGGGTCGTCGTGGTCACCGGCGCCGGGAAGGGCTTCTGCGCCGGGGCGGACTTCCAGACCCTCGCCGCCGTCCAGGACGGCTCCTACGACGTCGAGCCGGACAAGCGGCCCACCACCCACCCGACGACCATCCGCAAGCCCGTCATCGCGGCCGTGAACGGCGCCTGCGCCGGGCTCGGCATGGTGCACGCGCTGGTATGCGACCTGGTCTTCACCGCCGCCGAGGCCAAGTGGACCACCGCCTTCGCCCGGCGCGGCCTGATCGCCGAGTACGGCCTGGCGTGGATCCTGCCCCGGCTCATCGGCCAGCCCAGGGCGATGGACCTGCTGCTGTCCGGCCGCACGTTCACCGGCGCCGAGGCCGGCGAACTGGGCCTGGCCAACCGGGTCGTGCCGGGGGAGCGGCTGCTGGAGGAGACCCTGGCCTACGCCCGGGAGCTGGCCGCCCACAGCTCGCCGGCCTCGATGGCCGTGATCAAACGGCAGGTCTGGGGCGACTGGGGGCGGTCCCTCGCGGAGTCGGAGTCCGAGGCCGTGCGCCTGATGCTGGAGTCCTTCACCCGGCCCGACTTCGCCGAGGGCGTCGCGAGTTTCCTGGAGCGCCGCACCCCCGCCTTCCCTCCGCTCGGCGCGTAGAAGGCCCGGAAATTCCCGGGGTCACCGTTCGCCTTCTCGGGCCGCATGGTGTTGAATGGGGATCGGTTGTAGTAGAGGTTCGTTAACGTTTAGCAGCGCCTGCGGAGTTCTTACAGCGGGCGTTCCACCGTGCGAAGCACGTGTTTCAAGGGGCGGTCGGTCGCTGAACAACTCGGGGTGTCACGTTGTGGACCTCGTAGATCGTCTCAGAGGAGATCAGTTTCATGGCTCAGGGAACCGTCAAGTGGTTCAACGCCGAAAAGGGCTTCGGGTTCATCGCTCCCGATGACGGCAGCGCCGACGTCTTCGTGCACTACTCCGCGATCGACGCCGCGGGCTACCGCAGCCTCGAGGAGAACCAGCGTGTGGACTACCAGACGACTCGCGGCCCGAAGGGCCCCCAGGCGGAGCAGGTTCGCCCGCTCTGATCACGCAGCCGCAAGGCTCACGTGACGGCGGCGACGCCGCCGTCATTCGAAGGACGCAAGAAGGGCGGTCCGCTCGACCGCGAACCGCCCGGCGTCCGATTGGAGGTCCTGTGATGGACCTGTCCGTGAACGTCCTGGCCGACGCGGTGGTGTGCCGCGTCAGCGGGGACATCGACATCGCCTGTTCCCTCGAGCTCAAAGAGCGCCTGATCGGCCTGCTCCAGTTGCCGCACCCGCGGCTCATCGTCGACCTTTCCAAGGTCACTTTCATGGACGCCAGCGGGCTCGGCGCCCTGCTGGCCGCCCGGCGGCGCTCGGTGGTGCTGGGTGGCGAACTACGGCTCGCGGAGCCCTCCTCGCCCGTGCGGCGCGTCCTTGAGGCCAGCGGCCTCACCGCGCGCTTCCTCGTCGAGACCCGGCCGCGCCGCGGGCGCGGGCCGCAGACCCTTCCCGCCGGCCGCGGGAGCGCCAGGGCGTCCCGCGACCTGACCGGCCCCGCCTCCCGTTGACGACTCCCGCGACCTGACCGGCCCCGCCTCCCGTTGACGACTCCCGCGACCTGATTGGCCCCGCCACCCGCTGACGGCGCCCGCCGGCCTCGTTTCGCACCGGAGGCGTCCGCCGGCCTCACTTCCCGCTGGGGACGTCCCCTGGCCCCCTCTCGCACTGGGGTCCCTGGTCCCCTCTTGCACTGGGGGCGTCCGCCGGCCTCCGCTCGCTGAGGGCGATCGCTAAGCGAGGCGGTGCGCCCCCGGGGCGAGGCTGGCCGGGAAGAACCGCGGAGCGGCCCAGCCCCGCTCCTCGTAGGCCCTGGTGACCTCCTCGCGCACCTGATCGGCACGGTCGTCGGCGACCAGGGCGATCGCCGACCCGCCGAACCCGCCGCCGGTCATGCGCGCGCCGCGCGCGCCGCCGCGCACGGCCGCCTCGACCGCCACGTCCAGCTCGGGGCAGGACACCTCGTACTGGTCGCGCAGCGACAGGTGCGAGGCGTTGAGCAGGGCGCCGATCTCGCGCACGGCGCCGGCCCGCAGCAACCCGACCAGCGCCTCCACCCGATGGTCCTCGGTGACGACGTGCTGTACGCGCTTGCGCTCGTCGCCCGAAAGGCGCGACAGGGCGGCGGCCAGGTCGGTCACGTCGCGCAGTGCCTTGACCCCGAGACGGGCGGCGGCGCTCTCGCAGTCGCGGCGGCGGCGGGCGTACTGGCCGTCGGCCAGCTCGTGGTGCACGCCGGTGTCGATGATGAGGATCTGCAGCCCCTCGGAGGCCAGATCGAGCGGGACGGCCCGCGTCGCCAGGCTGCGGCAGTCCATGAACAGGACGTGGCCTTCCTGGCTCAGGGCGGAGGCGGCCTGGTCCATGATGCCGCAGGGCATGCCGACGAAGTCGTTCTCGGCCTTCTGCGACAGCAGCGCGAGGTCGAGCCGGGACAGGCCGAGCCCGTGCAGGTCGTCCAAGGCCATGGCCACCGAGACCTCCAGCGCGGCGCTGGAGGACAGCCCGGCCCCCCGCGGCACGTCGCCGTCGATCACCACGTCGGCGCCGCGCACATCGTGCCCGGCCTGCCGCAGCGCCCAGAAGACGCCGACGACGTACCGCGCCCACCCCTCGGCCTGCTCGAAGTCGGTGATCACCAGCGGCTCGGGCACCCGGGCCTCGTCGCCGCCTGAAGCCTGAAGGGACAGCAGCCGGATGGTGTCGTCATCGCGGAGGGCGACGGCGGCGGTGACGCCCCAGGGCACCGCGAACGGCAGCACGAACCCGTCGTTGTAGTCGGTGTGCTCGCCGATCAGGTTGACCCGCCCCGGGGCGTGCCAGACACGCTCGGGCTCGCGGCCGTAGGCCGTGCGGAAGGCATCGACAGCACGCATGACGCGCATCTCCTCAGGTTTCGAAGGGCCGTCGGTAGCCTACCGACCCCCTCTCACCGCTCGTCGCGTGCCAAGCTGGGCCTGTGGACGACGACGCCGGGCGGGGTGACGGGGCGCCGCGGACGCCGAGCCCGATCGCGGAGCTCCGCGACGACCGGCTCGGCGGCGTGCGCCTGTTCCTCAAGCGGGACGACCTGCTCGACCCCGAGCTTCCCGGCAACAAATGGCGCAAGCTCAAGTACAACCTGGCCGAGGCCGCCCGCCTGCGGCACGGCACGCTGCTGACCTTCGGCGGGGCCTACTCCAACCACATCCGGGCCACCGCCGCGGCCGGCCGCCGGTTCGGGTTCGCGACCATCGGGGTGATCCGCGGCGAGGAGCACCTGCCGCTCAACCCGGCACTGGCCGGCGCCGCCGCCCGCGGGATGCGGCTGACCTACCTCGACCGCACCGCCTACCGCGCCAAGCACACCCCTGAGACCATCGCCCGGCTGCGGGCCGAGTGGGGCGAGTTCTACCTGCTCCCCGAGGGCGGCAGCAACGCCCTCGCCGCCCGGGGTTGCGCCGAGCTGCCCGCCGAGATCGACGCCCAGCTCGCCGCCGCCGGGGGGTTCGACGCGGTGTGCTGCGCGTGCGGCACGGGCGGGACGCTGGCCGGCATCGCCGGTGGGCTCCCGCCGGGGCGCCGGGCCGTCGGCTTCCCGGTGCTGAAGGGCGGGGAGTACCTGGCCGGGGAGGTGGAGCGGCTGCAGCGCGAGGCGTTCGGCGCGCCCACGTCGAACTGGAGCCTCGAATGCGGCTTCCACTTCGGCGGGTACGCCAGGCGCACCCCCGAGCTCGACGCGTTCGCCGGGGACTTCCACGAGCGGCACGGCCTGCGGCTCGACCGCGTCTACATCGCCAAGATGATGTACGGGATCTTCGCCCTGGCGGCCCGGGGAGCCTTCGCCCCGGGCGCCCGCGTCGTCGCCGTGGTCACCGGCGGAGCAGGCCTTGCGTGATCTTCCGCTGACAGGGCGCTCCGACCGAACTTGCAAGCCGCTGTAAGAGAGTGCAAGTTGCTGACGTTCCAATTGGGACGCATGTCGTTGAGCGACCAGGCGAACGCAAGCGACTTGCAGGATTTCGACCTATGATTGCGCCGTGACACGGCGACTTGCGGAAGTGGCGAAGAAGGTCGGCGTCAGCGAGGCCACGGTCAGCCGGGTCCTCAACGGCAAGCCGGGGGTGGCCGAGGCGACCCGCGCGGCGGTGCTGACCGCGCTCGACGTGCTCGGGTACGAACGGCCGACGCAGTTGCGCGGTGAGCGGGCCCGCTTGGTGGGGCTGGTGCTGCCCGAGCTGGGCAACCCGATCTTTCCCGCGCTGGCCGAGGTGGTCGGCGGCGCGCTCGCCCAGCAGGGCTTCACGCCCGTGTTGTGCACCCGGACGGCGGGCGGGCTGTCGGAGGCCGACTACGTCGAGATGCTGCTGGAGCAGCAGGTCTCCGGCGTGGTGTTCGCGGGCGGCCACTACGCCGAGGCCGACGCGCCCCACGAGCACTACCACCGGCTGCTGGAGCTGCGGCTGCCCGTCGTGCTGGTCAACGCGGCCACCGACAGCCTCGACTTCCCGCGCGTCTCCACCGACGACGCCGTCGCCGTCGAGCAGGCCTACGGCCACCTGGCCTCGCTCGGGCACGAGCGCATCGGCCTGGTGCTCGGTCCCGAGGACCACATTCCCTCCCGGCGCAAGCTGGAGGCGTTCACCGCCTCGGCGCGCAAGGCCGGGTTCGAGGCCGGCCTCGACACGGTGGAGCACACCCTGTTCTCCCCCGAGGGCGGCCAGGCGGTGGTCACCCGGCTGCTCAAGCGAGGGGTCACCGGCCTGATCTGCGCCAGCGACCCGCTGGCCCTGGGCGCCATCCGGGCCGTCCGGCGGGTCGGCATGTCCGTGCCCGAGGACGTCTCGGTCGTCGGCTTCGACGACTCGGCGTTCATGAACTGCACCAATCCGCCGCTGACGACGGTCCGCCAGCCGATCGAGGCCATGGGCAGGACCGCCGTCACCCTGCTGGTCAGCCAGATCGAAGGCGCGACGGTCACCGCCGAGGAGCTGCTGTACGAGCCGGAGCTGGTCGTGCGGGGCTCCACGGGGCCGGTCAAGGTTCGTTCCGGCGCCTTCGTGGAGTAAGGTCCCGGATTCGGGCCCCTCGTGCCGTTCCGCGGACGGGGAGGCGCCACCCCGGAGCACGCGGGAACCCTCGGCGGACCCGGCTGGGAGCCACGGAAGGAAAGGCAGGTCGGTCATGTCGCCCGATCGTCGGATTCTGTTCGTCCACGCCCATCCCGACGACGAGTCGATCGGCACCGGCGCCACGATGGCCAAGTACGCGGCCGAGGGCGCCCACGTCTGCCTGGTCACCTGCACGCTCGGCGAGGAGGGCGAGGTGATCCCGGCCGAGCTGCGCCACCTCGCCGCCGACCGCGACGACCGTCTCGGCGAGCACCGGGTGGGCGAGCTCGCCCGGGCCTGCGCGGCGCTGGGAGTGCGCGACCACCGCTTCCTCGGCGGCGCGGGCCGCTGGCGCGACTCGGGCATGATGGGCGCGCCCACCAACGACGACCCGGCCTGCTTCTGGCAGGCCGACGTGGACCTGGCCGCGGCCGAGCTGGTCGGCATCGTCCGCGAGGTGCGGCCGCAGGTGATCGTGACCTACGACGCCGACGGCTTCTACGGCCACCCCGACCACATCCAGGCCCACCGGGTGGCGTGGCGGGCCTTCGAGAAGGCCGCCGACCCCTGCTTCGGCGAGGGCGAGCCGTGGACCCCCTCGCGGTTCTACGCCACGGCGACGCCGCTGTCGGTGCTGGAGCAGGCGGTGGACGCCGGGCCGTTCGAACGGCTGAAGGCGGTGGAGGACTTCGGGTTCGGCGTGCCCGACGAGCAGGTGACCACGCGGGTGGACGCGGTCGCCCACCTCCCGGCCAAGACCGCGGCGCTGCGCGCCCACCGCACGCAGATCAGCGTGGACGGCGGCTACTTCGCGCTGTCCAACGGCGTCGGGCAGCCGGTGTCGGCCGTGGAGCACTACACCCGCCTCGCCGGCGAGCCGGGCCCCACCGGAGACGACGGCCACGAGACCGGCCTGTTCGCCTGACCCCCTGACCGGGGGCGTTGACCGGTTTTCCCGCCGCACCACGGCGCCGGATTCGCCGTCCCCCTTCCCGCCGACTCGGCGCCGGACAAAGGTCCAGTGGGGCGGGAAGAGCCATCGCACCCGGCGAAGCCGGGCCGTCAGCCCGAAGGGCCGGTTGTTGGGGAGGCGGGAGACCGGCGCGTCAGAATTCGGTGTGGGGTGCGGCGCGCCGGTTGTTGGGGAGGCAAGTGGCCGGCGCGTCAGAATGCGGTGTGGGGTGCGGCGCGCCGGTTGTTGGGGAGGCAAGTGGCCGGCGCGTCAGCATTCGGTGTGGGTGCGCGGCGGGCCTTTCTTGGGGAGGCGGGTGGCCGGTGGGTCAGGGTTCGGTGTGGGGGTGGGTGGCGGGCCAGTTCTGGAGGAGGAAGTGCAGGGCGGTGATGGCCCGGTCCCAGGAGGCGTTGACGTCGCGCACGTGGGTGAACCCGCCGTTGGCCTCCAGGGTGATGTACCCGTGGAAGGTGCTGCGCAGCAGGCGGCCCGCGTCGGTCAGGTCCGGCTCTGACAGCCGGTACGCGCGCAGGATGGCGTAGGTCAGCTCCACGTTGCGGGCGAAGGCCGCCGAACCGGCCAGGACGGCGGGGTCGATGGAGACCTGTGTCGCGGCGTAGCGTCCGGGATGGGCCAGAGCGTACTGACGGTAGGCGTTGGCGAAGGCGGCCAGGGCGTCCTGCCCGGCCCGCCCCGCGACCGCCGCGGCGATGCGGTCGACCATCTCGCCCGCGGCCAGCAGCGCGACCCGCTCCCGCAGGTCCTTGAGGTTCTTGACGTGCGAATACAGGCTCGCGTCCTTGACGCCGAAGCTCCGCGCGAGCGCGGAGACCGACATGTTGTCGAAGCCGACGGCGTCCGCCAGGTCGGCCGCCGCCCGCGTCACGCGCTCTGCCGTCAGTCCGGCACGCGCCATCCGCCACCTCACTCTCCTAGACCCTCTAGGTGGTTGCCTAATCTACCAAGGGAATGTAGCGTTCCCCGCCATGACAACCATGAAGCATGGCGGAGCGGCCGACGAACGGTTCGGAGCGGTCGCCGACGCCTTCTTCCGCAACTTCGCCGGCCACGGCGAACTCGGCGCGGCGGTCACCGTCTTCGCCGGAGGGCGCAAGGTCGTCGAGCTGTGGGGCGGCGTCGCCGACCAGCGCGACGGCCGGCCCTGGGAACGGGAGACGATCGTCCCGGTGTTCTCCTGCACCAAGGGCGTCGTCGCACTCTGCGCCCATCTGCTGGCGCAGGAGGGGCGGCTGGACCTCGACGCCCCGGTGAGCCGGCACTGGCCGGAGTTCGCCCGCGGCGGCAAGGAGTCCATCACGCCTCGCATGGTGCTCGGGCACCGCGCCGGGCTGCCCGTCCTCGATCGCGTGCTGAGCTTCGAGGAGATCCTCGCCTGGACGCCGGTGGTCCACGCCATCGAGGAGCAGCGGCCGCTGTGGGAGCCGGGCACCGCGCACGAGTACCACGGCCACGTCTTCGGGTTCCTGATCGGCGAGCTGATCCGGCGGATCACCGGGCTCACCCCCGGCGCGTACTTCCGCAAGGCCGTCGGCGACGAACTCGGCCTGCGGGCGTGGATCGGCCTGCCCCGGGAGGAACTGCCCACGATCGCCCGGCTCGTCGAGGCCGAGGGCAGGCCGGCGATGCCCGGCCAGGAGTCGCTGCCGGTGCGCATCGTGACGATGAACGGGGCGATCCCCTTCCCCGGCCTCGAGCAGCCGCACGGGTGGAACGATCCCGCGCTGCTGGCCGCCGAGATCCCCGGGGCCGGGGCCGTCGCGTCGGCGAGCGGCCTGGCCGGCGTGTACGCCGCCGCCGCGACCGGCCTGGACGGCTCGCCCCGGCTGCTCACGCGCGACACCCTCACCGGCGCCCTGCGCGAGCAGGCGGCCGGAGCCTCCTGGTCGGGGTTCCCCGACGTCGGAGCCCGGTGGGGGTCGGGATTCCTGCTCGACGCGCCGCGGTTTCGCCCCATGCTGGGGCCGCGCAGCTTCGGCAACGACGGCGCGGGCGGCCAGTTCTCCTTCGGGGACGACGAGTACGGGGTCGGGTTCGCCTACGTCGCCAACCGGATGATCGGCCACGGCGACGCGCGGGCGCGCGGGCTCGTCTCCGCGCTGCGCGACTGCCTGGCCGGCGGCTGAGCCCGGGGCCCGCCGCCGGCCAGGACCTACCCGCCGGCCAGGGCCTACCCGGCGGTCTCGGCCAGCCGCAGCCAGACGGCGGTGTCGGAGGGCAGCACCTCGCCGTCCAGCGGGCCGCTGGCCAGCAGGACGCTCTCGTGCGCGGGCAGCGGCACCGGCCCGGCGTTCAGGTTGACGACGCAGGCCAGCCCGGACTCCCGGGCGAAGGCCAGCACGCCCTCCGGCGCCTCCAGCCAGCGCAGCGCGCCGTCGCCGAGTTCGGCCCGCCGGATGTGCAGGGCCGTGCGGTACAGGCACAGCATGGAGTCGGGGTCGGTGTTCTGCGCCTCGGCCGTCAGGTCCTTCCACGTGGCCGGCTGCGGCAGCCACGGCTCGCCGGTGCTGTAGCCGAACGGGGGCGTGGCGCCCGACCACGGCAACGGCACCCGGCAGCCGTCCCGGCCGGGGACGGTGTTCTTGGAGCGGGTCCACATCGGGTCCTGGCGGAGCTCGGCGGGGATGTCCTCCACCTCCGGCAGGCCCAGCTCCTCGCCCTGGTAGACGTACACGCCGCCGGGCAGCGCCATGGCGAGCAGCGCCGCGGCCCTGGCCCTGCGCTCGCCGAGCGCCAGGTCCGAGGCCATGCCGTCCCTGCGGTCGGCGTGGCTGAAGGAGGTGATCGCCCTGCCGTACTTGGTCACCGGCCGGGGCACGTCGTGGTTGGACAGCACCCAGGTCGGCGGGGCGCCGATCGTCGCGTGCGTGGCCAGCGTCAGGTCGATCGACGCGCGCAGCTCCGCCGCCTCCCACGAGCGGGCCATGAAGTCGAAGTTGAAGGCGGTGTGCATCTCGTCGGGACGCAGGTAGAGGGCGAACCGCTCCTGGTCGGGCAGCCACACCTCGCCGATCAGGATGCGCTCGCCGTACTCGTCGGCGATCCTGCGCCAGCCCCGGTACACCTCGTGCACGGCGTCGTGGTCGGTGTAGGACTCCTCGACGCTGTCGAAGTCCTTGAACAGCACGGCGGCCGAGTCGATGCGGATGCCGTCCACCCCGCGGTCGAACCAGAACCGCAGGATGTCGTGGAACTCCTCCACCACCTCGGGGTTGGTCCAGTTGAAGTCGGGCTGCTCGGGGGCGAACAGATGGAGGTACCACTGCCCGTCCGGCACCCGGGTCCACGCGGGACCGCCGAAGATCGACCGCCAGTCGTTCGGGGGCAGATCGCCCCGGCCCTCGGCGAACCAGAAGCGCGCCCGCTCGGGGGACCCCGGCCCGGCGGCGAGCGCCTGACGGAACCACTCCTGCTGGTCGGAGCCGTGGTTGGGCACGATGTCGATGATCGTCCTGATGCCCAGCGCGTGCGCCTCCTGGATGAACTTCTCCGCCTCCGGCAGGGTGCCGAACGAGGGGTCGATGTCGCGGTAGTCCGCCACGTCGTAGCCGCCGTCGGCCATGGGGGAGGGGTACCAGGGGTTGAGCCAGATCGCGTCGACACCGAGCTCCGCGAGGTAGGGAAGGCGGGACCGCAGGCCGGCCAGGTCCCCGACGCCGTCGCCGTTGCCGTCGGCGAAGCTTCGCAGGTAGACCTGGTAGATCGCGGCTCCCCGCCACCACGTTTCGGACATGCTGGAGTCTCTCCTTACAGATTCGGTGTGCGGCCGGCGCGGTCCGCGGTGACGGAGGGCGCCGGTCGCGGCGGGTACGGCCCGGGCGGTGGGTGCTCTGGGCGCGGCAGGGGGCGCGGCCGGGTGGGGCGCGCGCCGGGTCATCCCTTGAGGCTTCCGGCGGTGAGTCCGGCCATGATGCTGCGCTGGAAGACGAAGAAGATCACGATGGCCGGGATGCTGGCGATGACCAGGGCCGCCATGAGCACGTTCTGCGGCATCTGCGCCGACAGCGAGGAGATGCCCACGCTGATCGACATCTTGTCGCTGTCGGGCAGCACGAGCAGCGGCCAGACGAAGTCCTTCCAGACGCTGACCACCGACAGGATCGACACCACGCCGATGATCGGCCGCGACACCGGCAGCACGATCGACCACAGGATGCGGGCCGGGCCCGCGCCGTCGATCTCGGCGGCCTCGAGCAGCTCCCGCGGGATGGAGTCGAAGAAGCGTTTGAGCAGGAAGATGAAGAAGCCGTTGGCGGCCGCGGGCAGCCAGATCGCCCACGGGGTGTTCAGCAGGTTGAGGCCGAGGATCGGCAGGTCCTTCACCGTCAGGTAGGCCGGCAGCAGGATCACCATCGGCGGGATCATCAGCGTGGCGAGCATCCCGGCCAGCACGAGTTTGCCGAGCACGGGCCGCAGCTTGGACAGGGCGTAGGCGGCGGTGACGTCGATCGCCAGGGTGAACAGCCAGGCCCCCGCCGCGTAGATCACCGTGTTGCGCAGGAACGTCCCGAGGTCGAGCTGGTCCCACGCTTCGGCGTACACGCCGAAGTCCAGGGAGTGCGGGAAGAACGACGGCGGGATCTGGGCGAGCTCGTCGGGCGACTTCAGCGCCCCGGTGACCATCCAGTACAACGGGAACACGAAGATCGCGGTGAAGGCGACGACCACCGTGACCAGCACGATCCAGTAGATGATCTTCCCGTGGGTCGTGCTGAGGGTCTGGGGGGACACCAGGCCCCGGAACTGGCGGGCGGCCTCCTTCTTCTTCCTGCGCCCGCGCGACGGCGGGGACGCCGTGACGGCGCCGCCGCCGCCCGGCGCGGGTGGCGGGACGGGGCGCGGCGGGCGCACCTCGCCGCCCGAACGCACTGTGCTGCTCGGCATCGTCGCCACCTCCTAGATCTGGTTGTCCCGCGAGACGCGCAGGTAGATGGCCGAGAACACCATCAGCACGATCATGAGCATGAGTCCCAGCGCGCCGCCGCCGCCGAAGTTGCCGAAGCTGAAGGCGTACTGGTACATCAGGTAGGCGATCGTGACCGTCGCGTTCTCCGGGCCGCCGCCGGTCAGCAGGTACGGCTCGATGAACACCTGCATGGTGGCGACGATCTGCAGCAGCAGCATCACCAGCAGGATCAGCTTGGTCTGCGGGATGGTGACGTGCCACACCCGCTTGAACAGGCCCGCGCCGTCCAGCTCGGCCGCCTCGTACAGCTCGCCCGGGATGCTCTGCAGCGCCGCCAGGTAGATCAGCGTGCCGGTGCCGAGGTTCATCCACGTCGAGACGAGCACCAGCGAGAGCAGCGCGGTGCTGGTGGAGTCCAGCCAGCTCAGCCCGGGCAGGTGCGCCAGGGCCAGGATCTGGTTGAACAGGCCGGGGCCCGGGTCGTAGAACCACTTGAACAGCAGCACCGCGACGGCCGGCGGGAGCATCACCGGCAGGTAGACCACGAACCTGAGGTAGGCCTTGGCGTGCCGCAGCTCGTTCAGGACGATCGCCGCCACGAACGGCACGGCGTACCCGACGACCAGCGCGAGCCCGGTGAAGGCGGCCGTGTTGAGCCAGGCCGGCACGAACGCCGAGTCCTCGGTCACGGTGCGGAAGTTGTCCAGGCCGACCCAGTCGGGCGGCCCGACGAAGTTCGTCTTCTGGAAGCTGAGCAGGATCTCCCGCACCATCGGGTACCAGGAGAAGAACGCGAAGCAGATCAGCGCCCCGCAGAGGAACCCGTACGCCGTCAGGTTGCGGCGGACGCCTCGCCGCACCGCCCCCGGGGGGCGGCGCCGTGATCCTGCCACGGCCGTCGTGGTCATCTGTACTCCCGATCGCGATAGTGCGTGGGCGGGGCGCCGGCCGGTGGGCCGGCGCCCCGGCGGGCCAAGGTCAGCTCGACTTGGCCAGGATGTTGTTGACCTTCTTCTCCGCGTCGGACAGAAGCTGGTCGACGTTGGCGTCCTGCCTGGTCAGCACCGCCGACATCGCCGTGTCCAGCACCGCGTAGATCTCCTGGGCCTTCGGCGGCTCCAGCTTGAACTGGACCGCGGAGTTGGCGTCGATGTAGGGCTGGAAGTGCTCGACGGGGATCGTCGCGAACTGCTTGCGCAGCTCCAGGATCTTCTTGCCGGGCTCGGTGTCGCCGAACAGGTCGATGTCGGGGAGTCCGACCGGAAGCCCGTCGGCCTTGGCGCGCTCGAAGTTGAACTGGCCCTGGCCGGGGGTCAGGAACTTGTACTCCAGCCACTGGAGACCGGCCTTGATCTGGTCGGGGGTGGCCTTGGGGTTGAACATGTAGCCGTCGCCGCCGCTGAGGGAGGTGGTGGCCTCCGGCATGCCCGCCACGCCGTAGTCGTCGAACTTGCCCTTGAAGGTGTTGTTGACCTCCTTGACCACGTCCGGGGCGCCGATCATCATGCCCAGCTTGCCGCTGCCCATCATGCGCATGAGGTCCTCCCAGCGCAGCAGCTGCTTGGTGCCCATGCTGTCGTCGGTCCAGCGCATCTGCTTGAGGTTCTCCAGCACCGCCTTTCCCTGCGGGCTGTTGAAGGCGGCCTTCTTGCCGTCGGGGGTGACGACGTCGCCGCCGCGGCCGTAGATGGAGGAGGTGAAGTGCCAGCCGCCGGTGTTGCCCGCGCTGTACTCGCCGTACCCGACGTAGCCGGGCCCGAGCGCCGCGATCTTCTTGGCCGCGGCCTGCACGTCGGTCCAGGTCTTGGGCGGCTGGTCGGGGTCCAGCCCGGCCTGGGTGAACAGCTTGCGGTTGTAGACCAGGCCCGTCGAGTAGTTGACCCTCGGGAGGCCGAAGATCTTCTCGCCGCTCTTGAAGACGCTGATGACGTCGGGGCGGATGTTCTTCAGCGCGGGGACGCTGTCGAGGTAGGGCGTGATGTCCGCGGCCTGACCGGCGGCGATGATCTTCTGGACGTCGGTGTAGTAGACGTAGAAGAGGTCCTCCATCTCCCCGCCGGCCAGCTTGGCCTGGAAGGTCTCGGGGACGATGCACGGGAAGGCGTCCTTGCCCTCCACCGTGATGTTCGGGTGCAGCTTCTGGAACGCCGCGACGTCCGCGTCCCACTGGGCCGCTTCCTTCGGGTTGTTCTTCGGGGGCTTGCAGCCGACCGTGATCGTCACGGGGGCGTTGGCGGCCGCTGAGCCCTGCGACGACTTCGCGTCAGGGGTTGTGCCGGCGTCGCTGCCGCATCCGGCGGCGGCGAGCGCGATCCCTGCGCTCAGCAGGATCGCGAGGTTGCGGGGTTTCATGGATGTTCCCTCCTGGACTGCCCCCGACTACGAGGCCCAAGTTCTGGTACAGCTTCGTGAACCGGTTGGGAGCAACATATAGAGGCGGACATATCCCAGCAAGAGTCATACGAGCCCGATGCAAAAAAGTGACAGTGCCGTCTGCGGCAACGCTCTTGTCACCTTGACGTCACACGCGTTCGGTGCGTGGACGTGGACGTGGACGCCGAGGACGGGCGCGCCGGGTCGGCGGGGTCAGTTGCGCGTCTTGGCGGGGCCGGTGGAGCCGCGCACGACCAGCTCGGGCTCGAACAGCAGCTCCTCGGCGGTCACCGAGCCGCCGTCGATCTGGTTGACCAGCAGCGTGACCGCCGTCCTGCCGATGGCCTCGATGGGCTGGCGCACGGTGGTCAGCGGCGGGTTGGTGCAGTTCATGAAGGCCGAGTCGTCGTAGCCGACCACCGAGACGTCCTCGGGCACGGACATGCCGAGCCGGCGCACCGCGCGCAGCACGCCGAGCGCGAGCACGTCGCTGGCGCAGATGATGCCGGTGATGCCGTTCTTGACCAGCCGGGTCGCCACGGCCTGGCCGCCCTCCAGGGAGAACAGGCTGTGCTCTATGGTGTCGCGGCCCGCCTCCAGCCCGGCCCGGCGCGCCTCGGCCTGGAACGCGGCGAGCTTTCTGCGCGAGGGGACGTGGTCGCGCGGCCCGAGGACCATGCCGATGCGCGTGTGCCCGAGCGAGGTCAGGTGGCCGAAAGCCTGCTCCACCGCGACCACGTCGTCGGTCGCCAGGCACGGGAAGCTCAGCTCGCCGATCGCCGCGTTGACCAGTACGGCCGGCAGGCGGCGGTCGAGCAGGCGCAGGTAGTGCTCGTGGGGCGCGTCGGCCTCCATGTAGTGCCCGCCGGCGAAGACCATGCCCGAGACCTGCTGCTCCAGCAGCATCTCGACGTAGTCGGCCTCCGACAGCCCGCCCGCCGTCCGGGTGCACAGCACGGGCGTGAAGCCGCGCTGGGCGAGCGCGCCGCCGACCACCTCGGCCAGCGCGGGAAAGATCGGGTTGCCCAGCTCGGGCAGCACCAGCCCCACCAAGCGGGCCCGCTCACCGCGCAACTGCGTCGGCCGCTCGTACCCGAGCACGTCGAGCGCGGTCAGCACCGCGGCCCGGGTGGTGTCGGAGACGCCGGGCTTGCCGTTGAGCACGCGGCTCACCGTCGCCTCGCTCACCCCCACCTTGCGGGCGACCTCGGCGAGGCGGCGCGTCGTCGCGCGGGAGCCCGCGCCGTCGGCCGAGCGCGACCCCGCGCCGTCGGACCGCCGCGCCGCCGCGGCGCCGCCCGGCCGAGCGGCGGCGCCGTCGAGCGGGACGGGCTTTCCCCCGTCGGTGGGGCGGGCGGCGAGGCCGCCCTTCGGACGGGATGCCGCATTGTCGCTTGTCACGGTCGCAAATATACGGCAGTCGTCTGCAAACGGTTTGCGGCGGGTGGGGGAAGAGCGTCCCGGAGGGTCCCGGGTGTCCTTCCTGGGGCCGACTCTCCCGGTGAATGCCGTGACACAGTCGTAACATTGCAGGCTTTAGTCAGAACATTGCGGTTATCTGTCTGTCATCTTATGGTGTGGGCAGTTCCGCCGGGCAAGCGACGGTCCGCGCGTCCCTGACCGCGAAACGTCCCGGCTCTTCGCTTCCGCAGAAGGGTCCGCCGATGAAGAAAACGGGCAGGCTGCGCGCCTGGACGATCGCCACCACTGTGGCACTGGCGGCGGGGACGTTGTCGGTCCCGCTGTTGTCACCCGGTGCCGTGGCCGCCACGGCGGTGGACACCCCCTGGGACTTCGCCGGGCGCGGCGCCACCGTTCCTTTCACCGAGTTCGAGGCCGAGGACTCCGCGCACGCCGCCACCAACGGCCAGGTGATCGGGCCCGACCGGGTCTACACCCACCTGCCGTCCGAGGCGTCGGGCCGCCGCGCCGTGACCCTCGACGCCTCCGGCGAGTACGTGGAGTTCACCCTCACCAAGCCCGCCAACGCGATGGTGGTGCGCTACAGCGTCCCGGACAACGCGGCCGGGACCGGGCAGGACACCACGGCCGACGTGCGGGTCAACGGCGCCCATCTGAAGGACCTGCCGCTCACCTCCCGGTACGGCTGGTACTACGGCGGCTACCCCTTCGGCAACAACCCCGGCGCGGGCAACCCGCACCACTTCTACGACGAGGCCCGCACCAGGTTCGGCTCGACGCTGGCCGCCGGGACCAAGGTGCGCGTCCAGCACACCGGCGGCATCCCGATCACCGTGGACCTGGCCGACTTCGAGGCCGTCCCGGCGGCCATCGGCCGCCCGTCGGGGTCGCTGTCGGTGGACGACTTCGGCGCCGCGCGCAACTCGGCGACCGACTCCACCGCCGCCTTCCAGGCCGCCGTGGACGCGGGCAAGGCCCAGGGCAAGGTGGTCTACATTCCCGAGGGGACCTACACCCTGTGGGACCACGTGGTCGTCGACGGCGTCACCCTGGCCGGGGCCGGGCCCTGGTACAGCGTGCTGACCGGCAGGCATCCCACCCAGCGCAACCGCGCGGTGGGCGTCTACGGCAAGTACGTCGCCGGAGGGGGGTACACCGGCCCGGTGCGCGCGCACGAGGCCGGCGGGCCCAGCCGCGACGTCACGCTGCGGGACTTCGCCATCATCGGCGAGATCACCGAACGCGTCGACGACGACCAGGTCAACGCCCTCGGAGGCGCCATGACCAACTCGGTCGTGGACAACGTGTGGATGCAGCACACCAAGGTCGGCGCCTGGATGGACGGCCCGATGGACGGCTTCACCATCAGGAACAGCCGCATCCTCGACCAGACCGCCGACGGGGTGAACTTCCACACCGGGGTCACGAACTCGACGGTGACCAACACCTTCGTCCGCAACACCGGCGACGACGGGCTCGCGATGTGGCCGGACCGGGTGGCCAACGTGAACGACAGCTTCACCCACAACACCGTGGTCGCGCCGGTGCTCGCCAACAACATCGTCACCTACGGCGGGCGGGACATCAAGATCACAGACAACGTGGTGACCGACACCGTGACCAACGGCGGCGGCATCCACGTCGCCAACCGCTACCCGGGGGTCAACTCCGGGTCGGGCACGGCGGTGGCGGGCACGCACACCGTGGCGCGCAACACCCTGCTGCGGGCGGGCAACTCCGACTACAACTGGAACTTCGGCGTCGGCGCCATCTGGTTCGACGCGCTCAACGAACCGGTCAACGCGACGATCAACGTCACCGACACCGACATCCTCGACAGCTCGTACGCGGCGATCCACTTCATCGAGGGCAGCACGCAGACCGTCAACTTCTCGGGCGTCCGGGTGGACGGCACGGGCACCTACATGATCCAGGCGCAGGCGGCGGCCAGGACGACGTTCACCAACGTCAGCGCCGCGCACATCGGGGCCGGGGTCAGCGTCCACAACTGCGTCGGCAGCGGCTTCTCCATCACCCAGGGCGGCGGCAACACCGGGTGGAGCCCCACCTCGACGTTCTGCGGCGGCTGGCCGGCCCCGAACTACATCTACCCGGGCGGCGGTGGCAACACCACGCCCAGCCCGACCCCGACCGGCCCCACCCCGACGCCCACTCCCACCCCGACCCCGACCCCGACGCCCACTCCCACCCCGACCCCGACCCCGACGCCCACCCCGACGCCGACGCCCACCCCGTGCGCGCCCGGCACCGGCGACCTGGCGCGGGGCAAGGCGGTCACCGCCACCGGGCAGGTGCAGAACTACGCCCCCGCCAACACCGTCGACGGCAACGCCGACACCTACTGGGAGAGCCCGGGCAACGCCTGGCCGCAGTCCATCACCGTCGACCTGTGCGCTGTCGCCTCGGTCAACCGCGTGACGCTCAAGCTGCCCCCGGCGGCGGCCTGGGCCGCCCGCACACAGACGGTCGCGGTGCAGGGCTCGACGGACGGCGGCGCCTTCACCACCCTGTCGGCGGCGGCGGGCCGCGCGTTCGACCCGGCGTCGGGCAACACGGCGACGGTGTCCTTCACCCCGGCGAACCTCCGGTACCTCCGGCTGACCTTCACCGGCAACACCGGCTGGCCGGCGGCCCAGCTGTCCTCCTTCGAGGTGTACGGCGGGCCCGCCGCCACGCCGACCCCGACTCCGACGCCCACTCCCACCCCGACCCCGCCAGCGGGCAACCTCGCCCGGGGGAAGGCCACCAGCGAGAGCGGGCACGCGGACGTGTACGGCTCGGCCAACGTGGTGGACGGCAACACCGGCACCTACTGGGAGAGCGTGAACAACGCCTGGCCGCAGTCGGTGACCGTCGACCTCGGCGCCGCCTACAGCGTCGGCAGGGTCGTGCTGAAGCTGCCCCCGTCGGCGTCCTGGGCGACCCGCAGCCAGACCGTGGCGGTGCTCGGCTCCACCGACGGGTCCACGTACGGCACCCTCGCCGGCCCGGCCGCCTACACCTTCAACCCGGCCACCGGCAACACCGTGACGATCACCTTCCCGGCCGCCGGCCGGCGCCACCTGCGGCTGACCTTCACCGGGAACACCGGCTGGCCGGCCGGGCAACTGTCGGAGTTCGAGGTCTACTCCTCCTAGGAGCCGAACCCGGTACGGGGGGCGCCCCCGAGCGACGCCCCCCGCGCCGGCCCGAGACCGGGGGCCTCGGTGGCAGGGGGACGCACCTGCCACCGAGGCCCCCACCATCCGGCGACGGCTCCCGATGATCAGCCGGAGGTCTTCTCTCGGCGCCCGGCCCGTCAGAGGGCCGGGACGATCGCCGGCCGCCCGGCGGGCCCGGTGACCGTGCTCCGCCCGGACGGGGACGCGACTCCTATCGAAAGTTACGGAGCATCACCGAAAGGGACAAGCCCATGGTTCGGGGAGCGGACTGGAGCCGATACGACACAATTCGACCGTTCATGCGAACGCACAGGTCGGAAAGGGTGGCAGGTCCGGACCCCGCACGTGACCGTCCGGCCCGCACTTGAAAGTTTCGGGTCGGCCAGCGCGCCGAACGATCAGGCGGGCTGGTCCTCGACGTGGAAGGAGATGCCGCCCTGGTCGTCGATGTTGGCGTCCAGCGCCTTGTCGTCGAGCACGGTGGCGGCCACCGGGTCGAGGTAGACCTTCGCCCCTTCGCTCTCGACGACCTTGTCGGAGCTCTCGGGCCCGTCGGCGACCGACAGCATCAGCGAGCCGGCGTCCTCGCCCTGCGAGGAGATGCGGATACCCTTGTCGGTCGCCTCGCCCGACTGGGTGTTGAGGTCACGGATCACCTTGGCGGCGGTCTCTGTCAGCGTGAGCATTAGGCCTCCTCGAGAGGGCCGAGTTGGGTTACCCGCCCCATGCCCGATTTGCGTGATATGAACCGTATGGCCGGATTCCTTGGGTCGAATCCTTGTCACGCGAACCGATGGCCAAGCGGTGCGACAGCGGTCATAGTGGAGCGGCGGGCGGCGGTCGCCGGAGCCCGCGATCACTGGGGGAGGGGTCCGGTTCCCGCCTGCGCCACGGGGGTGAGCGCGCCACGGGAACGCTCCCGTCCGCGTTCACAACGGGAGCGGTCATGGTCGTCGTCGGCACGTGGAACCTGGAGAACCTCTACCGGCCAGGCGGGGAGTTCGGCCCCCGCGACGAGGCCGCGTACAAGGCGAAGATCGCGGCGCTGGCCGCCACCCTCGGCGGCATCGCCCCCGACGTGCTCGGCGTCCAGGAGGTCGGCGACCCCGCGGCGCTGGCCGACCTGGCGGAGGCGCTCGGCGGCGAGTGGCACACCGTCCTGTCCCAGCACCCGGACGTCCGCGGCATCCGCGTCGGCGTGCTCAGCCGCCTCCCGCTCACCGTCGTGGAGGACGTCGCCGCCTTCACCTCGCCGCTGGCCGCCGTGCAGAGCGCCGACACCGGGCCCGCGACCGCCCAGACCAGCCGCGGCATGCTCGCCGTGCGGGTCGAGCCCGGCCCGGGGACGACGCTCGCCGTCGCGGTCTGCCACCTGAAGTCCAAGCTGCTGAGCTTCCCCGGCGGCCGGTTCGCGGCCCGCGACGAGGGCGAGCGCGCCCGGTACGGCGCCTACGCCCTGTACCGGCGGGCCGCCGAGGCCACCACCCTGCGCGGCCTGGCCGACCGGCTCGTCGGCGGCCACGGGCAGGACCGGCCGGTGGTCGTCCTGGGCGACTTCAACGACGAGCCGCAGGCGGCCACCACGCAGATCGTCCTCGGCCCGCCCGGGTCCGAGCTCGGCACGGCCGGGGCGCTGCGCCCGGACAAGGGCGACGCCTGGCGGCTGTGGAACCTCGCGACGCTGATCCCCGAGGCCGAGCGCTTCTCCCGCGTCCACAACGGCCGCGGAGAGCTCATCGACCACATCCTGGCCAGCCGGGCCCTCATCGAACGGGTCGCCGAGATCCGCTCCGTGGTCGGCCACGGCCTGCCCTCGGTCACCGAGGACCCCACCCCGCGCCGCGACGCCGCCGACTCCGACCACGCCCCCATCGTCGCCCACTTCGACCTCTGATCGGCGGGCCGCGGCGGTGGCCACGGTGTCGCTGTAGGCTCCGTGGTTCATGAAGGTGCTGATCTCCGTCGACATGGAGGGCATCTCGGGGGTCGTGCATCCCGCCGAGACCAACCCCGACCGCTACGACTACGAGCGCGGCAGGGCCCTGATGACCTCCGAGGCGAACGCCGTGATCGCCGGAGTCCTGGACGCCGAACCGGACGCCGTGGTGTGGGTCGCCGACGCCCACGGGCCGTTCCGCAACATCCTTCCTGAGAAACTCGACCGGCGGGCCCGCCTGGTCCGCGGCAAGCCGCGTCCGCAGGGCATGCTCGGCGCGCTCGACGACCACACCGACGCCGCCCTGTTCATCGGCTACCACGCCCGCGCCGGTGGTGGCCCGGCCGTGCTGGCGCACACCATGAGCGGCGACATCCTCGACGTGCGCGTGAACGGGCGCTCCATGGGGGAGATCGGGCTCAACGCCGCCATGGCCGGGCATCTCGGCGTGCCCGTCGTGATGCTCAGCGGCGACGACACCGCCTGCGCCGAGCTCGGCGAGCTGGTCCCCTCGGCCGTCACCGTCGCGGTCAAACAGGCTCTCGGTCAGGCCGCCGCCATCGCCCTGCACCCCGGGGAGGCCCGGGAGCGGCTGCGCCGGGCCGCCGCCGAGGCGATCACCGGGCGTGCGCGGGTCGCGCCCCTGAGCATCGCCGGACCGATCGACGTCGAGGTCGACCTCTACAGCCCGATCACGGTCGACCTGGCGACGCTCGTGCCGGGCGTCTCCCGCGCAGAGGGCGGCCGTACGGTGACCTTCACCGCCGCGGACTTCGCCGGCGCCTACCGGCTGGTCCTGCTGCTCGTGCAGCTCGCCACCATCAAGCCCGCCTAGACCGCCCGCCCGCGCAGACCGTAGGCCGGTCGCGGTGGCGGTGGCATCGTCGGACACGTGGACCAAGTGGGTCGGCTTGGTCATGTTCCTGATGCTCCTTGGGCCAGTGCGGTGATGGCGGTCACGTCGTCGGCGGACAGTTCGATCCGGGCCGCGGCCAGATTCTGGTCGAGGTGGGCCGGGGTGGTCGTGCCGGGGATCGGCAGGGTGACCGGCGAACGGTGCAGGTGCCAGGCCAGCGCGATCTGCTTCGGGGTGGCGTCGTGCCGGCGGGCGATCGACTCCAGCACCGCGCGCACGTGCTCCGGGTCGTCTCCCTGGTCGAACTGCATCGGGTGCCAGGGCGAGAAGACCGCGCCGCTAAGGTTACTGATAGGTCAACTATCAAATTACCGGAAGCTGATTATCACTTCAAGAGGAGCCTCAACGTGGACCTGGCGGAGCTGCTCGAGCGGCGCCGGCCACGGCGCGCGGACGCACGCCGCAACTTCGACGCGCTGCTGGCCGCCGCCTCGGCGGCGTACACACAGGACGGTCCGGACGTCCCGATGGAGGAGATCGCCCGGCGGGCCGGCGTCGGCGTCGCGACGCTCTACCGGAACTTCCCCACCCGGGTCGACCTCATGGAGTGCGTCTACCTCAGGCTGGTCGACGAGCTGGTGCGCTTCGGCGAGTCGATCGACGAACCCGACCCCTGGGCCGCGCTGGTCGTCTGGCTGCGCCGGTTCGTCGAAGACCTGGCCACCAAGCAGGTGCTCGGCACCGTCCTCCCGCTGGAGTCGGTGGTGTACCTGTCGAGCAGGAAGGCGCTCTACGCCTTCGCCGAGCCGCTGTTCCAGCGCGCCCAGCGCGCGGGCAGCGTGCGCGCGGACGTCGACGCGGACGACGTGCTGCGCGTCGTCTTCGCCGTCACCGCGGGGGTGTACCGCGACGACGCCCAACGCGGTCGCGCCGTCGAGATGATCCTCGACGGCGTCCGCTCCGCCGCGGCCGGTGGGGTGGGGAGGCGGCGGTAGCATCGGTGCCCATGTCGCAGGTGCCAAATGTGCTGGTCGTGCAGCACGGTGAGAACGGCGGCCCCGGCCGCTTCGGTGAGTGGCTGGCGGAGGCCGGCGTCGCGGTGCAGGTCGTCACCGCGTTCGACGGCTCCGCCGTCCCCGGGCGGCTCGCCCACGACGGGCTGATCGTGCTCGGCGGCGGCTACATGCCCGACGACGACGAGAAGGCGCCCTGGCTGCCCGCCACCCGCTCCCTGGTCGAGCAGGCCCTGCGCGGGTCGGTGCCGATGTTCGGCGTCTGCCTCGGCGGCCAGATGCTCGCCGCGGTGGCCGGGGGCAAGGTCCAGGCCGACGCGGGGGCGCCCGAGCACGGCAGCACCGCCGTCACCATCAGGCCCGAGGCCGCGGACGACCCGCTGTTCCACGGCCTGCCCGATGTCGTCCCCGCGATCGAGCACCACGTCGACGCGATCACCGGCCTGCCGCCGGGCGCCGTATGGCTGGCCGAGACCGCCAGATGCCCCTACCAGGCGTTCCGGGTGGGCCCGCGCGCCTGGGGCGTGCAGTTCCACCCCGAGGTCACCCCCCGGCGCATCCGCCAGTGGAACGGCGAGGAGCTGCGAGACCAGGGGTTCGACCGGGAGGAGCTGTACGCGGCGGCCGTCGCCGACGAGCCGGCCTCCGCCGCGGCCTGGCACGCGGTGGCGCGGCGCTTCGCCTCCATCGTGCGCGACCGGCATCGGGGTACCGTCCGGCCCCGGGCGTCCGCCGTCGCACCGCGGGGAGAAGACCACGGGTAAATGCTTTGCGGCGGTGGGAGGGCCCGGATACGTTCTGCGAACCGCGCATGATCACTCATGGGCCGACCTGAACCCCTCTCGTACGCCCTTCCCACGACGGAGACCCCGTGTCGATTCGCATCACCCCGCTGGCCGACCCCGAACGTGGCCCCTCCGGCCGCCGCCTGGTCTGGCTCGCCTCCGATGACGCCCAGAACCCGGTGGGTTCGGCCTTCCTGCGGCTGTTCGCCCGGCCGGAGGTGCGGCACCTCACCGAGCTGGAGATCAACGTCCACCCCGCCGAGCGGCGGGCCGGCGTCGGCCGCCTGCTGCTGGAGGCGGCCGTCGGCGCGGCCCGGGAGAACCTGCGCCGCCGGGTCAGCGCCGACGTCCCCGAGGGTGCGCCCGGCGAGGGCTTCCTGGCCGCGCACGGCTTCCGCCCCGTCCTCACGCTCACGTTCGCGCGGCTGCCGCTGGAGCGGGTCGACCCGGCGGCCCTGGCCGCGGCGGTCGACAAGCCGCACCCCGGCTACCGCCTGGTGTCCTGGGACGGCGCCGTCCCCGGCGAGCTGCTGGAGACCTTCACCGCCTCGCGCCGGGCGATGGCCGACATGCCGATGGGTGAGGCCGACTTCGGGGTGGACGTCTGGGACGCCGACCGGGTGCTGTCCGCGGCGCGGGCCATCGAGGAGCGCGGCGAACTGCTGCACACCGTCGCCGCCGTGCGGGAGTCCGACGGCTCCGTCGTCGGGTTCACCGAGCTGGTGGTCCCCGGGGACGGCAAGGGGGACGCCCAGCACTACGGCACCGGGGTGCTGCCCGAGCACCGGGGCCGCGGGCTGGCCCGCTGGATGAAGACCGAGGCGATCCGCGGCGCGCGCGAGCGCCACCCCGGCCTCGCCGGCCTGCTCACCGACACCGCCGACGGCAACGCCCCCATGAGGGCCGTCAACGACGCCCTCGGGTACGCGCCCACCCACCGCACCGTCAAATACCAGCTCGACCTCTGACCGGCCGGGCCGTAGGTCTCATCTCAGCGTGGAGGAGACGACCCGCGGACGGCCCGCGCCGAGGAAGAAGATGCCCGGGAAGCCCTTGGTCTCGAAGCCGGCGCTGCGGTTGCGGCGGAAGATCGACCGCTCGATGCGCAGCGTCCCGGTCCGGTCGTTGCTGACGAAGAAGACGGCCCCGCCGCCCTCCCGCGCGGTGTTGTCGCTGACGATCGAGCCCGCGACGCGCACGGTGAACCGGTTGCCGTCGGCGTAGATCGCACCGCCGCTGCCGCCGCCCGGGGTGCCGCCCCGCGCCGGGTTGGCGCCCCGCCCGATCGCCTGGTTGTGGGTGAACACGCTGTTCAGCACCTCCCACGACACCCCGATGCCGCTCAACGCCCCGCCGTTGGAGCACACGCCGCCCTGCCCGGCGGCCCCGCCGAAGGTGCTGTTCACGATGTACACCGGCAGGTCGCGCCACTGGTCCAGCGCCCGGATCGCGGCGCCGCCGACGTCCGGCCCGGTGGGATCGCAGCGGTTGCGCACGAAGGTGGAGTTCACGGCCTTGAACCGGCCGCCCCGCACGAACACGGCGCCTCCGCCGCCGCCCTCGGCCCGCTCCCCGGTGGCGTTCCCGTCGGCGAACCGGATGTTCTGCACGGTGAGCTGCGGCCACTGCTGGTCGTCGCAGTGCGGCGTCGTCCACACCTGCGCCTTGTCGCAGGTGTTCATGTACAGGATCCGCCGCGTTCCGACACCGCTCAGCGTCACCTTTCCGCCGCCGTCCAGCACCACGCGCCTGCTGGTGTTGCGCACCTTCGCCGTGGCCCGCATCACGATGGTGACGGCCTTCGGCCCGCAGGCGAACCGGATCAGCCCTCCCTTGGCCACCGCCGCCACCACCGCGGCCGACGTGCAACTCGCGGGCGTCCCGTTTCCCACCACCCGGTCGGGACGCGAGGTGTCGATCGCCTTCCCGTCCGCGGGCACCACGGCCCGGCCCGCGGGGTTGCCCGGCCCGGCGGCCCCCTGGGCGCTTCCCGGGACGGCCAGAACCGCTCCGGCCATGACGACGCTGACAGCAACGTGGCTGACATGGCTCATTCGCACGCCCGCGATGCTACTTGCGGCACTTCGCCACATCACTCCCTTTCGCGTATTTCTTCACCAGGCGCTCGCCGGTCCGACCGTCCCGGTCCTCTGATGGTTGATCGCTCATCCCGGCCATGGCCCGCCGTCGTGCGCCATGGGGCCCTCGGCATCGGCGCGGAGGGGAAGCGCAGGTCATCGGGCCGGGGACGGTCGGTACGCTGCGGAGGTGACCCTGATCGGACGCCGCGGAGAGCTGGCCGCGGTGGAGCGGCTGCTCGACCGGGCCGCGGCCGGCACCGGCGGGCACCTGGTCGTCAGCGGGCCGCCCGGCTCGGGCAAGACGGCGCTGGCCGGCGCCGCCGCGCGCCTGGCCCGCGCCCGCGGCATCCCGGTCATCCGGGCCGCGGCGACGGGCCCGGCCTCCGCCCCGCCTTTCTGGACCCGTCTGCTGGACGACCTCGGCACGCACGACGCTCCCGGCTCCGGGGATGGTCCGGACGGGGACGGTCCGGACGGGGGAGGTCCGGACGGGGGCGGGACGTCGCCGGGGGATGGGCTCGCGGAACTCGACCAGGTGGCGCGGCTGATCGCTCGCGGCGGACCGCGCCTGGTCCTGGTGGAGGACGCCGACCGGGACGGCGCGCCGTCCATGGCGTTGCTGAACCTGCTCGCCGCCCGGCTCGGGGCCGGCGCGACCGCGCTGGTCGTGACCGCGCGAGACCCTCTCGGGCTGACGCCGGAGCTGCGCCTGGGCGGCCTCGCGGAACCGGAGCTCGCCGAACTGGTGGCGGACCTGCCCGCCGAGGCGGTCCACGCGGTGTGGCTGGCCTCGGGCGGCCTCCCCGGTCCCGCCCTCGCCCTCGCCGCCGGACTCGCGGGCTCGCCGGCCGCCGGCGACGCGGTGGCCCAGGTGGCACTGGCCGCGCTGTCGGGGGCGTCGTTCCTCGACCTGGACGTCGGCCTGATCCGCGTCCTGGAGGACGCGGCGGAGCGTGCGCTCCCGCCCGCGACCCGGGCCCGGGTGCTGGCGCGGCTCGCCCGCGAACTGCTGGGCGACGCCTCGGCCGCGGCCCGCCGGCGGGAGCTGATCGGCGAGGCGGTGGCGCTGGCCAGGACGGCCGGCGACCCCGGCACGCTCGCCGAGGTCCTCGACTGCCGGTTGCACGCCCTGTGGGACCCGGCCGCCGCCGATGAGCGCCTGGCCGCCGCCTCGGAGATCATCGAGCGGGCGCGGCGGGCGGGTGACGCGGCGGTCGAGGGACGCGGGCTGTTCTGGCGGTTCACCGCCCTGTGCGAGCTGGGGGACCTCGCGTCCGCCGAGGCGGCGCTCACGGCGTACGCCAGGGCCGGCGAGCTGGCCGGGGACGCCGAGGCGGCGGTGGTGGTGCTCGCCCGCCAGTCGATGCTGGCCACGATCCGCGGCCGGTTCGACGCGGCGGAGGATCTGGCGCGGGAGGTGGTCGTCCGCGGCGGCCGGGCGGGGCTGAACGACACCGGCCGCCTGGCCGGATCGCTGCGCGCGAGCCTCGCCGCGTTGCGCGGGCAGGCCGCCGACCTCGTGGAACCATGGCAGGCGCTCGCCCGGCGGCTGCCCGGGCACTTCTTCGAGGCCGCCGCCGCCCGCACCCTGGCCGAGTCCGGCCGCGGCGTCGAGGCGGAGCTGGAGCTGGAGCGGCTGCTGCCCGCCGTGCTCGCCGGATCGGGGCCGCGCTGGCTGGGCGTCGCGGCCGACCTCGCCGTGGTGGCGTCGCTGGCCGGGGAGCCCGCGCCCGCCGAGGCGCTGTACGAGGCGCTGCTGCCCTACCAGGGACGGCTGGTCGTCTGGGGAGGCGCCAACACCATCACCGGGCCGGTGGACGACTACCTGGGCCGGCTCGCCGCCCGGCTCGGCCGGCCGGACCGGGCGGTCGGCCACCTGGACGCCGCCGCCGCGTTGGGGCGGCGCGTCGGAGCGCTGCCCTGGCTGGCCCGCACACTGGTCGCCCGCGCGCAGGCCATGACCGCGCGCGGCGGCGAAGGCGACCACGACCGGGCGGCGGACGACCTGGCCCGCGCCCGCTCGATCGCCGGGCGTCTCGGCATGAACGGGGTGCTCGCCACGCTGGAGCCCCCGGCCGACGAGTGGCGGCTGCGCCGGGACGGCGACGGCTGGAGCCTGGAGGCGGGCGCCGAGACGGCCCGGCTGCGCGACGGTCGCGGCATGCATTACCTGCGGGCGCTGCTGGCCGCGCCCGGGCGGGAGATCCCCGCGCTGGACCTCGTCTCGGGAGGCGCCGGCCTGCGCGCGCCCGGCGGTGACCCGGTGCTCGACGACGCCGCCCGTGCGGCCTACCGGCGGCGGCTGGAGACGCTCGACCGGCGGCTCGACGAGGCCGACCGGGTGGGCGACTCCGAACGGGCGGCGGCCCTCCAGCAGGAGCGGACGGCCCTGGTGGGCGAGTTGCGCCGGGCCACCGGCCTGGGCGGCCGGCCGCGGGCCCAGGCGGGCGAGGCCGAACGCGCCCGCGTCAACGCGACCCGGACGCTGTGGGCCGCCGTCGAGCGGGTGGAGTCGGCCGCGCCGCTGGCCGGCGCCCACCTGCGGGCGTCCCTGCGCACCGGCCGCCTGTTCCGCTACCAGCCCGCCCCCGGCGGCCCCGCACGCTGGAGGGTCTGACCGAAGAGGGATCGCCTCGCCGCCACCGCCTGCCGGTCGGCCCGGCGGGGCGTCCGAGCCAGGAGGCCGCACCGGTGTGCCGGGGCGTGTTCGTCGCGGACGAACGAATCGTTCGCGCCGGAGTCACGCCTGCCAGGTGAAAGCACCCTCAGGGCGGGAGAACGACATGTCACATATGCGACCACGGTACTTCGGCGCGCTGGCCGCGGGCAGCCGGGGAAGGGCCGGCGACCGGCCGCCGCTGGTCCTGCTGCACGGCCTCACCTATGATCGGCGCCAGTGGGGGCCGGTCCTGCGTGAACTCGCGCTCCGCGACCCCGATCGGCACGTGGTGGCCTTCGACCTGCCCGGACACGGCGAGTCGCCCCAGCGCGCCTCCTACCGCCTGGACGAGGTGGCCGCCGTGGTGCACGCAGCGGTGACCGAGGCCGGGATCGAGGACCCGGTGGTGGCCGGGCATTCGCTGGGTGGCGCGCTCGCGACCGTCTACGCCGCCGCGTATCCCACCAGGGGCGTGGTCAACGTCGACCAGCCGCTGCTCGTCGACGGGTTCGCCGCGGTGCTGCGCGAGGCCGAGCCCGTACTGCGCGGCCCCGGGTACGGGCAGGTGTGGGAGTCGCTGCTCGCCGGGATGAGGATCGACCTGCTGCCGCCGTCCGCGCGGGAGCTGCTGCGGACGGCCACCACCCCCCGGCAGGACCTGCTCCTCGGGTACTGGGAGGAGATCCTGGTCACGCCGGCCGGCGACCTCGGTGACCGCCGCGCGCGCGACCTGGACGCCATTCGCGCGCGCGGCGTCGCCTATCACCATGTGAGCGGCGGCGAACCCGGTGAGGCGTACCGGCGCTGGCTGGAGGCGGCGCTGCCGGGCGCCGCCGTCACCGTCCTGCCGGGCGGCGGCCACTTCCCGCACCTGGCCCGGCCGGCCGAGCTGGCCGCGATCCTGGCGCGACCGGCCGGGTCCCTCGTGCGTCCGCCCGCCTGACCCGGCCGCGCGCATCTGGGCCGCCTGGCGCGACCGGCCGGGTTCCTGGTGCGTCCGCCCGCCTGATCCGGCCGCGCGCCCCGGGCGGGGTCAGCGCCAGGTGTCGTCGCGGGTGGCGGTGCCGCTCGCAGGGGTGGTGAAGGAGCGGTTCGGATCGCTCTCCCAGGTGACCGAGCCGTCGGGGTTCTTCTTGATGTACTTGTACTGGACGGCCGTGCCCGCCGGCAGGGCCACCGTGGCGCGCCACACCGGGTAGGACGCCGACGACAGCGCCACCGCGCCGGCGGGGTTCCACGCGCCCAGCTCGGCGAGGTCGCCCACCACGAAGACGTTCTGCCCCCAGGTGGTGGTCACGTTCGCGTTGAACGACGTCGCGACGGTCGCCGGCGGCGTGGTGGTGGCCCCGGTCCGGATGGCGACCGCGCTCTTGGCGGGGACGGTGACGGCGGCCGTGCCGCCGGAGCCGACGGTCACCGAGCCGCCGCCGGTCAGGTTGGCGTAGGCGCCGGCGGGCAGGCCGGTGGCGAAGGCGCCCGAGTAGGACGAGGAACCGTTGTTGATCGCGACCCAGCCCTTGGCGCCGCGGCTGAAGGCGATCACGTTGGCGGACGGGGCGCTCCAGTTGGCCACCGAGGTGCCCCGGACGGCGTTGCGGAACCCGACCATGCCGTTGACGGCGCCGTCGCGGTGCAGGCACGTCCACCCGCTGGAGCAGTTCGCCGTGGTCACGTAGCCGTTGCCGTCCGAGGGCGGGGAGGCGTCGTTGTCGCTGAAGGTGAACCCGTCGTAGATCTGCGGCGCGCCGTGCGTCCAGGCGAGCTGGAAGATGGTGGCCAGGGTGTAGGCGGCTCCGCTCTTGTAGGTGAGGGTGGAGCCGTTGCGCTCGGTGTCGTGGTTGGCGACGAAGGTGACGGCCTTGTCGCCGGGCTGCATGCCGCCCCACGTGGCGCCGAAGGTCTGCAGTTCGGAGATGTTCCCCTCGAACTTCTGCTTGAGGTAGCGCCCGTACTGGAAGTCCAGCACGTCGCCGAGGCCGGTGTACTGGCCGGGCTGGACGGCCTCGCCGGCGCCGTAGATGACCTCCTGGACGATGTACGGCGAGCCGGTGACCTGCCCGTAGATGGCGTCCAGGTCGGTGGGGCTCATGTGCTTGACCGCGTCCACGCGGAAGCCGTCCACGCCGAGGCCGACCAGGTCGTTGAGGTAGGCGGCGATGCGGGAGCGCACGTAGCCGGCGCCGGTGTCCAGGTCGGCGAGGCCGGACAGCTCGCACTGCTGCACGTTGCGCGCGCTGCCGGCGTAGTCGCCGTCGTGGATGGTGCCGTCGGAGTTGCCGCAGGCGCCCGGGTATTAGTGGAAGTCGGCCGAGGAGTAGGTGCCCGGGTAGTTGTACTTGGAGAAGGTCCTCCCGCCGTAGGAGGCCGAGCCCTGGCCGGTCATGTGGTTGATGACGGCGTCAGCGTAGACCTTGACCCCGGCCGCGTGGCAGGCCTGCACCATCGCCGAGAACTGGGCGCGGCTGCCGAGCCTGCCGGTCAGGTCGTAGGCGGCCGGCTGGTACAGCTCCCACCACGAGTGGGCGCCCGCCCGCTTGAGGGAGTCCTGCGGCGGCGACACCTGCACCGCTCCGTACCCGGCCGGGCCGAGCATGTTGGTGCACTCGGCGGAGACCGAGGGCCAGTTCCAGGCGAACAGGTTGGCGGTGACGTCCTTGGTGCCGGAGGGGGCCGCCTGCGCGGGGCCGCCGGCCAGCGGGACGACGGCCGACGCCGTCAGCAGGGTCAGGACGGCGGACAGGGCGAGGGAACCGAGCCCGGCGCGGCGGGGGCGAGGAGCGCGGACGGAGCGGGCGGGGGCGGGGGGATCGCACGATCTCACGTGGGGCCTCCAGGGTGGGAGGGGTTCACGACCGGACGAAGACCGCGACCGTGCGGGCCGGGACGGTCAGGGTGCCGGTCGAGGGGTCGAAGGCCGACCGCCTGACGACGGGGTCGTCCGAGGCGGCCTGGACGGGGTGCAGGGCGACCCGCGCGCCCTTCAGCGCGGGGACGGTCTGCGCCTGGGTGTCCGGCGTCGCGTTGAACACCACCGTGACCGACTTCCAGCGCGGGTCGGCGCCGGAGGAGTCCAGGTGCATGGTGACCACGCCCGGCGTCTCGCCGGCGCCGCTCACCGGGAAGGACAGCCGCCGCTGCACCTCGGCGAGCGAGCCGAGCGAGAACGCGGGGGAGGAGGAGCGGATCTTCAGCAGCTCGCCGAACCGCGCCCGCGCCGCGCCGATCGCCGCGCAGCCGGGCCGCAGCGCCGGGTCGGCCAGCAGCGGCCGGGCGTAGGGCCACTTGGACTCGTTGTCGGCCTTCGGCGGCAGGCCGGCGCCGAAGCCGTTGCCCGCCGAGCAGTCCCACAGCAGCCGGTTGAACCAGTCGCCGGAGTCGTAGGAGTTGCGGTCGAGCGACTTGGAGCGCAGCCGCTCGCTGCCGGCGTGCACGAAGGCCGTGCCCTGCGACAGCACCGCCGAGGCGAGCGCCACCGCCTGCATGCGCACCCGGTCGTCCATCGAGGTCGACTGCGGGAGCTTGTAGGCGAGCGCGTCGAACAGCGTCTCGTTGTCATGGGCGTCGACGTAGCTCACCGCCTCGCCGGGCGCGGCGGTGTACCCGGCGGGCGAGCCGTTGTAGTCGACCTGGGCGCCGGTGACCTGCGCCCCGGTGGAGGCGGTGAACCGGTAGTCGCGCAGGTTGCCCGACAGCCCGACCTTGATCAGGTCCTGGTAGTGCAGGAGGCGGGCCCGCTGCTGCCCGGCGTCGCCGTTGGCCGGCGACCCGTTCGGCGCTCCGGCCAGCCCGGAGCCGAAGCCCTGGACGCGCGGGTCGGCGTCGAACGGACCGCCGCCGCGCACGGCGTCGCGCAGCCGGTCGTTGAACGTGCCGACGCCCGTGCCGGCCATGTTCGCCTGGGTGGCCTGGACGAACCGCGCGTCGTTGGCGACCTCCCCGAAGTTCCATCCCTCGCCGTACAGGATGACCGACCTGCCGTCCACGCCGTCGCGGGCGAGCGTCAGCCTGTCCAGCGCCGCCCGCACGGCCAGGATGTTCGCCTTCGGGTGGTGGCCCATCAGGTCGAACCGGAAGCCGTCGACCTTGTACTGCCTGGCCCAGGTGACGACGGAGTCCACGACGAGCTTGCCCATCATGGCGTGCTCGGGCGCGGTGTTCGCGCAGCAGGTGGAGGTGGCCACCGTGCCGTCCGGGAGCAGCCGGTGGTAGTAGCCGGGCACGACGCGGTCCAGCACCGACCTCGGGTCCTGCCCGGCGGCGAAGGTGTGGTTGTAGACGACGTCCATGACGACCCGCAGCCCGGCCCCGTTCAGCCCGGCGACCATGGAACGGAACTCCTCGACACGGCGCGGCCCGTCCGGGTCGGTCGAGTAGGAGCCTTCGGGCACCGTGTAGTGGACCGGGTCGTATCCCCAGTTGAAGGAGTCGGTGGCGGCGGTCTTCGCCACGCACTCCTGCTGCCCTTCGGAGTCGGCGGGCATCGCGGCCAGGTCGCACTCGGGCTCGGTGCGGTCGGCCCGGCGTTCGGGGACGCTGCCGAGGTCGAACGCGGGCAGCAGGTGCACGTGCGTGAGCCCGTCCGCGGCGAGCGCGCGCAACTCCTTCATGCCCGCCGAGTCGCGGGCGAACGCGGCGAAGGTCCCCCTCTCCGGCGCCGGGACGGTGGCGTCGGAGGCGGAGAAGTCGCGCACGTGCAGCTCGTAGATGGACGCCCTCTCCTGGGGCACGGCCTTCGGCTTGCGCAGCGTCGTCCAGCCGCCGGGCCGCAGCGCGCGGTCGGACAGGTCGACGAGCTGGCTGCGCGCCGAGTCGGCCGCGAGCGACACGCTGTAGGGGTCGGTCACCTCGTTGGTGACCACCGTGCCGGCCGCCGGGGCGTACACGGTGACCAGGAAGGTGTAGTAGAGCCCCTTCCAGGTGGGCAGGCCGCGCACCGACCAGACCCCGGTGGCGTCGTCGCGGCGCATCGGGTGGACGGTGCGCCCGCCGCCGGAGGGGCCCTGGTAGAGCGCCAGCTCGACCTTGCGCGCGGTGGGCGCCCACACCGACACCGACGGCGAGGCCGAGGCCGCGTTCAGCTGGGACGCCGACGACGCCGAGGATGCCGAGGCGGGCCACACCGGCCCGAGCTCGGCGGACGCCGCCGCGGCGTACAGGTCGTCCAGCACGCCGGGGATCTGCACGCCGGTCGCCGTGCGCAGCACCCCGGCCGCGTCGCGTTCGACGGCGACGACCTGCCCGCGCAGCGCCTGCCCGACCAGGTGGGCGTCGCGGGGGTCGACCTTCAGCGCCGCGTAGGAGGCCAGGTGCGGCCACTTCGCCTTCTGCGCGTCGGTGAGTGCGCCCCCGCCGGACAGGCGGATCAGCCGCAGGTCGCCGGTCAGGTCGCCCTTGTCGTAGGCGATGTCGCCCTCGGCGGAGAACGCCAGTGAGTAGTGCGAGGCGGTGGACGGCGTGAGGTTCCAGGCGATGGTGTCGCGGTCGATCCAGTGCGCCGCGGCCTTGGACAGGTCGGCGTCCGCGCCCCGGGCCGGCGGCTGCGGCAGCAGGTGGCCCTCGACGGCGGCCAGCCGCCACACCTCGTGGCCGGCGGCGCTCAGGTCGAGCGACTGGTCGGACGGCAGGTCCTTGTCGTCGCCCTTGTGGATGATGTAGCTCAGGCTCGTCGCCCCCTCGGCCAGCGGCACGCGGTAGTACACGCCGAAGTCGTCCTCGCCCGCCGGCGGGAGCGGGGCCGCCCACTCCGTCGGCTGGGCGGCCCCGTTCCACACATGGAGTCCCCAGCCGTCGTAGTTCCCGTCCGCGCGCCGGTAATGCAGGATCGCCACGTTCTCCGCGGCGGCGCGCGTCGGGTGGAGGGTGGCCTCGCCGGAGTTCACGTACGCCTCGGGCCGCAGCGCCGGGACGAACGACTGGTCGGGGCCGGGGTCCTTGGCGTCGCCGTTGTGCACGATGTAGTTCAACGGGGCCGACGGGTCCTTCAGCGGGACCTTCCAGTACGGGCCGTAGGAGTCGGCGCCGTCCGGCGCGCGGGGGCTCGCCCAGTCGGTGCCCGCCCCGTCGGCGACCGCGTCGCCCCACAGGTGCAGCCCCCAGCCGTCGTACCGTCCGTCGGGGCGGTGGTAGTGCACGGTCGCGTACCCCTGGGCGGCGGCACGGGAGGAGGAGACCTCCGGCCTGCCCTCGGTCAGCCACACCTCGCCCGTCTTGCGCGGGTCGACGGCACGGTCGCCGCCGTCCTTCTCATCGCCCTTGTGGGTGATGAGGCCGACGCTCGCCGCGCCGGGCTTCAGCCTGATCCAGGCGAAGCGGCCGAAGGAGTCCTCGCCGGTCAGCGCCAGCGGCGTCCCCCATCCGGTGGGCTGTTCCACATCGCCCCACACGTGCAGTCCCCAGCCGTCGTAGTTCGCGCGCCGGTAGTGGACGATGAGCCAGTCGCGGGTGAGCGTCCCGGGCTCCTCCGGGGTGGGCGGCGCCGCCACGGTGGCGGTCGCGGAGGCGGCGGCGAACCGGCCGGCCGAGTCCTTCACCACCGCCTTGTAGGCGACCTTCGTGCCCGCGGCCAGCCCGGTGAGGTCGTGGAACACGCGGAACGTGCGGCCCGCGCCGGACACGGTGGGGGCGTCGTCGGTGCCGAGCACCTTCCAGGGGCCCGCGCCGGCCCGGGCGGCGAAGGTCACCTGGTCGAACCCGTCGCCCGGCACGGTCGCCGTCACCGGGACGCGCCCGTCGGCCGCCGTGCCGCCGATCTCGGAGCCCGGCAGCGTGATCGACACCGCGGGTCCGGTGGCCGGGGCGGCGAGCCCGCCGGAGGCGCGGTAGACCACCGCGGAAAGGGCGGGGACGGTGACCCGGAGCGCGCGGTCGGCGCCGGTGGCCGCCGTCGCGGGGCCCTCGCCGTACACGCGGGTGAAGCCCATGCCCGCCGAGTAGGTCGGCACGGCGGCCGAGGCGGGCGTTTCGGCGTTGTTCACCGCGACGACGTACTCGACCTGCTCCTTGGCGCCGATGCGGCTGAAGGCGTACAGGCCGCCGGTGGCAAGGCGCTCGACCTGCGCGCCGTCGGCCAGCGCGGGGTGGGCGTCGCGCAGCTTCGCCAGCGCCGCGATCCCCTGGTACAGCGGATGGGCGGGGACGAAGTTGTCCTGCGCGTGCGTCGCGGTCGTGCCGATCAGGTCGTCGGTCAGGTAGCTCGGCGTCTGCGAGGCGAACATGGACTGCCGTGCGTCCTTGTCGCCGCCCTTGCCGGTGAAGCCCTGCTCGTCGCCGTAGTACACCACCGGCTGGCCCCGCGTCAGGTACATCAGCTCGTGGGCGAGCAGGTAGCGCCGCAGCAGCTCGCCGTCGGTCGCGCCCGGGGCGTCCTGGGCGACGAACCGGCCGATGCGTCCCATGTCGTGGTTGCCGAGGAAGGTCGGCAGCGAGGCGGCGTCGCGGTCGGCGGCCGTGTGGTAGTCGTCGCCCGCGTAGAGGCGGGCCAGCCGGGAGGCGTCCGCCGTGCCGCCGCCGTAGGACCGCGCGGCCTCCTGGAACGGGAAGTCCAGCGTCGCGTCCATGCCGCCCTGCGTCGAGTAACGGCTGGTCACCGCCGGGTCGCCGGAGTACACCTCGCCGAACATGAAGAAGCGGTCCTGGCCGCGCTTCGCGGCGTACTCGTGCAGGGCGGGGGAGAACCGCTGCCAGAACTCCATGTTGACGTGCTTGGCGGTGTCGATGCGGAAGCCGTCGATGCCGGTCTCGCGGACCCACGTCCGGTAGATGTCGGTCATGCCCTTGACGACCTCGGGACGCTCGGTCCACAGGTCGTCCAGGCCGGAGAAGTCGCCGTACTCGTCGGTCTCGCCGCCGCTGAACGTCGAGTCGCCCCGGTTGTGGTACATCGTCGGGTCGTTCAGCCAGGCCGGGGTCTTCACGCCCTTGGCCGCGACCGGCGTGTAGGGGAAGGAGCCGGCGCCGACCTTGGGGAAGGTGGTCCCGCCCGCGTAGTCGCGGTCGTCGAAGGGCCGGCCGGAGGTGTCGACGTAGGGATAGGCGGCCTTGGAGCGGTAGGTGGAGGTCTTCTCCTTGTGGTCGACGACATCGGCCGTGTGGTTGGTGATGATGTCGAAGAACACCTTCATGCCGCGTTCGTGGGCCTCGCGGACGAGCCGCTTCATCTGGGCGTTGGTGCCCAGGTGCGGGTCGATCGAGGTGAAGTCGGTGATCCAGTAGCCGTGGTACCCGGCCGAGGCGTCGGCGCCCGTGCCCTGCACGGGGCGGTTCTTGAACGCGGGGGTCAGCCAGATCGCGGTGCTGCCCAGGCCCTTGATGTAGTCGAGCTTGCCGAGCAGCCCGGCCAGGTCCCCGCCCTGGTAGAAGCCCTTGTCGGCCGGGTCGAACCCGGTGGCGAGCCGGTCGCCGGTCAGGCCGCCCCTGTCGTTGCCCGGGTCGCCGTTGGCGAACCGGTCGGTCATCACGAAGTAGAACCGCTCGCGCGTCAGCCGGGTGCGCGGCGCGTCGCGCGCGAGGTCCTTGTCGGAGGGCTCCGCCGTCCGGCTGAGCGGCGACACCAGCGCCTTCGCGGCGGCCGGAACGCCGGGCGAACCCGCGGACGCCACGGCGGCGGTGGAGGCCGCGGCGGCGGCGGAGTTCGCGGAGGCCGGGGGGACGGCGGCCAGGGGCGCCGTGCAGAGGAGCGCTGTGAGGACCGCGGCCACCGGTAAGCGGGCCGGCCCGCGGACGGGCGACCTTCTCGCGGGCCGTGGGGGGAGTGGCCGGACCACAAGGGCCTCCGCGTGTCATATTTCAGGGTTGTTGCCCGGAAGTTACTCAGTCGCTCAGATCTATGCAATGCCTTTCAGAAATTTCCTGAAAATTGCTAACTCGCCGGGCATGGGAGGACTCGGCGATGACAGGAGGTGTCCCGAGGTGGCGTTCCCAGGCCGTCCTGGTCAGGCGGCGGGCGGGACGCGGACCGGGATCTCGCCGCCCAGCCGGGCGCCGGAGGCCAGCTCGAGATCGTCGCCGCTCCAGAAACGTCCCGGGTCGTACCAGTTGAGGCGGCGACCGGCCGGGAGCAGACCCATGTCCTGGTACGTCGCCGCGACCACCTCCGCGCAGTAGGCGGTCTCCAGCGCGGCCTCCCGGACGCGACGGACGGCCGGCAGCCGCCCGCGCAGCCAGCGGCCCGCCAGCCGCGCCGTCGAAGGGAACGGCGTGCCGTCCAGGCGCGCGATGGTGCGCAGCAGGGCGTCCTCCATGTCCCGCGTGACCGGGCGGTCGAGCTGGCGCAGCCACGCGCGCTGCCCGTACCTCGTCGCCCACACCGTGACGGCGTCGCGCAGGTCGTGGAGCTGGACGCCGCGCTGGTTCGTGCCCGACCACAGGTCGGGCAGCGACCGCCCGAGCTCGGCGTGCCACATCAGCGGCGGCAGATCATCGATGACCACGGACATGCCGACGTGGTTCACCGGGCTGTTGGTCGTCACCTGGATGGCCCGGTCGGGCGCCGACCGGCCGCGGAACAGCCAGACGTCGCCGGTGCGGGTCAGGTCGAGCGCCTCGTCGAGGCCGATGCTCACGCCGGACATTCCACTCCTCTTCCCAGTAGCCTGAGGACATGCGTTGGTGGAAGATACTGGGCCTGGCCGCCTTCGCGGGCGTCGCCGCCTCCGGAGCCGTCATCGTCCGCGCCGAGCGCCGCCGCCGCGCCTACACCCCCGAAGAGATCCGCGACCGCCTCCGCAGCCGCCTCGCCGAGGCGTCCGCCGCCGCCCCGCCGCTCGGGGGTTCCGTCCCGGCGCCCGACCCTCGCCCCTGGACGGTCGCCGGCCTCCGGTCGGCCACGGCCCGGTTCTCCGGGCGCACGCGCGAGGAGTTCCGAAAGATCACCGGACGGCGGTTTCCCTGATTCGGCGACCGCGGCATGCGCGTCCGTACAAGGGACGGCTCGCGGAGATCCGGGAATTGCGCGGGACGGCCGGACCGCATTCATGAGAAACCCGCGACCGGAAAGCGCGGGCGGATGGTATTCCATGGCGAGCGAAGCACCGATCCGTCCAAAGACCGGGGCCGCCTACCGGGCAGGGCCCTCCCGCTCGCCGGCCGCCTCGTCGCTGGGCGGGCAGGGCCGCGGAGTGCCGATGGTGATGGGGCCGGTGAAGGTGTCGGCCTGCAGGACGGGGCCGTGCACCGTGCCGCTGACGCTGTTGCGCACCCGGCCCGCGCCGGAGTCCGGCTCCGGGGGCGGTGACGGCCCTTCCTGGGCGGGGGCCTCCGCGGGGGCACGCCGGGCGAGGACGACTCCGTAGGCCGACAGGGCGAGCCCAGCGACTCCGGTGAACGCGCCGAGCACGCTGGCGTACTTGTCGGCGTCGTCCAGACCGGCCATGGGGAGCGCCACTCCGAGCGCCACCATGACCAGACCGGTCGCGATCACTGCCAGCCGGGTGAATTTCCGAGCCCGCGAACGCCTCATCCGGTGATTCTCACCTCTCGGATAGGCCCGCGTATAGGGGCGGGAGAAACGACCTGAACCCGAGGTTCGTGGGACGGCCGCCGGGTGAAGTATTTCGCCTCCGGCGCAGTGAACCGAGAAAGTCGATCTGTGCATTCGGGGCGGACTGATTTACGATTGCGGGGCATCTGGAGCCGAGGCGACGTGGGGCTGGCCATGGATGTGCCCGCCGGGGCATACACGAGCAACGTACCGGTCGATATGACCACTTTCGTGGGGCGGCGTCGTGAGGTGGCCGCGATCGCGCGCATGCTGGGGGAGTCGCGGCTGGTCACGCTCACAGGCGTGGGCGGGGTCGGCAAGACGCGGCTGGCGACGCGGGTCGCGCGCGAGGTGGCGGGCCGCTTCCCCGGCGGCGCGTGGTTCGTGGAGCTGTCCTCGCTGCGGGCCCCCGAGATGGTCGGCGACGCGATCCGCGCGGCGCTGCGCGTGGGCGCCCGGCCCGGCGACACGGCGGTCGCCGTTCTCGGCGAGTTCTTGGCGGGGCGGCGCACGCTGCTCGTCCTGGACACCTGCGAGCACCTGACGGACGCCTGCGCCGCGACCGTGCGCGCGATTCTGGCCGCCGCGCCCGGAGTCCGGGTCCTTGCCACCAGCCGGCGCGTGCTCGGCGTCCTCGGCGAGGCCCGTTTCGAGGTCGAACCGCTGCCGGTGGAGGGCGAGCCAGGCCCGGGCGAGGACGGCGAAGACACGGCGCCGTCCGGCGGCGCACCGGACGGCCGGCCCGGCCCGTTACGGGCCGGCGACGCGCGAGACGGAGCGTCCGGCCTGACCGCGTCCGGCGGCGTGCGAGACGGCGCGTCCGGTCCGACCGGGGCCGGCGGCGTGCGATACGACGCGTCGGGTCCGACCGGGGCCGGCGGCGTGCGAGACGGCGGGTCCGGTCAGGACGGGGACGCGGGGCGGGGCGGCGGTCCGTCCGACGGCGCGGACGCCGTGGCCACGGACGCGGACGGCGAGGGCGACCCGAGTGGGGCCGCGGCGTCGTCCGGGAGCGGGTCGAGCGGGGGCGTGGGTTCGTCCGGGAGCGGGTCGAGCGGGGGCGCGGCGTCGTCCGGGGGCGGGCCGAGGGGGGCGGTGGCGTTGTTCACCGACCGGGCCGCCTCGCTGGTGCCCGGGTTCGCGGCCACCCCGGAGGTGGCGCGGCTGTGCCGGCGGCTGGACGGCATCCCGCTGGCGATCGAGCTGGCCGCCGTGCGGCTGCGGTCACTGTCGTTCGAGCAGGTCGCGGCCGGTGCGGGCGACCGTTTCGCCCTGCTGTCCGACACCCGCCGTCCCGGCCCGGCGCGTCACCGGACGCTGCGGACGGCGATCGGCTGGAGCCACGAACTGTGCGAGCCGCTGGAGCGCCTGCTGTGGGCCCGGCTGTCGGTGTTCCCGGCCGACTTCGACCTCGCGGCCGCGCAGGAGGTGTGCGCGGACGCGGAGGACGAGGTCGGCGCCGGACTGGGCCGCGAGCACGTCGAGGACGTGCTGCTCGCCCTGGTGGACGCGTCGGTGGTGTCGCGCGTCGACGCCGGCGCGGCCGTCCGCTTCCGCATGCTCGACACCATCCGCGAGTACGGCGCCGTGTGGCTGCGCGAGCTGGGGCAGACGGCCGGGGTCCGGCGCCGCCACCGCGACCACTACCTCGACCTGGCCCGGCGGTTCGACGCCGAGTGGTTCGGCGCCGAGCAGGTGTCCTGGTACACCCGGATGCGCCACGAGCTGCCCAATCTGCGGGAGGCGCTCGGCTTCTGCCTGGCCGAGCCCGCCGAGCACACCGCCGGCCTCGACCTCGCGGGACGGCTGACCTACCTGTGGCTGGCCTGCGGCTTGGTCGAGGAGGGCCGCGGCCACCTGCGGCGGGCGCTGGAGCTGGTCCAGCCCTCGGGGCGGGCGCTGTCGCGTGCGCTGTGGGCGTGCGCGTGGCTCGCCGACCTGCAGGGCGACCTGGACGAGGCCAACGACCTGGCCACCGAGTGCATGGCGCAGGCGTTCTCCCATGACGACCTGGCCGCGGCGGGCTGGGGCATCCTCTGCTGCGCCAACACCGGCCTGCGCTGGGGGTACGTCACAGAGGCACTGTCGATGTACGAGCGAGCGCGTGGGACCCACGAGCAGGGCGGCGACCGCGGGGCCGGCCTGGCGATGGCGCTCACCGGGCAGGCGTACGCGCTCATGCGGCTCGGCAGGTCGGACCGGGCCCTCGGCTGCCTGCGCCTGCAGGCGTCCTTGTGCGATTCCCGGGGCGACATCTGGGTGCGTTCGTCGGGGGAGTGGGTCCGCGGTCTCATCGAGGCCGACCGCGGTGACTACGCGGCGGCCGACCGGTACGCGCGCGCGTCGCTGCGCCACAAATGGCTGGTCCACGACAGCCACGGCATGGCGATGGTGCTGGCGAGCCTGGCCCGCACGGCCGCCGGCCTCGGCGACATGGACCGCGCGGCGCGACTGCTCGGCAGCGGCGAACTGGTCGAGCGCAGCTACGGGCTGCGGCTGTGCCTGCCGCGCGCCGACGGCCTGCGTGAGCAGGCGGAGTCGCGGGCCAGGGCCGTTCTCGGCGACCGCGACTTCGACACGGCGTTCGCCCATGGCCGCGAGCTGGACCTGGACAGCGCCCTGGCCTACGCGCTCGCCGACGCCTCCACCGGCACCCGCACCTGACCGCGTCCGGAACCGTCCCTTGATCGTGATCGAGGTGACCGCCCCGGGGAGGGGGCTCGCGCCGCGGCTCGCTCCCAATCTTCGGGCAGGCGGTCACGCGGCTGCTGGACGGGTTCTCCGAAAAGGAGTCGCGGCAGCTTACGGGCGTGCTTCGCCGCATGCTGGACAACCTTGAGGAGGGCCGCGAAAATCCGGTTAAGTAGGGCTTCGCGAATGTGTTGACATTAATGCCACAAATGACATTATTCAGCCATGCGTGACGAAGCCGAGCGGCTGCTGCTGATCCAGGATGACTTCGAGCGCTTCCGCGCCGCCACCCGGATGCTGGTGGACCTGGACGATCTGATCCTGGAGATCTCGCGCATCCGCAACGAGAGCGCCTCCCGGATGCAGATCATCTCGGTCACCCCGCCCGCCCGATCCGATGACGCCCTGCCGGACGACGCGCGCGCGGTGCTCGAATGCATCCGCAGGACCGGCGCCCAGCGGTTCCGGCGGCGCGACATCTTCCGCCGCCTCGCCCGCCGGTTCAAGCGCGTCGCCGCCATGGTGCCCGCTCTGGACCTGCTGGAGGCGGCCGGCTACATCCGCAAGATCGAGCCCACCGTCACCGCCGGCCAGCCCGGCCGGCGCCGCTCCCCCGAGTACGAGGTGCGCCTCTAGGGCGACCGCGGAGGCGCACCGGTCGCCCGCCGTACGACGGCGGCGGATCCACCGTCCACCATCCCGCCGCCCCGGCGCCGAGGGGAAGATCCACCCAAGCGGAAAGAGCGACGCACCCGGCCGGCCAAAGTGGGCTCTTCCATCTGACGGCGTGCCCTGCGGGGGAGGGTCTTCTCTGGCGGGTAGTGCGACTCTCCTGGCTGGAGAAGGTGGGCTTTCCGCTCCAGGGCGATTGCGGAGGTGCACCGGTCGCCCGCCGTGCGACGGCGCCGGATCCACCGCCCACCATCCCGCCGCCCCGGCGCCGGGGGAAGATCCACCCAAGCGGGAAGGGTGACGCACCCGGCCGGCCAAAGTGGGCTCTTCCATCTGACGGCGTGCCCTGCGGGGGGAGGTCTTCCCCGGCGGGGCGTGTGACGGACCCGGCCGGAGAAGGTGGGCTCCTCCGGTCGACGGCGTGCCCTGCGGAGGAGGGGTCGACTGCGTGCCCTGCGGGGGAGGGTCTTTTCTGGCGGGGGTGTGACGCTCCTGGCTGGGGAAGGTGGCCTTTTCCAGGCTGGCGGCGTGCCGTCCGGGGGAAGGTCCACCCAGGGCTGAAGGGCGACGCGCTCGGGCTGGGGGGTGTCCTGGGTTCTGTCTGGACACGGGGTGCGCCCTGCGGCTTGGTGTATCGCTGGAGGCCGGGTGGGAGGCGGCTGGTCAGGTTCAGGGAGGGGGGATGGGGGAGGCCGAGTCGGGAGGCGGCAGGTCGTCGGCCTGCTGGAGCACGCCCGCGACCGTGGACGCGTCGTCCCCCTGACCTGCTCCGCTCACGCTCGTGAGGACGTCGTCCGCCTGACCTGGGCCGATGGTGTCCATGGGGGCCGCGCCGCCGAGGTGCGGGCCGGTGGCGCCCGCCAGGCCGAGGGGATCAAGGGTCTCCGTCGCTCCGCTCCCGGAGGGGGAGACGCGGAGCATGGCGTCGTCAACGCTCTCGTAGGTGTCGAACGCCGCGCGCAGTCCGGTGATGGTCAGCACCCGGAGCAGCGTGCCCTGGACACCGCTGAGCATGAAGCCCTGCCCGGCCGCCTGGCTGTGGTGCAGAGCGGCGATGAGCTCGCTCAACCCCACCGAGTCACAGAACGTGACCTCGGCGACATCGAGGATGACGGCCGTCACTCCAGGCATGCTCCAGGCACGGCCGAGTTCGTCGCGCAGGATGACCGCGGAACGGTAGTCGAGCTCACCTTGCGCCTCGACGACGATCGCGCTCTTGCCGCCCCTGGAGAACACGACCAATCCTGCTTGCGGATCGGCACCAAACTGCATGATCACTCCCTCGGCCTGCAGGTTTCAGGGCAGGCGTGGATACCTTCCTACCAGGTTCGGACGACCGCCACCGCCACGCGACCGCACGGATGTGGACGCCCAGAGGCCCGGTTCGGCCTACACGTGGGGTGGAGCAGGGGCTGCGCGTCCTCGATCCGCGAGGCCGAAGACGGGAAATAGAGCGCCGCCGATTCCGCCCGCCACCCGCCCGCACGCCCGCGCGGCCCCCCGCGCCGCGCGAGGGGCGCTGTCGTCCCAAGGGCGGTCACCGGCGTCCGGGGAAGCGCCGGACGGCCGCGCCGGGGTCATGCACGGCCAGGGACGGCAGTGCCGGGGTCGTGTGCGGCAGGGATGGCCGTGCCGGGGTCGTGTGCGGCAGGGATGGCCGTGCCGGGGGTCGTGTGCGGCAGGGACGGCAGTGCCGGGGGTCGTGTGCGGCAGGGACGGCTGCGCCGGGGTCATGTACGGGCGGGGACGGCTGCGCCGGGGTCGTGTGCGGGCAGGGACGGCCGTGCTGGGGTCATGGGCGGGCGGGGACGATCATGGTGATTCCGGCCGGGCCGGTGGCCATGGTGGCCAGGGCCTCGGGGGTCTCCTCCAGGGGGATCGTGCGGGTGACGAGCGCGTCGGGGCTGAGCCGGCCGTCGGCGATCATCGCCAGCATGGGCGGGTAGGCGTGCGCGGCCATGCCGTGGCTGCCGAGGATCGACAACTCAAGCCCGATCACGCGGTCCATCGGGACGGCCGGGTGCCCGGCGGCCCGCGGGAGCAGGCCGACCTGGACGTGCCTTCCCCGGCGCCGCAGACTCTCCACGGCCGCGGCGAGGGTCGCGGAGCTGCCCAGGGCGTCGATCGTCAGGTGCGCGCCGCCACCGGTGATCTCGCGTACCTGGGCGGACCCATCCTGCCCCTCGGCGGGCGTGGGCGGGACGAGGACGGTGTGCGCGGCGCCGAAGCGGGTGGCCAGTTCCAGGGCGGCGGGAGAGACGTCGACGGCGACGACGCGGGCCCCGGCCGCGGCGGCGATCATCACGGCCGACAGCCCGACGCCCCCGCACCCGTACACCGCCACCGACTCGCCCGGCGCGGCCCGCCCCTGCGCGACGACGGCGCGGAAGGCGGTGGCGAAGCGGCAGCCGAGGCTCGCGGCGGTCGGATAGGACATGGAGTCGGGCAGGCGGACGAGGTTGACGTCGGCGTCGCCGATGGCGACGTAGCCGGCGAAGGACCCCCAGTGGGTGAACCCGGGCTGCGTCTGGTTCTCGCAGACCTGGTGGTCTCCGGCCGCGCAGGCGGGGCAGCGCCCGCACGCGCAGACGAACGGGGTGGTGACCCGGTCGCCGGGACGCCACGCCCGTACGTCGTGGCCGACCGCCTCGACCACCCCGGCCAGCTCGTGCCCCGGCACATGCGGAAATTTCTGGATATCGGGGTCGTGACCCATCCACCCGTGCCAGTCGCTGCGGCACAGTCCGGTCGCCTCGACCCGGATCACCGCCCCCGCGGGCCCCGGCGCCGGATCGGCCACCTCCCGCACCTCGGGCCGCTCGCCGAACCCGTCATATTGCACCGCGCGCACCGGCCGGCCTCCTTCGCTCACCGCCCGGGCGACTCCGAAATCCGGTCGGGACACTCCACGGCCGACATCCCGGGCATGACCGATTGTGCCCTGCAGGCCGGGCCGGGACCGTCTGCCGGTCGGGTGGATCTTCCGCGTATATCCGAGGAAATGCCGCCTAAGCCCGCGATAGTGTCGGCCCGGCCGTCGTGGGCGTCGCCACGGGCCGGTGGACAGACCGCGCGGAGGCCGCCTGTGGACGTGGGGATCACGATCGTCATCGCCGTCACCGTGCTGGTGATGATCGGCGCGTTCGCCGTGGCGGCGCGGCGGCTGCTGAACCTGCGGTTCGGAGTGGTCCGCGGCCTGCTCGCCGGCGCGCTGGCGTTCCTGCTGGCCGGCCCGATCATGCAGGCGCTGGCGGGGTCGGTCTCCCCGCAGGACTCCAGCCTCACCCCGCTGTGGTTCCTGATCCTGGCCGTGGCGTGCGCGCTGCTCGCGGCGATGGTCTTCCTCGCGGTGGCCGAGGCTCTCGTGCCCGCGGGGTCGCTGCCCGGTCCGGTCGAGCTGGCGCGGTCGCTGCGCGGCAGAGCCGCCAGATCGCGCCGGTACTTCGCCATCGTCCGCATCCTGGCCCGCCACGGGCTCGGTCCGTACCTGCGCGGACGCCGCCCCGACGACGGGGCCGGAGGGCGGGCGCGGGTGGCGCGGTCCCTGCGCCTGGCTCTGGACGAGGCCGGCGTCACGTTCGTCAAGCTCGGCCAGATCATGTCCACCCGCCCCGACCTGCTGCCCGCCGAGTTCATCGACGAGCTGGCGCTGCTGCGCGACCGGGCGGCGCCCGCGCCGTGGGAGCAGGTCGAGCGCGTGCTGGCCGAGGAGCTGCCCGGCCCGGTGGAGGAGGTGTTCGCCGAGTTCGAGCGGCGGCCCCTCGCCTCGGCGTCCATCGCCCAGGTGTACGCGGCGCGGCTGCGCTCGGGTGACAGGGTAGTGGTGAAGGTGCGGCGCCCCGGCATCACCGAGGTGGTCGAACGCGACCTGGACATCGTCGCGCGGCTGGCCCTCACCCTTTCCGCGCGCACGCGGTGGGGGCGCGCGATCGGCGTCCGCGACCTCGCGCGGGGGTTTGCCGAGGCGCTGCGCGAGGAGCTGGACTTTCGCGTGGAGGCCGCCAACATGGCCGCCGTCGCCGCGACCTCCCGCGACGCGGAGGTGCACGTCCCGGCCCCCCACCTGCCGCTGTCCGGCCGGCGGGTCCTGGTGATGGAGCGCCTGGACGGCACGCCGCTCGACACCGCCGCCCCGGCGTCGCGGCCCGGCGACGCCGCTGACGCTGACGCCTGGGGGACGGCGGGCGCTGAGGCCGCAGGTGACGCGGGGCACGACGGTGCGGCCACCGGCACGGCGCGGGACGCCATGGACGGTCACACGGGCGGAGCGGGGGAGGCCGGGGACGGTCACGCGGGCCGGGCGGGGGAGACCGGGGGCGGTCACGCGGGCGGCGTGCGGGAGGCGGGGGACGGTCACGCGGGCGGGGCGCCGGACGCGGGCGCGCTGGCGCGCACGCTGCTCGGGACCCTGCTGCGGCAGATCATGGTGGACGGGGTCTTCCACGCCGATCCGCACCCCGGCAACATCCTGCTGCTCGCCGACGGGCGCCTCGGCCTGCTGGACTTCGGCTCGGTGGGGCGGCTGGACGGCTCGCTGCGCGCCTCGCTCCAGCGGCTGCTGCTGGCGATGGACCGCGGCGACCCGCTCGGGGTGGCCGACGCGCTGCTGGAGGTCGTGCCGCGGCCCGACGAGATCGACGAGGCCCGGCTGGAGCGCGAGCTCGGCCGGTTCATGGCCCGCCACATGAACGGCGCGGGCGCCACGGCCGGCGCCCGGATGTTCACCGACCTGTTCGGCATCGTCTCCGGGCACGGCCTGTCCGTCCCGCCCGAGGTGGCGGCGGTGTTCCGTACCCTCGCCACCGTCGAGGGGACGCTCACCGCGCTCGCGCCCGGCTTCGACCTGGTGGCCGAGGCGCGCGCGTTCGGCGCCCGCCACTTCGCCGAGTCGCGCGACCCGGCGACCATCCGCCGGGCCGTCACCGACGAGGCCACCGCCCTGCTGCCCATGCTGCGCCGCCTGCCGCGCCGCCTCGAGCGCATCGCCGGCGCGGCGGAGAACGGCCGCCTGTCGGTGAACGTGCGGCTGTTCGCCGACGAACGCGACCGCAGGCACGTCACGGGCATGCTGCACCAGGTGCTGCTGACCGTGCTGGCCGCCACCGCCGGGATCATGGCGGTGCTCCTGCTCGGCGTCGACGGCGGGCCCAAGGTGACCGCCCAGGTGGGCCTCTACCAGTTGTTCGCCTACAACCTGCTGGTGGTCGCCTCGATCCTGGCGCTGCGCGTGCTGGTCGTCATCTTCCGCCGCGACCTGTGACCGGCGCCGGGGGATGCGCCCGGGCAAGCACATGATCAAGTCCGGCTTACCCGGACCGCCTCGGGGCAGGGAGCCCGGTGGAGGGTCCGGCGAGGCCGGCCCCTGAGGTCTCCGGCGGCCGACGGACAGGGGAGCCATGACGACGAGCGGGCCGGCCCGCGCGGCCGGCGGCAGGCGGCGCCTCGCCCTGCCGGGCGTGGTGCTGGGCGTGGGTCTGGGCGGCTTCGTCGACGGCATCCTGCTGCACCAGGTCCTCCAGTGGCACCACATGCTCAGCAGCACCGACACCGACAACATCGGGATCCGGTACTACTCGCCGCAGACCGTCCCCGGACTGCGGATGAACACGCTGTGGGACGGACTGTTCCACGTGTTCACCTGGGTCGCCGTGCTCGCGGGGCTCGGGTTGCTGTACTCGCGGGTCACCCGCTCGCGCGGCAGGGTGTGGAGGTCGCGCGAGCTGTGGGGCTGGGGACTGGTCGGGTGGGGACTGTTCAACCTGGTCGAGGGCATCGTCGACCACCACATCCTCGGCATCCACCACGTGCGCGCCGGCCCGTACCAGACCTGGTGGGACCTGTGCTTCCTCGCCCTCGGCGCCGTCCTGATGGCAGGGGGGTGGCTTCTCGCCCGCGGCGCGACCACGGTGGACCTGTGCCGGGAACCGGCCGGCCAGGAGGAGAGGGCATGAGCCCCGTCCGGCTCCGGATCCGCCGTGGGCCGGCGGGCCCGGACGCGGGGGCGTGAGGGTGTCCCCGCACGACATGCACGGTCACGGCGCCGGGGCGCACGGGGGTGTGGTGGCGCTGCTGCCGGTGATGGTGGCCGTCCTGGCGGCCGGGTGCTACGCCCTGGCCGCCGCGCGGCGGCGCCGGGAAGCCCGGGGCTGGAGCCATCGCCGGACGGCCGCCTTCCTCGCCGGGACCGTCCTGCTGGCCGCCGCGTTCCTGCCGCCGGTGGCCACGCTCGCCGCGCACGACCTGCGCGGGCACATGATCCAGCACCTTCTCGCCGGCATGCTGGCGCCGCTCGGGCTGGTCCTCGGCGCCCCGGTGACGCTCGTCCTGCGCTCGGCGGGGCCCCGTGGCCGGCGGGCGGTGGCCGCCGTGCTGAGGAGCCGGTACCTGCACGCGGTGGCCGGCCCGTGGACGGCGGCGGCGATCAACCTGGGCGGCCTGGCCGCCCTGTACGCCACGCCGCTGTACCGGGCGGCGAGCGGCAGCCCCGCGCTGCACGTGCTGGTGCACGCGCACGTGGTGGCGGCCGGCTGCCTGTTCGCCTGGGTGATCGCCGGGCCGGACCCGGCTCCGCGCCGTCCGCCGGTGCCGCGTCGGCTGGTCGTTCTCGGCGTGGCGATCGCCGCGCACGCCGCCCTCTCGCAGCTCATGTACGCCGGGCTGCTGCCCGGCCTGGACGCGCCCGCCGCCGAGCGGCAGGGCGCGGCCGAGATCATGTACTACGGCGGCGACATCGCCGAACTGCTGCTCGCCCTGGCGATGTTGACCACCTGGCGTCCATCCCGCCGCCCCCGCGCGGCCCCCGCCTACGCCCCGGCCTCACACTGAGGCCACCGGTCAGGCCAGGGCCCCCGCCCCCGCCCCGGCCTCGTCCTCCTCGGTCAGCGGGTCGGGCAGCCGCCAGCCGGCCGTCAGCTGGGGCAGCAGCACGTGGGTGCAGAACAGCGCGTACAGCCACAGGAACACCGTCGGAGCCGGCAGGCGGAGGAAATGGTCGGCGTCGCCGTCCAGCTGGAGGGCCAGGAACGCGGTCATCGCCAGCAGGAAGGCCGTGACGCGATGGGCGGCCGCGTGGGCGAGCCGCCGTTCGGTGAGCTGGCGTTCGTCCAGCTTGTGCCGCGCCACGCCGATCGCGCCCCCGGAGGCGACGTACAGAACGCAGAACACCCACGCGCCGATCACCAGGCACAGGGCCGCGAGGGCGAACGTCGTCCACATCGCCGGGTCGCCCGGCCCGAGGAACCAGCAGACGACCGCGCTGACGTACAGCAGCCCGAGCGCGGCGGCGCCGAGCATGACGGTGAGCCGCCTGCTCCTGCGGGTGCCGTACCAGAAGAGCGGCACGCCGCGCCGGGCGGCCTCGAAGCGCTCTTCTTCGGTTCGCTTCATCACTTCACCACCTCACTGCCCAGCCGGGGGAACGGCGTGAGCGAGAAGACGATCTCCACCGGTACGTCGAAGTACTCCGCGATGCGCAGCGCCAGGTGAAGGCTGGGGCTGTACTCGCCTCGCTCCAGGTAGCCGATGGTCTGGTAGTGGACGCCGAGCGCGGCGGCCAGATCTTTGCGCGAGACCCCGCGCTCCACGCGCAGCATGGAGATGCGGTTGTAGACGTCTTCACCGGACATCGCGGCGCTCTCCTCGCGCTGCGGCCTTGCGGGACGGCGCCTGGAGCCCGCGTGGACGACCCGTTTCGCGTGGGTCCACGACTGCAGTACTCATGGCATGGAATGTAGTACATCTACTACATATCGTCTAGACAGTGTGATCGATCGTTGAGGATCTACGTCATCTATGCACGGCGTCGCGGGTGTTCTGGTGGGTTGGCTGGGCATGCAGGGAGACATGGCGACTACCGCGCTCCTTGTGATCGACATGCTCAGCCCGTACGCGCACGAGGACGTCGAACTGCTGGAGGCCAGCGCCGAGCGGGTGGTGCCGCCGCTGGCCGGGCTGGTGCGGCGGGCCCATGGGCGCGAGGACGTCGAACTGGTCTACGTCAACGACAACCACGGGGACTTCACCGCCTCCCGGGAGGAGATCGAGGACCGCGCCCGCAAGGGCAGGCGGCCCGACCTGGTCGAGCCGCTGCTGCCTCCGCACGACTGCGCGTTCCTCCCCAAGGTGCGGCACAGCGCCTTCTTCGGCACGTCCCTGGAGTACCTGCTCCAGCACCAGGGCGTGGAGAAGGTCATCCTGACCGGGCAGGTCACCGAGCAGTGCATTCTGTACACCGCGCTGGACGCCTACGTGCGCCACTACGCGATCGAGATCCCCCGCGACTGCGTCGCCGACATCCACGGCGATCTCGCCGACGCGGCCGTGCGGATGATGGAGCGCAACATGCGGGCCGAGATCACCGGCGCCGGCGCCTGTCTGGGCGGGTGAGCGCACTCGTCGCAGCGCGTCGTCGGGAAAACCCGCCCGCCCCGCCGGAAGCCGTTCGACCCGCGGATCTTCGCACGGCGGACATTTGACCCGGCAAGGGGCTTAGTTTGCCGTGACGCGGATAGGGGTGGACGACCGACCGCCAACGGAGGGAGCCGTCGTCATGACGGACGTGTCGAGCAAGGGTCCCCAGCCGGGTGACGAGCGCCCGGTGCTGACCAACCGGCAAGGCCACCCGGTCTACGACAACCAGAACCAGCGGACGGTGGGCGCGCGCGGACCGGCCACGCTGGAGAACTACCAGTTCCTGGAGAAGATCAGCCACTTCGACCGGGAACGCATCCCCGAGCGCGTCGTCCACGCGCGCGGCATCACGACCTACGGCTACTTCGAGGCCACCGGCTACCTGGGAGAGGAGCCCATCAGCCGGTACACCCGCGCCGTCCCGTTCAGCGAGCCGGGCAAGCGCACGGACGTCGCCGTGCGGTTCTCCACCGTGATCGGCGGCCGGGACTCCTCGGAGTCGGCCCGCGACCCGCGCGGCTTCGCGGTGAAGTTCTACACAGAGCACGGCAACTGGGATCTGGTGGGCAACAACCTGGCCGTCTTCTTCATCAGAGACGCGATCAAGTTCCCCGACGTGATCCACGCCCTCAAGCCGGACCCGGTGACGTTCCGGCAGGAGCCCAGGCGCATCTTCGACTTCATGTCGCAGACGCCCGAGTGCATGCACATGCTGGTCAACCTGTTCAGCCCGCGCGGCATCCCCGCCGACTACCGGCACATGCAGGGATTCGGCGTGAACACCTACAAGTGGGTGAACGCCCGCGGCGAGACCCACCTGGTCAAGTACCACTGGATGCCCAAGCAGGGCGTCAGGAGCATGACGGCGGCGGACGCGGCGGTCGTCCAGAGCCGCGACCTCGGCCACGCCACCAAGGACCTGCAGGACGCCATCGACCGCGGCGACCACCCCGAGTGGGAGCTGCTGGTGCAGATCATGAGCGACGACGAGCACCCCGAGCTGGACTTCGACCCGCTGGACGACACCAAGGTGTGGCCGGAGGACCGGTTCCCCGCGCTGCCGGTCGGGCGGATGGTGCTCAACAGCAACGTCGCCAACTTCTTCGCCGAGAACGAGCAGATCTCCTTCGGCACCGGAGTGCTGATCGACGGGCTGGACTTCTCCGACGACAAGATGCTGATCGGCCGGACCTTCTCCTACAGCGACACCCAGCGGTACAGGGTGGGTCCGAACTACCTGCAGCTCCCGGTGAACCAGGCGAAGAACGCCCAGGTGCGCACCAACCAGCGCGACGGCCTGATGACCTACCACGTCGACGGCCAGGGCGAGAACCCGCACGTCAACTACGAGCCCTCGATCACCGGCGGGCTCCGGGAGGCGGAGTACCCCTCGCACGACGAGCAGGGCCCGGTCATCAGCGGACGGGTGACCCGCAAGCGCATCCCGCGGACCAACGACTACACGCAGGCGGGGCAGCGCTACCTGCTCCTGGAGCAGTGGGAGCGCGACGACCTGGTGCTGAACCTCACCACCATGCTGGCCCAGTGCGACCGGGCCGTCCAGGAGCGGATGGTCTGGCACCTGCTCCTGGTCGAGGACGACCTCGGCCTGCGCGTCGGCTCCGGCCTCGGCATCGGGCCCGAGGACGTCGCGCACCTGGAACCGCTGGCCAGCCAGGACCTCACCGACGAGGACCGCGAGCGGCTGTCCAACCTGGGCAAGAACGGCCCCCGGGACGTCACCGGCCTGAAGATGACCCACTGCGTCCCCGACGAGCGGTTCATCCCCTAGCCGGCGCCCCGGCGCGGGGTCAGCGGACGGGCAGGTGGCGGGCCAGGAAGTCCATGGCCAGCCGCCAGCTCGCCTCCGCCGCCTCGGGGTGGTGGAACATCGGCGCCTCGAAGTTGTGGAAGGCGTGGCCCGCGTCCTCCTGCACGTGCACCTCCAGGTGGTCGCGCCCCGCCGCCGCCCGCTCGACCTCGGCCACCTTGTCCCGTGGGATGTAGGGGTCCTTGCCGCCGTAGTGGAACTGGACGGGGGCCTCGATGCGGTCGATCAGGTGCAGGGTGTCGTGGACCGAGGATCCGTAGAACGACACGACGGCCGCGGGACGGGTGCGCGCCGCCAGCGTGTACGCCAGCGACCCGCCGAGACAGAAACCGAGGAGCCCGGCGCCGCCGGCGACCTCCGGCAGGCCGGACAGCACGCCGAGCGCCGCCTCGGCGTCGTCCACGCCGGTCTCGAAGTCGAACCGGCCGACGAGCTGCAGCGAGCCGGCCAGCCCCTCCTGGTCGTGCTCGGCTTCCCAGTTGCGCTGCAGCCGCCAGAACAGGTCGGGCGCGCCCACCACGTACCCACGCCCGGCCAGGTCCTCGGCGACCTTGCGGATGTAGGAGCCGACGCCGAAGATCTCCTGGATCAGCAGCAGGCCGGGCCCGCGGCCCGCCTCCGGCACCCAGACGTCCATGTCGAACCCGCCGTCGGCGACGGTGACGGTCTCGCGGCGCTCGCGCATGCTTCCTCCCGGCACTGGTGGAGATCTCCTCCCCGACCTTAGTGACCCCGGCCCTGGGGCGTCCGGCCTGTGCGGGTTTGCCGCGCGGGCACCTGGGCAGCCGCCGGAGCACAGGCAGGGCGGGAAGAAGGCGCGCAGGACGCGCCGGTGTGGAGATGGTGCGGGAGATGACCTACCACGACATCCAGCGTCGAGACCTCCAGCGGTCCGGGGACGCGGAGACGGCGCCCGAGGGCCCCCTGCAACTGTCGGGACGGTCGTGGTGGGGGGTGCTCAAGCGCACCGTCAAGGAGTTCCAGCAGGACAAGGTCACCGACTGGGCCGCCGCGCTCACCTACTACGCCGTGCTGTCGCTGTTCCCCGCGCTGCTGGCCGCGGTGTCGCTGCTCGGGCTGTTCGGCAGGCCCGCGATCCAGCCGCTGGTCGACAACCTCGGCGCCGTCGCCCCCGGGCCCGCCCGCGACGTCCTCGGCCAGGTGCTGACCGCGCTCCAGGGCAGCCCGCGCGCCGCCGGCATCACCACCGCCATCGGCATCGCGGTCGCGCTGTGGTCGGCCTCGGGGTACGTCGGGGCGTTCATGCGGGCGGCGAACGTGATGTACGAGATGCCCGAGGGGCGGCCCATCTGGAAGACGCTGCCGCTGCGGGTGGGCATCACCGCGGTCCTCGTCGTGCTCATGGCCGCCGGCGCCGTGGCGGTGGTGTTCACCGGCGGGCTCGCCGACCAGGCCGGCAAGCTGCTCGGCGTCGGCGACACCGGGCTCGCCGTGTGGAGCATCGCCAAGTGGCCGGTGCTGGTCGTGGCGGTGATGGGTGTCCTGGCCCTGCTGTACTGGGCGGCGCCCAACGTCGAGCAGCCCGGTTTCCGCTGGGTGACGCCCGGCAGCGTGCTGGCCGTGGTCCTGTGGATCCTCGCCTCGCTCGTCTTCGGGTTCTACGTGGCGAACTTCTCCTCCTACAGCAAGACCTACGCGGCGCTGGCCGGGGTCATCGTCTTCCTGGTCTGGCTGTGGATCACGAACATCGCCGTGCTGCTGGGGGTGGAGTTCGACGCCGAGCTGGCCCGGGGACGCGCCATCGCCTCCGGCCACCCCGCCGACCGGGAGCCGTACGTGGAGCCACGCGACACCAGGAAGATGGACGCCGAGGAGCAGGCCGGAATGCCGGGGGAGATCGGCGCCGAGCCCCGGGAGGCCCGGCCCGGGAGCGAGGCCGAGAGCCAGGGCCCGGGGCAGGGCGAACGCCGGCCGGAGGGCGGACGGCCCGAAGCGGACGGCGAGACGGCCGCGGACGGCGAGACGGCGGCGGACGGCGGGACGGCGGCGGACGGCGGGACGGCGGGAGACGGCCGGGCCGCGCGGGGCGGACGGTAGCGTTCGGGTATGACCGCCCTCTCCCGGCAGTGGCGGGTCCGGCGCGAGTACACCCTCCTCAAGGGAGCCGCCGCGGCCGCCTTCGCCGTCATCGCCTTCGCCGTGTCGGGGGACACGCGCGGCATGCTGCTGTGCGCGGCCGCCGCCGTGCTGCTGGCCGGGTTCGCCCTGCGCGACGTGCTGGCCCCGGTGCGGCTGGCCGCCGACGAGGGGGGCCTCACCGTGGTGACCGGGATGGCGCGGCGCGAGCGGGTGCCCTGGCCGCTGGTCGAGCACATCCGGGTGGCCGCCAACGCCCGGTACGGACTGCGCTGGGACATGCTGGAGATCGAGACCGCCGACGGGCTGCACCTTTTCTCCGCGCACGAGCTCGGCACCTCCTGCGTCGAGGCGGCCGAAGAGCTGTTCCGGCTGCGACCGGCCTGACCGCACCGGCCGACCGCACCGGCCGACCGCATCGACCGGCTGACCGCACCGGCTGACCGCATCGACCGGGACCGCATCGACCGGGACCGCATCGACCGGCCCGACCCCACCGAGCGACCCTGCCGCGCCGGCGTGCTCGGCGGCATCTTTCATCCTCGGCCGCCCGCCGGGTCGCGGGCGGGGGGTGAAAGCGCTCTCTGGCCCGCGTCGTCCCGGTCCGCCGACGCGGTACGCGAACGCCTGCTCAGCCCAATGTTCGCCGGGTGGCGGGCCGCCCGCAGGGCCGTACCGGGCGCCCCATGTGGCTCGGAGAGCGCTCTATCATCGCTTGACTCGGCGCTGTCACATGGTCAGTATCCGAACAGTGCGGCTGCGGGGGGAGCCGCGGACGATCCGCGCAGTCCAAACGAGAACGGATGCTCCATGACCAGACCTCCTGTCCGATCAAGAGCCCGCCGGGGCGCCACGGCGCTGGTGGCGGGCCTCGCGCTCCTCGCGGGCGGCGCCGTGGGCACGCCCACCGCGGGCGCCGACAGCGCGAAGGGCCACAGGCAACCGGTGGTCGGCAAGCCCGCCATGGACGAGCACGGCTGCGCCCGCATCGAGAAGAGCCTGCCCAAGCTGTCCGACTGGCCCAAGGTCGACAGCCGGGTCAAGAAGAACCCGGCCGACGAGCGGCGCATCGCCAAGATCGTCGCGGGTATGACCGTCGCCGAGAAGGTCGGCCAGATGACCCAGCCGGAGATCAACGCGATCACGCCGGCCGAGGTCACGCAGTACTCCATCGGCACGATCCTCAACGGCGGCGGCTCCTGGCCCGGCCGCGACAAGCACGCGCCGCAGAAGGCGTGGCTCGACGTCGCCGACGCGTTCTGGCAGGCGTCCCTCGCCACCAGGACCAAGATCCCCGTCATCTGGGGCATCGACGCCGTGCACGGCAACAGCAATGTGTACGGCGCGACGCTCTTCCCGCACAACATCGCGCTCGGCGCCGCGCACGACCCGTGCCTGGTCCGTGACATCGGCGCGGCGACGGCGAAGCAGGTCCGCGCCACCGGCCAGGACTGGGCGTTCGCCCCGACGCTCGCGGTCGTGCGCGACGACCGGTGGGGCCGCACCTACGAGGGCTTCTCCGAAGACCCGCGCATCACCCGCGCCTACGGCTACGAGGCGGTCCGCGGCCTGCAGGGCATGCACCCCCGCGGCGTCGGCGACACCGGGGTCATCGCCACCGCCAAGCACTACATCGGCGACGGCGGCACGATCAAGGGCACCGACCAGGGGGTGAACCCCTCCTCCGAGGCCGAGATGATCAACCTCCACGGCCAGGGCTACTACGGCGCGCTCGCGGCCGGGGCGCAGACCGTCATGGCGTCCTTCAACAGCTGGACCAACGCCGACCTCGGCATCGACGAGGGCAAGATGCACGGCAGCAAGCGCGCGCTCACCGACATCCTCAAGGGCAAGATGGGCTTCGACGGCCTGGTCGTCGGCGACTGGAACGCCCACGGCCAGGTCACGGGCTGCACCAACTCCAGTTGTGCGCGGGCGATCAACGCCGGCGTCGACGTCATCATGGTGCCCAACGACTGGAAGGCGTTCATCGCCAACACCATCGCCCAGGTGCAGAGCGGCGAGATCCCGATGGCGCGCATCGATGACGCGGTCACCCGCATCCTGCGCGTGAAGCTGCGCGCCGGGGTGTTCACCGCGCCCAAGCCCTCGGCGCGCGCCTTCGCCGGCTCGGCCGACGCCCTCCAGGCCAAGGCGCTGGCGCGCAAGGCCGTCCGCGAGTCGCAGGTGCTGCTCAAGAACAACGGCAGGGTGCTGCCGCTGTCACCCAGGTCCAAGGTGCTGGTCGTCGGCAAGAGCGCCGACAGCCTGCAGAACCAGACCGGCGGCTGGAGCCTCAGCTGGCAGGGCACCGGCAACACCAACGCCGACTTCCCCAACGGCACGAGCATCCTCGCCGGCCTGCGCGAGGCGCTCGGCGCCGCCAACGTCACCTTCAGCGAGACGGCCGACGGCGTCGACCCCTCGCAGTACGACGCGGTCGTCGCGGTGATCGGCGAGACCCCGTACGCCGAGGGCGTCGGCGACCTCGGGCGCCGCTCGCTGCAGGCCGCCGCGCTCTACCCCGGCGACCTGGCCCTCTTGGACAAGGTCCACGGCAAGGGCGCCCCGGTCGTCACCGTGTACCTCTCCGGCCGCCCGCTGCAGGTCAACAAGGAGCTCAACCGCTCCGAGGCGTTCGTCGCGGCCTGGCTGCCCGGCACCGAGGGCGGCGGCGTCGCCGACCTGCTGGTACGCGGCCCGCGCACGGGCCAGGGCTACACCGGCAAGCTGTCCTACTCCTGGCCCAAGGGCGCCTGCCAGTCCCCGCTCAACGCCGGCGACCAGGACTACGACCCACTCTTCCCGATCGGCTACGGCCTGCGCTACGGGCAGACCGGCGCGGTGGGGACCCTCGACGAGACCGCGCAGACCGGCAGGTGCGGTGCGACCGGCGGCGGAGGCACCGCAACCGAGGACCTGGAGGTGTTCAACCGCACCGACGTCGCCCCGTACAAGAGCTACATCGGCTCGGCGGAGAACTGGGGCGGCACCGAGATCGGCCCGGACGGCGAGGCCGCCCACACCGAGATCAACGTCGTGCCCTCCGACGTGAACGTCCAGCAGGACGGCCTCAAGGCGACCTGGACCGGCGGTCCCGCGCAGCTCTACATGCAGGACCCGGCCGGCGGCACCGACCTGCGCGGCTACCTCAACGCCGACGCCGCCCTGGAGTTCGACACCATCGTCCACCAGCCGCCGGCCGGCCGGACGGTGATCAGCTCGCACTGCGTGTACCCGTGCCTGGCCGAGGTGGTGGCGACCTCGCTGTTCCAGAACCTGCCCGTGGGGAGCAAGGCCACCGTCAAGATCCCGGTGTCGTGCTTCTCGCCGAACCTGGACTTCGAGACCGTCAACACCCCGTTCCTGGTCTACACCGAGGCCGCCTTCTCGGCGTCCTTCGCCAACGTCCGCTGGGTGCCCGGCGCCGCCAAGGACCCCGACGCCCGTAAATGCTCTGACCTGACCGATCCGGCGTGACCGATCCGACACGATCCGACCTGACCGATCCGGCCTGACCCGGCCCCACCTGATGTGAACCGGCCGGCCGGGGCCGGCACCGGCTGCTGAATCGACGGTGAAGGCCGCGGGAGGATTTCTCCCGCGGCCTTCACGCGCCGCGCGTCCAGAGGCGGCCGGATCGGGCGTCAGCGGCAGGCCGGGACTCGTCCGGGGTCAGGCATCAGCTCGAACCGGTGTCAGCTCGAACCGGTGGCGGCGAAGGGGATGGCGGTGGCGGTCTCGTCGGTGGCGGCGGGGTGGCGCCACAGGCCGCGCTCGCGCAGGATCGGCAGGACGCCTTCGCCGAACCAGTAGGCCTCCTCGACGTGCGGGTGGCCGGACATGACGAACTCGGTGATGCCCAGGCGGTGGTACTCCTCGATGCGGTCGGCCACCTCGGTGTGGCTGCCGACCAGGGCCGTTCCCGCGCCGCCGCGAACCAGGCCGACGCCCGCCCACAGGTTCGGATAGATCTCCAGCTCGTCCCGCCTGCCGCCGTGCAGGGCGAGCATGCGCTTCTGCCCCTCGGACTCGCTGCGCGCCAGGCCCGCCTGCACCTTCTCGACGGTGGCAGGGTCGATGCCGTCCAGCAGCCTGCGGGCCTGCGCCCAGGCCTGCTCGCCGGTGTCCCGGGTGATGACGTGCAGCCGGATGCCGTGCTTGAGCACGCGCCCCTCGGCCGCGGCCAGGCCGTTCACCCAGGCGATCTTCTCGGCGACGGCCGCCGGCGGCTCGCCCCAGGTGAGGTAGGCGTCCACGTGCCGGGCCGCCACCCGCCCCGCGGCGGGGGAGGAGCCGCCGAAGTAGACCTCGGGCACCGGGTCGGGCAGCCGGTCCAGGCGCGCGCCCTCCACGCGCAGGTGGTCGCCGGTGAAGTCGACGCTCTCGCCCCGCCACAGCGACCTGACGATGTGCAGGAACTCGTCGGTCCGCGCGTAGCGGGCGTCCTTGTCCAGGAAGTCGCCGTACGCGCGCTGCTCGTGGCTCTCGCCGCCGGTCACCACGTTGAGCAGCAGCCGTCCCTGGGAGTGCCGCTGGAAGGTGGCGGTCATCTGCGCGGCCAGGGTGGGGGAGACGAAGCCGGGCCGGAAGGCGACCAGGAACTTCAGGCGCTCGGTGGTGACGGCCAGCATGGCCGTGGTCAGCCACGCGTCCTCGCACCAGGCGCCGGTGGGCGTGAGCGCCCCGACGAAGCCGAGCTGCTCGGCCGCCTGCACGATCTGCCGGAGGTAGGCCAGCGTGGCGGGCCGGGCGCCGCCGGCCGAGCCGGCGGGCAGGCCGTGACCGCCGCCCACCACGTCCCGGCTGTCGCCGTAGGTGGGCAGGAACCAGTGGAACGTCAAGGTCATCGCGTCTTCCCCTCGATATGGCAAGGTCAACCGTAATCCCCTTATTGCAGGTAGGCAATACCGGTCGTGGAAGACACGAATGCTCCCGGGGCGATGGTGCCCCGGGAGCATTCGCGGGTCGGCCGCGGGTCGGTCTCGGTTCGGTCGTGGGCCGGCCGCGCGGTTCGGTCGCGGGTCGTTCTCAGGTCAGTTGCGGACGATGGTGAAGGTCGAGGTGGTGTTCCTGATGTCCACGGCGTTGTCCCTCAGCACCAGGTTGTTGAACGTCGCCGAGCCGACCGCCGGGCCCTGGCCCGGTTCGGGCAGCTCGTTCGCCCAGACGCCGAACCCGGACTTGGCGTCGAACGCGTCGCCGCTCTTACGGGCGCCGGAGATCGTGACGTTGGTCAGGATGGTGTCCTTGATCGGGTTCACCGGCTGGCCGCCGATGTACTGCGTCTGGAACATGATCCCGCTGTAGGTCGGGTCCACGATGTCCACGTCGCTGATGCGGATGCCCTGGAACACCTTCGAGGCCGAGAAGAGCCAGATGGCCGGGAAGGTCTGCTGGCCCCAGAAGTGGCCGCCCGCGCGGACGATCGAGATGTTCTGGAACTGGGTGGGCGGGTCGGCGCCGAACCCGTTCATCGCGTACCCGAAGTCCAGCGAGCTGATCGTGATGCCCGAGTACACCAGCGTGTCGGCGATGTAGATGTTGCGGAAGGTGTTGGCGTACCCGCCGTAGACGGCCACGCCGGCGGCGCGCCATGGCGTCAGGGCGGTCAGGTTCTCGTAGAGGTTGTTCTTCTCGTCGGCCCCGCCGGCGTCGATGGCCGAGAACAGCGCGAAGCTGTCGTCACCGGTCGTGCGGGCCTCGATGTTGGTGACGTGGTTGTCGGTGCTGCCGTTGGTCATGTTGACGCCGTCGGCCCACAGGTCGCGGATCCGCGAGTTCTTGATCGTGATCCGGTCGGTGTTCTGGCCCCAGTACAGGCAGACCGTGTGCTCGTTCCACACGTTGTCGATCGTCATGTCGGCGACGTTGGCCCAGTTGAACACCTTGCCCGGGCCGTCGATGCGGTTGGTGTAGTTGCCGAAGTAGGCGAACCCGGAGAAGGAGGAGCCGTTCGCCGAGGAGGAGGCGTCGAAGCCGACGTCGGTGTTCTCCTGGTTCTGCGGCGCGCGGAACTGGGTGTACCAGGGCCCGGCGCCGACCACCTTGATCGCCTTGCCGTACACGTTGAACTTCGAGGCGGTGTCGTAGGTGCCCGGCGGCAGGTAGACGCCCACCAGCGTGCCCGTGGTGTCCATCCGCGCCTTGTCCAGGGCGTTCTGCACGTCCTGGTGGGTGAAGCCCGCCGGCACCGCGTACCTGGCGGGGTCGGGGTTGGCGATCGGCGACACCTGCTCCAAGTTGATGAAGTCGATCGCGTACGTCGTGCCGTTCGCCGGGTCCTTCTGCAGCCTGATCTTGCTGCCGGCCGGGACGGTCTGCCCGAGCATGACGCTGGCCTCGTCGTAGATGTGCCGCGGCGGGCCCGCGCCCGGCGAGTTCGACGGGCTGGCTTCGGCGCCGTACACCCAGGTGTACCGCGAGGTCAGGTTGATCGGCTTGAGGAAGGCGCCGTTGACGTAGATGTTCAGCGTCGAGTCGATGCCGCCGCCGCCGGAGGAGTCGGGGATGGAGAAGCGGGTGACCAGGGTGTTGGTGCTCGCCTTGGTGGTGAACTCGACGTAGCTGCCGTTGCCGTTCAGCGTCACGGCCCTGCGGCCGGACGCCTCGCCCGCGACGGTGCCGATGTCCCTGCTCGGCCCGACGACCTGCGCGCCGCCGCCGGCCACCGCGTCCTCGGCCTCGTACATGTCGTAGGGCATGTTGGCGCCCCGGCCGACGAAGAACGACTGGCTGGTGGTGTTGTTGGCCTGCTTGACCGGCAGTTCGTTGGCGTCGGCGGCCAGCACCGTCCTGACGGTGTACTTGCCGTTGGCCGCCGTCCAGGTGCCCAGGTTGATCGGCGCCGTGGTGGCGCCGGCCGCGATCGCGCCGCTGTAGGAGCCGGTCAGCGTCCGCACGACCGTCCCGCCGTCGTTGGTGACGGTCAGCGTGATGCCGTGCGCGCCGGACGCGGAGGCCACGGTGCCCTGGTTCTTGATCGCCACGGTGAAGGTGACGGTGTTGCCCGCCGCCGGATTGCTCGGCGTCCAGCTTGCCACGGGCACCAGGTCGGAGCTGTCGACCGGCCGGACCGTGAGCGAGGTGGGGCTGGTGTAGGAGTTGTTGGCCTCGTTCAGCTCCACGACGCCGTTGGACTCGTCCACCTTGGCGGTGATGGGGTAGGTGCCCGCGTCGCGCGGCCCGATGTTGGCCGAGACGGTGGTGGAGGCCCCGGCGGCCAGTGCGCCGACCGACGCGGTGCCGACCTTGGTGCTCCCCAGGTAGAGGTTGACGTTCGTGGCGCCCGAGGCCGCCGTGCCGCCGTTGCGCACGGTCGCCGACAGCGTGACGGCGTCGGTCTCCACCGGCGAGGCGGGGGAGGAGGTGATGCCGGTGACGGTCAGGTCGGGGTTCGGGGCGGCCGTGCCGATGACCTGGAACTCGGCCACCTGTCCGGCCGGCGCGCCGGAGTTGGCGGTGAACCGGAGCTGGACGTCGGCCACCGTGGCGGACACCGGGATCGTCACCGTGTTGCCCGACGCCGGGTTGAAGGTGTACGTCGCGGCCGCTGCCAGGCCGGCGAAGGTCGTGGAGTTCTGGTCGCGGCCGAGCACCTGGATGGTCTGTGTGCGGGTGCCCCACGCGCTGTCGGGGTTCAGCTTCAGCACGACCTGGTTGACGCTCGCGTTCGCGCCGAGCTGCACGGTCAGCGTGTTGGGGTAGCTGCCCCCCGCGCCCTCCCAATACGTCGTGAGGTCGCCGTCGTTGGCGTTGGTGGCCACGAAGGTGTGCACGAACGACGACGCGGTGATCGGCTTGCCGCTCGCCAGGTTGGATCCGCCGCCGCCGCTGCCCGCGCGCGTGACGGTGTTGCTGACCGCCGACTCATGGCCCGCGGCGTCCTTGGCGGTGACCTGGTAGGACACGGTCGCGGTGTCGGGCTGGGAGTCGGTGTAGGTCAGCACGCCGCCCGCCACCGTGCCGCGCACGGCGTTGTTGGCGTAGATGGTGTAGCCGGTGACGCCCACGTCGTCGGTGGAGGCGTTCCAGGTCAGCTTGATCTGCCCGGAGGCCGGCTGGGTGTAGGCCAGGTTGGACGGGGCGCTCGGCGCCTGGGTGTCACCGGTGACCGGCCCGTACACCTCGAACTCCGACAGCTGGCCCGCCGGCCACCCGGTGTTGCCGGTGATGGTCAGCCGCACGTACCGGGTGGTGGTCGTGGCGAAGTCGATGGTCACCGTGTTGGCGCCGGTGAAGGTGTAGCCGGCCGAGCCCACGATGGTGGAGAAGCTCGACCCGGTCGTGCTGCCCTGGACGGTCAGGGTCTGGGTGCGCGCGCCCCAGCCCGAGGTGGGGAGCTTCAGGACGACGCCGTTGACGCTCCTGCTGGATCCGAGGTCCACCTGGATCCACTGCGGGAAGGCGTTGTTGGCGCTCTCCCAGTAAGTGCCCTGGTTGCCGTCGTTGACGTTGCCGGCCGTGTAGACGTCGGTGAAGCTGCTCGCGGTGACGGTCTTGCCCGTGGCGAGGTTCGGCCCGGCCACCGCGGACGCCGGCAGGACCGGGCCCGCCAGGACGAGCAGGCCGGCCGCGAGCAGCGCCGCGACCAGCCGTAATACCGGGGGGTGCTTCTTTCTCATCGCGTTCTCTATCTCTCGTCTGGGACGACGGATCGCGGCGGCGCCGTGGCGCCGGCAGTGGTCGCCGGGGGGTGGTGATCTCGAGCCAGAGGCAGAGGCGGGGGGCGCGGAAGGGCCCGCGCGGGCTCCGCGCCGGGGGTCGCCGGCAGGGAGGATGACGCCGCGCTCGGAGCGCGGGAGGGGACAGGGGCTGCGCTGGATCGGGGATTGGGGCCGCGCTGGTAACGCCGGCGGTGACCGGCAGCGCGATGCCGAGACCGACATCACCGGGGGCCTCCCTTATGGGAGCCGGGCGGACGCACGGACGCGTTGCGGTCCAGCCGGAAGTTGCAGGCTATAGAACGAAAGCGAGCAGTGATTTGCAAGATTCTTGCAGTGCGTTGGCCAAAGGTTACATACGTGCTACAGCCGAGTCAACGGGCTGTAAGCAACAGACCGGACATGTCCCTTCCGATGGGTGAGAACTCGGCGTAACACTGGAAGACGTGTCTCCCGCGTCGCTCCCCGCCCGGGTGGCCGTCCTGCGCGGCAGAGACGCCGAACAGGATGCGGTCCGGCGGCTGCTGGACCGAGCCCGCACCGGCTCGGGCGGCGCCATGCTCTTCGCCGGCGGGCCCGGCATGGGCAAGACGGCCCTGCTCGACCACGCCGCCGGGCAGGCGCGCGGCTTCCTGGTCCTGCGCACCCGCGGCGCCGAGAGCGAGCACGGCCTGCCCCACGCCGCCCTCCACCGCCTCCTGCGCCCCCTCGGAGACCCCGGCCCCCACCTGCCCGAACCGCAGGCCGCCCTCCTGCGCGCCACCCTTCACCTCCCGCCGGCCTCCCGGCCCCTCTCGGCCACGGGTCCGCGTGCTCCAGGCACCACAGCCTCGGACGGGCCCACCCCGGCGGCAGCGGCAGGGGGCCGGCCTTCGGCGGCACGCCGGCGGGCCCGGACCGCCGCCGCCCCGTTCCGCCCGGTGGCCCCCACGCAGGAGGCGGGGGACGCGCTCGGGCCGGCGGTGGCGGTGCTGGAGTGGCTGGCGTCCCTGGCCGCCCGCGGGCCCGTCCTGGTCTGCGTCGACGACCTGCACCACCTCGACGCGGCCAGCCACGACCTGCTGCTGTTCGCCGCCCGCCGCCTGGCCGCCGAGCCGGTCGCCTTCCTGTTCACCGCCGACCGGCCGCCGGGACACGGGGCGGCGCTGGACGACGAGGTGCCCGTGCGGGTGCTGGGCCCGCTCGACCCGGCCGCCGCCAGGCAGATGCTCGACGACCTCGCCCCGGCCGGGCTCGGCGAGGACCTGCGCGCGTCGCTCGAACGGCTCGCCCACGGCGTCCCCCTCGCCCTGGCCGAACTGACCGGATCGCTCACGCCGGGCCGGCTCGCCGGCACGCACGCGCCTCCCGTCTCCGTCCCGCCGGGCGGCCGGCTCTGGCGCGCCCACACCCGCCGGCTCGCTGCGTTGCCCGAGGCCACCCGGGCGCTGCTCCTGCTGGTCGCCGCCGACCCCGACCTCGACATCCCGACCCTGGTCCGCGCCGCCGCACCACGCCACGGCGACGCCGCCCGGCCCGACGATGCCCGACCACGCCACGGCGACGCCGCACCGTCCGAAGCCGGAGAACGGTACGGCGGCGGGGTCCCGCCCGACGCCGGACGAGGTCACGGCGGGGGCGTCTCGCCCGGGCACGTGCTGGACCTGCTCGAACCGGCCGAGGTCGCCGGCGTCCTCACCGCCGAGGGCGACCGGTACGCCTTCGCCGAGCCCGTGATGGGTCCGGTCGTCTACGCCGCCGCCTCCCCGGCCGCCCGGCGCGCGGCGCACCGCCTGCTCGCCGGCGTGCTGCACCACGACCACCAGCGCCTGCGGCGGGCCTGGCACCGCGCCGCCGCCCTCGACGGCTCGGTGGACGAGCTGGCCGCCGAGCTCGCCGAGGCGGCGCAGGCCGCCGGCCCGCACGCCGGTCATCCCGAGCCCTATCTCGCCCTCGAACGTGCCGCGGAGCTGACCGAGCGCGGCGAGGTCAAGGCCGCCCGGCTCGCGGCGGCCGCCCACCACGCGTCCATCTCGGGCCACCCGCAACGGGCCAGGGCGCTGCTCGCCCGGCTGTCGCCGCTCACCGTCCCCGCGGAGATGCGCGGCCAGGCCGAGCTGCTGCGCGGCAACCTGGAGCTGCTCGGCGGCGAGACCGGCAGCGCGCACGACAGGTTCCTGGCCGCCGCCGGGTGGCTGCTCGACCGCGACCGATCCCTCGGCGTCCGCGCCCTGGTCCGCGCCGCCGAGGCCGGCTACTTCGCCGGCGACCATCAGCGCTTCCTCGCCATCGCCCGGCGCGCCGCCGTCCTGCGCCGCGTCCTGCTCCTGGCGCCCCATGTCCACAGCACGGCCATGCTGGTATGGGCCGGATCGGCCGGCCTGCTGCTCGGCGACGACGCCAACGCGCTCGCCCTGGCCACCCGGGCCGTCGAGAGCGCGCGCGGACGGGGAGGCGCCTCGGCGCTGCCGCAACTGCTGTCGGCCGTCATCAACGCCGAACTCTGGCTCGGCCGGTACGGATCGGTCACCCGCCACGCCATCGAAGGGCTGCGGCTCGCCCAGGAGACCGGCCAGCACAACACCGCGGGCCAGCATCTTGCGTGGCTCGCGCTGGCCGCGGCCGTCCAGGGCGACAAGGAGACCTGCCGCACCCGGGCCGCGGCCGCCCTGGAGGTCGCCGACGCCCACGGGCTCGGCGTGGCGGCGGCGCTCGGCAACTGGGCCCTCGCCCACCTCGACCTGTCCCGCGGCCGGGCCGCCGACGCCGCCGGCCGGCTGCGCGCCGAGCTCCGGAACGGCCACGTGGTCGTCCGGGTGATGGCCACCCCCACCTTCATCGAGGCCGCGGCGCGCACCGGCGAACGGCAGGACGCCATGGCCGCGCTGGACGTGCTCGACCGCTGGGCGGGCAGCACGCGCAACCCCGACCGGCTCGCGCTCGCGGCGCGATGCCACGCGTTGCTCGCCGAGCCGGGCGCGTCGGAAGAGCTGTTCCGCCACGCTCTCGACCTGCACCACCGCGGGTCGTGCGAGTTCGAGACGGCCAGGACGGAGCTGTTGTTCGGCGGCGCGCTGCGCCGCGACCGGCGTCCCGGCGCGGCGCGGGAGCACCTCCACAGCGCGCTCGACGCCTTCGAACGGTTCGGCGCCCGGCTGTGGGCGGCCCAGGCCCGCGCCGAACTGCGCGCCGCCGGGCAGGCCGTCCCGCCCCCGTCCACGCCGGCGGCCAGGCCGTTCTCTCATCTGCCGGAGGGCGAGCGCCAGGCGGACCGCCAGGCCCAGATCGCCCGGCTCACGGCGCAGCAGGAGCAGATCGCGCGGATGGTCGCGGAGGGCGCCACCAACCGCGAGGTGGCGGCACGGCTGGTCATCAGCCCCCGCACCGTCGACCACCACCTGCGGAACATCTTCGCCCAACTCGGCATCCGCTCCCGCGTGGACCTGGCCCGCCTCCTGTCCTGACGGCGAGGAGGCGGGTGAGCGCCTCCCGGTCAAGGCCGGTGATTTCGCCGATGCGCGGCTGACTTCGGGATCTCACAATTGCGGCAGTCAGTAGTCAGCAGAAGCGTCCCGCTGACCTGCGGTGTCCCCCGTCCGAACCGTGCCGGCCGGCCCCCCGGCCGCCTGCTTCGGGCCGCCGCCGGGTCGCCGGGCGCCTCGCCCGCTGGTCCCCCCACCGACAGGGAGCACACGAACGTGCAGCCACGCGAGATCCTCTCCCTCACCCCCCTGCCCGCCGCCACCCCCCTGCGAGACCGGGCCGCCGTCCCCCGGCGGCGGTTCGGGACGCGGCTCATCACCAAGGTGTGCCTGGCCCTGGCCCTGACCGGCGGCGCCCTCGCCGCGGCCCCCGGCGCGCACGCGGCGGCAGGCCCCTACGAGCGCGGCCCGGCGCCCACCAACGCGAGCATCGAGGCGGCCCGCGGGCCGTTCGCGACCGCCCAGACCTCGGTGTCCTCGCTGAGCGTCAGCGGGTTCGGCGGCGGCACCATCTACTATCCGACCGACACCAGCCAGGGGACCTTCGGCGCCATCGCCATCTCCCCGGGGTACACCGCCACCTGGTCGAGCCTGAGCTGGCTCGGACCCCGGCTCGCCTCGCAGGGGTTCGTCGTGTTCGGCATCGAGACCAACACCCTGTACGACCAGCCCGACAGCCGGGGCAGGCAGCTGCTCGCCGCGCTGGACTACCTGGTCAGCAACAGCAGCAGCACGGTGCGGGCCCGCATCGACACCACGCGCCTGGCCGTGGCCGGGCACTCCATGGGCGGCGGCGGCACCCTGGAGGCCGCGAACGCGCGCCCGTCGCTGCAGGCCGCCATCCCCATCGCCCCGTGGAACCTCGACAAGAGCTGGTCGGGCGTGCGCGTCCCCACCATGATCATCGGCGGCCAGGCGGACGCCATCGCCCCGGTGGCCACGCACTCCCAGCCGTTCTACACCAGCATTCCCTCCTCGACCGAGAAGGCGTACATGGAGCTCACCGGGGCCTCGCACTTCTTCCCGCAGACGTCCAACACCACGATGGCCAAGTACATGATCTCGTGGATGAAGCGCTTCATCGACGACGACACCCGCTATGACCAGTTCCTCTGCCCGGCGCCGCGCAGCATCGCGATCTCGGAGTACCGCGACACCTGTCCGCTCACCTAGCCGCGGGTCCCGGCGCCCGTCCCGCGGGACGGCGCGCCGCACCCGCACCGATGGCGGCCGCCGGCGCGGCCGCCATCGGCATGGGCGCTCACCGGTCGCCGACATGGACCGCGGGCGTACGGCCGGCCCACGGCATGGCCTCCTCCAACTGCGACGCGACGCGGACCAGCAGGTCCTCCCGGCCGAACGGGGCGACGATCTGCACTCCGATGGGCAGCCCGTCGTCGCTCCACCCCAGCGGCAGGCTGATCGCCGGCTCCCCGGTGAGGTTGAACAGCGCCGTGAACGGGCCGTAGTCGAACAGCGACTCCAGCCACGTGGCCACCGTGTGCCCGGGGTCGTCGTACCGCAGCGTCCCGTGCGGCGCGGGCGGACGCGCCAGCGTGGGCGTGACGAGCAGGTCGTACTCGCCGAAGAAGGCCCCGACCGTCCTGCCCGCCCGGTTCTGCGCGTCGAACGCGCCCAGCAGCCGGTAGGCGCTCAGTTCCCCCGCCTCGGCGAACGCCCGCCGCGTCACCGCCTCCACCTTGGCGGGGTCCGGCGCCCTGAGCGCGGTGAGCAGGGGCGCGGCGACGGCGACGATCGCGAACGGCACCATGGCGCTCATCATGGTCTCCGCGCCGACCTCCGGGCCGGCCTCGCCGACCACGTGGCCGAGCTTCTCCAGCGCCAGACCCGTCTGGACGGCCGCCGCCGCCACCTCCGGGTCCGCCGCCACGTCCGGCCACCCCCGCGTCGACACCGCCACCCGCAACCGGCCCGGGTCCGCCCCGACCTCCTCGGCGTAGGGGCGAGCGGGCGGCGGGGCGGTGTACTTGTCGCCCGGCGCCGGGCCCTGGATCGCGTCCAGGTAGTGGGCGGTGTCGCGCACCGTGCGGCTCAGCCCCGACTCTATGGAGATGCCGAACAGCGGCTCGCCCACGTCCGGCCCGCACGGCACCCGTCCCCGGCTCGGCTTCAGCCCGACCAGCCCGCAGCAGGAGGCGGGGATGCGGATGGAACCGGCGCCGTCGCTCCCATGGGCGAGGGGCACGGCTCCGGCCGCCACCAGGGCGGCCGAGCCCCCGCTGGACCCGCCGACGCCCCGGGCGAGGTCCCACGGGTTGCGCGTCGGCCCGTACAGCACCGACTCGGTGGAGAAGCTGATCATCATCTCCGGCACCGTCGTCAGGCCCAGCGTGACCAGGCCCGCCGAGCGCAGGCGCCGCATCAGGTCGGTGTCGTGCCCGGCCACGGCCCGGACGGCCCGGCTGCCGCAGAAGAACGGCGTCCCCTCGGCCATCGGGCCGTTGTCCTTGATCAGGAACGGCACCCCGGCGAGCGCCCCGCCGGAGTCGTGGTCCAGCGCCGGGGTGAACGGCGGCAGCGCCAGCCCGTTCAACTCGGCGTCCGCCGCCTCCAGGGCCCGCCGCGCGACCTCCTCCACCTCGCCGGCGGAGATCTCACCCGCCGCGATCAGCCCGCGCAACCCGACGGCGTCGTATCCCGCGTACTCGCGAAGCTCCACTTCGTCCCCCTCGTCGCACCGTTCCGCTGCGTCCGGTCATCTCTGCTCCGGCGTCGTGACCAGCGTGAACCGTCGCTGCGCCCCGGTCATGAGGGCTACCACTGACCCACGGCACTGAGCCCCCACGCACCCGGCCCACACGCCGCGGCCGCCGAGTCCTGCCGGGACGCCGGCCGCCCCGCCACACATCCCGAGCCCCCACACATCCCGAGCCCCCACGCATCCGCGCCCACACGCTGCGGACCGCCGAGTCCTGCCGGGACGCCGGCCGACCCCCACCCACCCCGGGCCCGCAGACCCCCGCGAGGTCAATGTGGACCGTCCAGGAGGCCGTCGGAGACGGGCGTCCATGGGATCGGGGCCGTGGCTGTCAGACTGGTCCGGTGGATGCCGGACCGAGCGCCTCGCGTCCCTTCGCCGGGCGCGATCGTGAGGTCGCCGTGCTGCGCGAGGCCGCCGCCGCCGCCCGGGAGGGCGGTGGAGGGGTGATCCTCGTCTCGGGTCCGCCAGGCATGGGCAAGTCCCGCCTGGTGGAGGAGGCCCTGGCCGGCGAACCCGGTGTCGTCTGGGCGCGCTGTCCGGACGAGCCGGGCGTCCCCCCACTGTGGCCGTGGACGCGCCTGCTGCACCGCCTCGCCCCTCATCCGTCCCCCCGCCCCGCGACCCGCTCACCAGCGGCACGAGCGGACGCCGGCCCCGCCGAGGCGGGCGCCGATCCCGTCGGGTCGAGTGCCGATGCCGCTGAGGCCGACCTCGATACAGCCAAAGGCGCCCCCGGCGCCGTCGGGGCGGGTGGCGATGCGGTGGAGGCCGGTGGGAACGCCGCCGAAGTGGATCTTGATGCGATCCGGGCCGGTGGGGATGTCGCGGAGGCGGGCGCCGCGCGGTTCCGGCGGCTCGTCTCGCTCGCCGACGCGCTGCTCGCGGCGGCCGAGGACGCCAAGGGCCTCGTCGTCGTCCTGGAGGACGTCCACGACGCCGACGAGGCGTCCCTGGCCCTGCTGCGCCACGTCGCTTCGGAGACCCCGGGGTCGCGGCTGCTCGTCCTGGCGACGCACCGCGATCCGGCTCCGGGACGCGACGGCGCCCTGGCCGCCACCCTTGCTGGCATCGCCCGCGGCCGGGCCGTGCGCGCCCTCGCCCTGGCCCCGCTGACCGTGGGGGATGTGGCGCGGGTGCTCGCGGACGTCCCCGGGGGCGCCGCGCACGCGCCGGCGGTGCACGAGCGCACCGGGGGCCTCCCCTTATTGGTCGCCGCGATGGCGGCGGCCCTCGGACGCACACCTCACCCCGCCGGCGGGGCCCCGCACAAGGGCGATATGAGCGCTGACGGGCTGGTGCCGCCCGCGGATCTGCGGCAGCTCGTTCTGGGGATGCTCGACGGCCTCGGCCCGGAGGCGCGGGAGACGGCGCGGGCCGCGGCGGTCCTCGGGCAGGACATCGACGCGCGTCTGCTGGCGGAGGTCCGCGATCTGCCGCACGCCGTGGTGTCCGCCCACCTCGACGCGCTCGCTACCGCCGGCGTGCTCACGACCGGCGGTACGCCGACGTCCGCCACGTGGCCGCCCGCGTACCGGTTCGCCCACGCCCTGGTGCGGGACGGCGTGGCCGCCGCGGCGGCCCGGGAGGCGGCCGGGCTGCACCGGCGTGCGGCCGCCGCGCTGGCCCGCCGGGCGGGCGACGATCCCGCGCAGGCCGCGCGCGTCGCCGCCCACTGGCAGCGCGCGGGCGACGACCCCGAGACCCTGCACGCGGCGTTGCGGTGGACGCGCGCCGCCGCCGCGCACGCGCTGCGCTCCTCCGCGCCGCAGGACGCGACCCGGCTCAGCCGTCAGGCCCTCGGCCTGCTCGATCGCCTGGATGTCGATCACTCGCGGCGGGCGGAGATCCTCATCGAATCGGCCACCGCCGAGTGCTGCGCCGGGTTCGTCCGCCAGAGCGCGGAACACTGCCGCGAGGCCGCCGAGGCCGCCGGCGCCGCGGGACGCCCGGACCTGCTCGCGTCCGCCGCCCTCGTCCTCGGCGGGGCCGGGGACCGGAGCGTCGTGGTCGCCATGGCCGCCCTCTGCGACCGCGCCCTGGCGGCCATGGGGGAGCGGCAGGGCGAAGCCGCCACAGCGGACCTGGAGGGTGGAGGCGTCGCGGGGGAACGAGGGAGCGAGGGCCTTGTCGGGGCTGGGGTGGGTGAGGCCGTCACGCGGTCGCGGCTGATGGCGCGTAAGGCGTCGTGGGAGGTGGAGGCCGACCGGTGGGAGGAGGCCGCGCGGACCTCGGCCGAGGCGTTGCGCCTCGCCGAGGGGTGCGGCGACCCCGCGGCCCTGCTCGACGCGGCGCGTGCCAGGGCCGGGATCCTCGACCGGCCCGGCGACGCCGCCGAACGCCGGCGGCTCGGTGAGCTGTCCGTCGGCGTGGGCCTGCGCGTGGGCCGGCCGATGCCGGCGGTCCGCGGGTACATCTGGCGGCTGGACGCCGACTACCAGAGCGGAGACCTCGCCGCGGTGGACGACGGCATCGCGCGGCTCGGCGAACTGGCGGCGGCGACGCGGCTGCCGGTGGCCCGCTGGTACCACCTGCGGGTGGCGGCGGCCCGCGCCGCACTGGCCGGGCGCTGGGACGAGGCGCGCGCCCGGTCCTCGGAGGCGGGGGCGGTGGCGGTCCGGACGGGTGACTCGCTGGCGTGCGTGGTGACCGACGTCTTCGCCGCGTTGGTGGCGCTCGTACGGGGCGACCCGAGCGAGGTGCCGGAAGGCGACCCCGAGGCGTTCGCGGCGCCGATCCCGGTGGTCGAGGCCGCCCACGCGCTGCGTCTGCACCTGACCGGGGCGCGCGAGGAGGCGCTCGCCGGGTACGAGCGGCTGCGGCTGCTGCTGCGCGGCCCCCTGCCGGGGGTTCATGGGATGGGCGTGCTCCAGCATGTGACCGAGCTGGTCGAGGTGTTCGACGACGCCGAGGCGGCGCGGTGGGCGTACGAGCACTGGCTGCCGTGGTCGCGGGCCGCGGGCGTGCCCGGGGGAGCCGACAGCTTCTGCGGCGGGGCGTCCGCGCGGGCCGCCGGGCGCATGGCGGCCGTCATGGGCCGGCTGGACGACGCCGAGCGGGCCCTTCGCATGGCGGCCGAGGTCAACGTGCGGCTGGGCGCCCGGCCCTGGCTCGTCCATTCCTGGCTCGCCCTTGCGCAGGTGCTGCTGCGCCGAGGGGCTCCCGGGGATCACGACGAGGCGGCGACTCTGGCCGCGCGGGCCGCGGCCGAGGCGCGGCGGCTGGACCTTCCCGGTCCGCTCACCCGCGCCGACCGGCTGCTCGCCGAGGCGGCGGCCCGGCGCCGTGCGGGCGACCCGCTCACCGCCCGGGAGCGTGAGGTGGCGGACCTGGTCGCGCAGGCGCTGTCGAACCGGCGGATCGCCGAACGGCTGACCGTGAGCGAGCGCACCGTCGAGAGCCACGTGCGCAACATCCTCGCCAAGCTCGGCCTGACCACCCGCACCGAGCTGATCGCCCACCTCCTCACCCCCCGCCGTCACCCGGCCCCGTGAACGCGGCCTGGCCCTCCCGCCCGTGCTCCACGCGGGCGCGCCCTCCGGCGGGCCGCGATCGTCCCGGGTCGCGGGCGCCGTCGGGCCGGTGGGATCAGGCGAGGGCGGAGACGCCGGTGACCTGGTCGTGCAGGATCCGCCAGCCTTTGTCGTCGTCGGGGCCGCCTCGGTGCGGCCGCCGGAAGCGGGTGGTCTCCAGGGCGATGTCGGCGAGGTCCCAGCGGATGTGGTAGAGGCGCAGCATGGTCGGCAGCGGCGCGATCCCCGTCGCGGCGGTGTAGGCGGCGAGGATGGAGCCGTCGCCCGGGTCGAGGTTCCACAGGTCGCGTTCGGGCGGTGCGACGAGCGAGGTCTCCCAGTCGATGAGCATCCAGCCGCCGGAGGCGGCCAGCATGGTGTTGCCGGAGTGCGTCTCGCCGTGGGTGAGCACCATGCGGGACGGGTCGCCCCGGCCGGCGGCCACCAGGTCGTCGTACAGCTCGAGCAGCCGCCGCAACGGCGCCGCGTGCTCGGCCGGCAGCGCCGCGGCCGGACGCGCGTACGGCCCGAGATCCTCGCCGGGAGAGGCGCCCGGGCCGGGGGCGCCGCGCAGGGCCGCTTCGAGTTCGTCGCGGTGGGGGATGGCGAAGCCGACGGGCCGGTAGGTGAGCGAGACGGCGGCAAGGCCCCACTCGCGGGCCAGCGCCGATGCCAGAACGCCGTCCGGCAGGTCGCGGGGAGGGGTCAGCACGGCCACATCGTAGATCCGCTCCCCGGGCCGCCGGCCACCCGTTTTCGGCCCCGGCGCGCCCGAGGTCACGGCCTACGGCGAGGCGCGCGTTCGCTCAGGTCTCCTCGGGGTCCAGGCCGAGGGCGGAGCGGCCGCCGTCGATGGGGACGATCGCGCCGTTGACGAAGCTCGCGTCGTCCGACAGCAGGTAGGCGACCGCCGCGGCGACCTCCTCGGGTCGTCCGACCCGGCCCAGCGGGTGGAGCCGGCGCATCTGGTCCTCGACGCGTCCGGCGGCCTCCGGCTCCCGGTCGCGCAGGAGCTCCTCGTACCGCGCGGTGGTGATCGAGCCGAGGGCGACCGCGTTGACGCGCACTCCCGAGGGGCCGTAGTCGACGGCCAGCGCGCGGGTGAGCCCTTCGACGGCGGCCTTGGCGGTGGCGTACGGCAGGGCGCCCCGGACGGCCCGCTGCGCCTGGTGCGAGGACACGTTGACGATCGCGCCGCCGCGTCCGGCCGCGAGGAAGCGGCGGACCGCCGTGGCGCTGCCCGCGACGGCGGGGCCGAGGTTCAGGTCGACGAGGCCGACGATCTCGTGCGCCGGGACCTCGTGCAGGGAGGCGTCGCGGAACACCGCGGCGTTGTTGACCCAGCCGGCGAGCGTGCCGGCGGCCTGCGCCAGGTCGGCGGCCCGCTCGGTGACGGACTCGTCGGCGGCGTCGCCGGTCACGGCGGCCACCCGCGGCCCGGCCGGATGCCCGTGCGTCCACGCCACCGCCGCGGGGTCGCGCTCGATGACGACGACCCGGCCGTCCCGTTCGAGCAGCCGCTCGGCGATCGCCCGGCCGATGCCCTGACCGCCGCCGGTCACCACGTACGAAAGCCCCATGACCACCCCCTCGACTGATCACAAACTACCCAAAAGCGCACCGCTCGCGTGCGGCCCGCCGGGCGCGACGGTCGCACGGGGCGGCACAACCACCTGAACCAGTAGGTCTTCGCATCCCGGCCGCCTGCGCCTCGCGCCGTCGCGGGTACCGTTGGGCTGCCCGCAGCCCAGGGCGCGCCAGCCCGTCCGCGAATCCGGTGAGGAGACAGATGACGACCGACCAGGCCACGTTCGCCGTCCGGGCCGTGCCTTACGACGATCCCGGCGCCGAGGAGCTGCGCACGGCGATGGAGGCCGAGATGGGGCTGCGGTACGCCGACCGGCTCGCCGACCCCGGCCACCTGCCCCCGGACATGAAGGTGCGGGCCGAGACGGTCCTGTACACCGGGGTCGCCTTCGACGGGGGTGTGCCCGTGGGCCATGTCACCCTTCGGCGCCTGGGCGAGGAGGTCGAGCTCAAGCGCATGTACGTCGCGCCGTCCCATCGCGGCTCGGGGGTGGCGCGGGCCCTGCTGGCGGCGGCGGAGGAGGCCGCCCGCGCCCTCGGGGCCCGGCGGATCATCCTGCAGACCGGCGACCGCCAGCCCGACGCGGTGCGGGTGTACGAGCGCGAGGGCTACACCCGCGTGCCGATCTTCCCGCCCTACGAGTCGCTCGACTACTCGTTCTGCTTCGAGAAGGCGCTCGCGCCCTGAACGCCCGCTGACGACACGGCCGCCCGCCGACGACACGGCCGCCCCTGACGACGCGGCCGTCCGGTGGCGGATCTCGCCGGTCCGGCGGCCGGTCGGCTGCTCGGCGGTGGTGCGCGGACTCGGCTGAGTGGCGCAATCTCCCCGTTATCCCCATTTCCCTACCGGATTGCTAGGTTGATCCCGTCGGAGCTGGCGAACAGCCGGGGAGGCGGATGTGGAACGGGTGACGGCGGAGCCCACCGCGCGGCGCCGCCGGGCCGATCGGGCCCGGCAGGTCGCCGACCTGCTGCGCAGGCAGATCGTGCACGGCCACTTCCCGGCGGGGCAGCTCCCCCTGGAGGCCGCGCTGGCGCGCGAGTTCGGCGCCTCGCGCAACACCGTGCGCGAGGCGCTGCACCTGCTGCGCGAGGAAGGGCTGGTCGAGCGGTGCCCGGGAGTGGGCACCACGGTGGCGGGGGAGAAGTACCCCCACGGCCTGCACCGGCTGCTCGGCCTGGCGGAGACCCTGCACGAGCACGGCGAGGTGACCAACCAGGTCAGGACCATGACCCTGATCGAGCCGCCGGCCATGGTCGGCCACCGCCTCGGCGTGCCGCCGGGCGAGCGGGTCATCTACCTCGAACGGCTCCGCCGGCTCAACGGCGTGCCCCTCTCGCTCGACCTGACCTACCTCGTCCGCGAGGTCGGCGAGCCGCTGTTCGACGCCGACCTGGAGCACAACGACATCTTCGTGCTGCTCGAACGCATCGCGGGCCAGCCTCTCGGCATGGCCGAGCTCACCCTGGAGGCGGTCAACGCCGACGCCCACACCGCCGCCGCCCTGGACGCGCCGCGCGGCGCCGCGCTGCTCATGGTCGAGCGGCTCACCCACCTGGCCGACGGCCGGCCGGTCGACCTGGAGTTCATCCGCTTCAGAGGCGACCGGCTGACCATGCGCGGCCATCTCGACCGCACACCCCCCGCCCCCGGCGGCGGCCCGGCCGGCACAGCGCCGCCCGCGCGCCGCGCCCACGACGCCACCACGGAGGAACGACCATGGCCCTGATCGAACAGCGGGTCGAGGTGCCCGTGACCATCGACGAGTCGCTGTGCATCGACGGCTGCACGCTGTGCGTCGAGGCGTGCCCGCTCGACTCCCTCGCCATCAGCGACGAGACCGGCAAGGCGTACATGCACGTCGACGAGTGCTGGTACTGCGGCCCGTGCGCCGCCAGGTGCCCGGTCGACGCCGTCACCATCAACATCCCCTACCTGCTGCGATGAAGGAGGCCGCCATGCGCGCAGCCCTGGCGTCGATCGCCGTCCTGCTCGCCGCGACCGGCTGCTCGGTCGCCGGCGCGGCGGGCGGCGGGGAGAAGACGACGCTGGTCGTCGGCTACCAGTCCAAGACCATCAACACGGTGACCGCCGGAACCCTGCTGCGGTCCCTCGGCTACCTGGAGAAGCGGCTCGGCCCGGAGTACACGGTCGAGTGGCAGGACTACGACACCGGCGCGCCCATCACGGCGAAGATGGTCGCCGGGAAGATCGACATCGGGTCCATGGGCGACTACCCGCTGCTGATCAACGCCGCCCGCACCCAGGGCATCCCGGCGGCCCGCACGCGGCTGGTGTCCATCACCGGGTACAACCTGCGCGGCGGGCTCAACATGGTCGTCGTCCCGCCCGGCTCCACGGCCAGGACGCTCGCCGACCTCAAGGGCGCCACCATCTCCGCCAGCGCCGGCTCCGCCGGGCACGGCACGCTCGTCCAGGCGCTGGAGAAGGCCGGCCTCGACCCGGCCCGCGACGTGCGCGTCGTCAACCACCAGCCCGCGGTGGGCGCCTCGCAGCTGGAGTCCGGGGGAGTGCAGGCGTACGCGCAGTTCGTCGCCTGGCCCGGCCTGCTGGTCTTCCAGCACAAGGCCCGGCTGCTGTACGACGGCTCGGCGCTGGACGTGCCGACCTTCCACGGCGTGGTGCTGCGCGAGGCGTACGCCAAGGAGCACCCCGGCGTCGTGGACGCCTTCCTCAAGGCCCAGATCGACGCCACCCGCTACCTGCACGAGCACCCGCTGGAGGCCGCCGAGTCCGTCGCCACGGCCACCGGGCTGCCCGCCGAGGTCGTCTACCTCTACAACGGCCCCGGCGGCATCGCGACCTTCGACCCCACGCTCAAGCCGCCGCTCCAGGCCGCCCACGAGCACGACGTGCCGTTCCTCAAGCGCATCGGCGACGGCTTCCCCGGAGTCGACGTCCGCGCGTTCGTCGACGACTCCTACCTGCGCAAGGCCTACGGCCCCTCCTACGACGCCGACCTGGCCTCGACGGCCAACCCCGCGCGGATCACCGGGCCCGACCCGGTGTGCGGCAAGGCGGCCGGCGACCCGGCGACCGCCTCGGAGCTGTGGCTCGCCGGCGCGACGACGACGCGGCCGGCCGCCACGCCCACCTGCCTGCTGCGTCAGATCGCCGCCGCCGGCGCGCCCGTGCGCGCCGCCTACGTCCCCGACACCGTCACCGGCACCCGGTGGTTCGCCGACGGCTCGGTCTGGCTGCGCGACCCCGCGGCGGCGCCCGACGCCAGGTTCCTGCCCTTCACCACGCAGGACGGCGCCGACGCCTACCGTCGGCAGCACCCGAAGACGCGGCCGCTCTCCTACGAGGAGGCGCTGCGGGCGGTCAAGGCGGGCGGCGAGGCGCGGTGATCGCGCCGGCCCGGACCTCCCCACCGCGGGCGGCCGCCGCTCCCACGCCCTCGCCGCGCGGGGCCCGGTGGGGCTGGGCCGCCAAGGCGGCCTCGCTGCCGGCCGCCGCCGGGGTGTGGCAGGCGCTCACGGTCACCGACGCGCGCCTGTGGCTGCGGTTCGACCGGCTGCCGACGCTCGGCGACATCGCCGCCGAGGCCGCCCGCCGCCTGGCGGACCCGGTCTACTACCTGGACCTGCTGCAGAGCCTGCTGCGCATCCTCACCGGGTTCGGGCTGGCCTCGGTCGCGGGCGTGGCCGTCGGCGTCGCCGTCGCCCGCTCGCGACGCACCCGCCACGTGCTGCTGCCGCTGCTGGAGGCGGTGCGCCCGATCCCGGCGATCGCGCTGGTCCCGGTCGCCATCCTGCTGTTCCCCACCGACGAGCAGGGCATCGTGTTCATCACCTTCGTCGCCGCCTTCTTCCCGGTCATGGTGAGCACCCGGCACGCCGTGCGGGCGTTGCCCACCCTGTGGGAGGACGCCGTCCGGACCCTCGGCGGCGGACGGCGGCACGTTCTGTGGAACGTCGTGCTGCCGGGCATCCTGCCCGGCGTGTTCGGCGGGCTGTCGGTCGGCATGGGGGTGGCGTGGATCTGCGTCATCTCCGCCGAGATGATCTCCGGCGAGTTCGGCGTCGGGTACCGCACCTGGCAGTCGTACACGCTGGTCGACTACCCGGCGGTCATCGTCGGGATGGCCACCATCGGCCTGCTCGGCTGGTCCACCTCGGCCGCCGTCGAGCTCGCCGGGCGCAGGGCGACCCGCTGGCTGCCCCGCGCCGAGGGGCGGGAGTCGTGACGGCGCGCCGACGGCGGGCCCGCCCTGAGAGGAGCACCACGTGACGACGCTCGCACGACCGGCGCGCACCGGCGAGGCGCGGCCCGGGCTCGGGTTCACGCTGGAAGGGCTGTCGCTCGGCTACGGCCGCGGCCCGGTGCTGCACGAGGTCGGCCTGGAAATCGTCCCCGGCGAGGTCCTGGTCGTCGTCGGGGCCTCGGGTTCGGGCAAGTCCACGCTGCTGCGCGCGATGGCCGGGCTGCTCGCGCCGCACGGCGGCCGGATCCTCGCCGACGGGGTGCCGGTCGCGGCCACCTCCGCCGACCGGGCCATGGTCTTCCAGGATGACGGCCTGCTGCCGTGGCGCACCGTCCGGGCGAACGTCGAGCTGCCGCTGCGCATCCGCGGGACGCCCCGGCGCGGGCGCGCCGCGGCCGCCGGCGCGTGGATCGCCCGGGTCGGCCTTGCCGGCGCGGAGGACCGGCTGCCGCGCGAGCTGTCCGGCGGCATGCGGCAGCGGGTGCAGCTCGCCCGCGCCCTGGTCGGCGCGCCCCGCGCCGTGCTCATGGACGAGCCGTTCGGCGCGCTGGACGCCCAGACCCGCGCCCAGATGCAGCGACTGCTGCTGGAGGTGCTGGCCGACACCCGGGCGACGGTGGTGTTCGTCACCCACGACGTGGACGAGGCGCTGCTGCTCGCCGACCGGGTGGTGGTGCTCGGCCGCCACGGCGTCCGCTCGGTGATCGAGATGCACGGACCGCGCGACCCCGCCGCCGACCGGAGCGAGACGCGCGCGAGGATCCTGGAGGAACTGTAGATGGACATCCCCTCGATCGAGGACCGCCTGAGCCTGGACTGCGACGTGCTGGTCGTCGGCGGCGGCACGGCCGGGACGATGGCCGCGATCACCGCGGCCGAGCAGGGAGCCCGCGTGCTGCTGCTGGAGAAGGCGCACGTGCGGCACAGCGGCGCGCTCGCCATGGGCATGGACGGGGTCAACAACGCCGTCATCCCCGGCAAGGCCACCCCCGAGGACTACGTCGCCGAGATCACCCGCGCCAACGACGGCGTCGTCGCGCAGAAGACCGTCTACCAGACCGCCACCCGCGGCTACGAGATGGTCCGGCGGCTGGAGCGGTACGGCGTGAAGTTCGAGAAGGACGAATACGGTGACTACGCCGTGCGCAGGGTGCACCGCTCGGGGAGCTACGTGCTGCCGATGCCCGAGGGCAAGGACGTCAAGAAGGTGCTGTACCGGGTGCTGCGCCGCCGCGACATCCGCGAGAGGGTGCGCATCGAGAACCGCGTCATGCCGGTCAGGGTGCTCACCGAAGGCGGCAGGGCCGTGGGCGTCGCCGGGTTCGACACCAGGTCGGGCCGCTTCGTCACCGTCGCGGCCGGGGCGGTCATCCTGGCCACCGGCGCCTGCGGCCGCCTCGGCCTGCCGGCGAGCGGCTACCTCTACGGCACCTACGAGAACCCGACCAACGCCGGCGACGGGTACGCCATGGCCTACCACGCGGGCGCGGAGCTCAGCGGCATCGAGTGCTTCCAGATCAACCCGCTGATCAAGGACTACAACGGACCCGCGTGCGCGTACGTGGCCAACCCCTTCGGCGGCTACCAGGTCAACAGCCGGGGGGAGCGCTTCGTCGACTCCGACTACTGGTCGGGCCAGATGATGTCCGAGGTCGCCGCCGAGATCTCCTCGGCGCGCGGGCCCATCTACCTGAAACTGACCCACCTGCCCGACGAGACCATCGGCGCGCTGGAGACCATCCTGCACTCCACCGAGCGCCCCACGCGCGGCACCTTCCACGCCGGGCGCGGCCACGACTACCGCACCCACGACGTGGAGATGCACATCTCCGAGATCGGCCTGTGCGGCGGGCACTCGGCGTCGGGGGTGTGGGTGGACGAGAACGGCGCCACCACCGTGCCCGGTCTGTACGCGGCCGGGGACCTGGCCTGCGTCCCGCACAATTACATGATCGGCGCGTTCGTCTTCGGCGACCTCGCCGGCGCGCACGCCGCCGCGCACCACGGCGGCGCCCCGGCGGCGCTCCCGCAGGACCAGGTCGCCGCCGCGCACGAGCTGGTCTACCGTCCGCTGCGCCACCCCGGCGGGCCGCCGCAGCAGCAGGTGGAGTACAAGCTGCGCCGCTTCGTCAACGACTACGTCGCCCCGCCCAAGACCGCCGCCAAGCTGGAGATCGCGCTGGAGTCCTTCGAGCGGATGCGCGAGGAGATCGCCTCGATGGGCGCGCGCACCCCGCACGAGCTGATGCGCTGCGCGGAGGTGGACTTCATCCGCGACTGCGCCGAGATGGCCGCCCGCGCCTCGCTCACCCGCACCGAGAGCCGCTGGGGGCTGTACCACGAGCGCGCCGACCTGCCGGCGCGCGACGACGGCCGCTGGCTGTTCCACCTCAACCTCCGCAGGCGGCAGGACGGGGCGATGGAGTTCCTCAAGCGTCCCGTGGAGCCCTACCTGGTGCCGGTGCCGGAGTTCGCGCCCACGGGCGGCGAGCCGGTGCCGCTGGGGGCCCACGTCTCCACGGCGGTGCGGCGGGTCGAGTCCGTGCGCGCCGGACGGGCCGCCGTCGGCCGATCGCCCCGCATCCTGGAGCTGCACCGGCTGGCCGAGGAGCAGCCCACCGCCGACCGGCTCGCCCCCTACCTCGCCGACCCCGACCCCAAGGTCAGGCGGGCCGCCATCGCCACGCTCACCGAGACCGTCCCGGACGGCGCGGGTGCGGCGCTGGTCGCCGCGCTCGGCGACGACCACGGCGCGGTGCGACGCGCCGCCGCCACCGGGCTCAGGGAACTGGCCGAGGTGCTCCCCGCGACCCCCGACTTCGGCGCGGCCCTGGCCGGGCGGCTCACCGGGGGTGACGCCGTGGTCAGGGCCACGGCGCTGGACGTGCTGCGCGCGTTGCGGCTCGGCGACCGCGAGGTGTTCCGCGCCGGCATGGACGATCCGGACCGACGCGTGCGCATCGAGGCGATCCGCGGGCTGGTCTCCCTCGACGAGGCCGACCTGGTGGCCGCGGCCGCGGACGACCCGTCCAGGGAGGTCAGGGTCTGGGCGGCCAGGGGCCTCGGGCTGGTCGGCAAGCCGTCCGCCGCGCTCGGCGCCTTGGCGGCCGACGCCGACCCGCTGGTCAGGGCGGCCGCGCTGGAGGCGTCCGGCGCCACCGGCGCGCCGCTGGTGGACCAGGCGCTGGGCGGGCTGGCCGACCCCGCCTGGCAGGTGCGCGTCGGGGCGGCCCGCTGTCTGGGCGCCGCCGGCGGCCAGACAGCCCAGATTCCCCTGGTCCAGGCCCTCTCGGACGCCAACCTCGACGTGCGCAAGGCGGCCGTGCTCGCGCTGACCCGCTGGGCGGGTGCCCCGGAGGTCGCCGCGGCGCTCTCGGCCGCCTTGGGCGACCCGGACGCCGACGTCCGCGCCTACGCCCGCCGCGCGCTGGAGGCGACCCCCACCTGAGCCGGCGGCCCGTCCTGCGGGCGCGCCCGCCACGGCTCCTGCTTCGTCCAGGCGTCGTCCGCGCGACCGGCCGCCACGGCTCCTGCGTCGTCCAGGCGTCGTCCGCCCGGTCCGCTCACCGCCCGCAGAAGTCCTGGCACCCGCCGAAACGCCCGGTGTCGGGCGCCGCGAACGCCGTGTCCGTCGTCCCGTCCACCGCCGCGGTCATCGTCGTCTTCCAGATGGGGGCGACGATGGTCGTGCCGTCCACTCGCGCGTAGTGGCGGCCGTGGATGGTGACGTCCATCAGCGGGTGCAGGAAGGGTTGCTCAGGGACGCCGAGGCTGACGGCGGAGGCCAGGCCGGGGGTGTAACCGGCGTACCAGGCGCTCATGTAGCCGTCGGTCGTGCCCGGCATGACTGCCGCGTCGCGGCCGACGCCGTTCAGCGTGCGGCGGTCGGCTCGCAGCAGGCCGGTCACCGCGTCGGCGACCGCCGGTTCCAGGGCCTGCTCGCAGCGCGGCGGGAAGGCGCGGACGGCCCCGGAGGGCTCGCGGATCTCCGCGATCGCCGTCGGCTCGCAGTGCAGGCCCCGGGCGGCGAGGGTCGCGTAGGTGCCGGCGAGCGAGACCGGGTCCACCTCGTTGACGCCCAGCGTGAACGTCTCGACCTCCAGCAGCGGCCTGCCGTCGGCGCGCCGGAGTCCGAGCCGCTCGGCCATCCGGACCGTCTCGCACAGGCCCACCTTCTGCTGCAGTCTGAGGAAGAAGGTGTTCACCTGGCCTCGGGTCCCCGAGCGCAGGGTGGTGAACCCGCCGGCCGGTTCGCGGTTGTGGGCGACGTGCATCGGGTCGCCGACGTTCTCGCCCTTGCAGTTCTTGAACGCCGGGTACCCGGTGGCCTGGTAGGTGTCGGGTGCGCGGATCCCGTCGTCGTAGCGCATGCCCTTGGCCAGCGCGGCGGCCAGCGTGTAGGGCATCGCCGTCGTGCCCTGCAGGAGCCCCTTCACCTCCCCCGAGGCGCTGCTGGTGGCCAGCGCTCTGATGGCGCCCTCACCCGGCACGATGAGGGCCTGCGAGGCCACCTGCGGGTCGTCCCGTCCGACGTACGCGTCGATCGCCCGCTGGGCGGCCTGCTGCATCCCCTGGTCGATCGTGGTCCTGATCGTCAGGCCGCCGCGCGAGAGCAGTCCCTGGTCGTAGGCGAGGAGCTGGTCGCGCACGTACCGGCAGACGTAGGGGTACCTGCTGTCCGCGCAGTCGTCCGGGAGCTCCTCGATCACCGCGCCATGGACGTCCGTCAGCACGCTCTTCGCCGCCGCCGCGGGGGAGCTCACCGCGGGAGATGGCACGGGCGAGCGCGCCGCGACCGGCCCGCCGCCGCCGCCCTGGTCGCGCTGGAGGAGGAGGAAGACCACCACTCCGGCCGCCACCACCACGGCGGCGGCGCCCATGACGACGAGCAACCGGTTCATCGGTCCCCTCCGGTGAACGACACACGCTGTCCGATCCGCTGAACGTCTTCCTCTCCGATGGTGACCCGGGGCACGGGGATCATGAAGCGCTAGAGTCGCAAAGTCGTGAATATGTAACTTCTTCGGCTGGAGGGCGGAATGGCGGGATCGGCCCTGGAGCAGGTCGCGCCGGCCGACGGCGAACTGGCCGGGCGGCTGCGCAAGAGCATGGCCGCGGTGGAGGCCCGGCTGCGGGACGCCGCCGCCGACTCGCCCGACCCGCTCATCGTGCAGGCGGCCGGTTACCTGCTGGATGCGGGCGGCAAGCGCTGGCGTCCCCTGCTCGTGCTGCTGGGCGCCGAGTTCGGCGACCCGGAGACCGCCGAGGTGTCCGACGCCGCGGTGGCCGTCGAGCTCATCCACGCGGCCTCGCTCCACCACGACGACGTGATGGACGACGCGCCGCTGCGCCACGGCGTGCCGAGCGCGCAGATCAGATGGAACAACAAGATCGCCATCCTGGTCGGCGACCACCTGTTCGCCCGAGGCGCGACCGTCAGCCTGGAGCTCGGCGAGGCCGCCAGGCGGGCGCAGGCCCACGCCTTCGAACGGCTGGTCAGGGGGCAGGTCAGGGAGGTGGCGGGCCCCCGGCGCGGCGAGGACCCCGTCGAGCACCACCTGGAGGTGGTCCGCGACAAGTCGGCCTCGCTGATCGCCCTGGCCGTGCGGCTCGGCGGGATGTGCGCGGGCGCGGACGCGGCGGCGGTGCGCGCCCTCGGGGAGTACGGCGAGGCGCTCGGCGTCGCCTTCCAGCTCTCCGACGACATCATCGACATCGTCTCCGAGGCCGACCGCGCGGGAAAGGCCCCGGGCGCCGACCTGCGCGCCGGAGTCCCCACCCTCCCGGTCCTGCTCGCCCTGCGCGAGGCCGGGGACGGCTCCGGTGACGCGGCGGGCCATGCGGCCGGGGACGCGGCCGGGGCGGGGGAGGACGCCGCGGCCGGGCGGCTGCGGGAGATCCTCGGCGCGGGCGCCGTCGTGGACGACGGCCCGCACGCCGAGGCGCTGCGCCTGCTGCGCGCCTCACCCGTGCTGGAACTGGCCCGCGCCGAGGTGGCGCGGTACGCGGGCGAGGCCAGGGCGGCCGCGCGGCGGCTGCCGGAACGCGCCGCCCGCGACGTCCTCGAATCCCTCTGCGACCTGGTGACCGGCCGCTCGGCGTAGGAGGATCGCCTCCCTGCCTGAGCGGTCCGGCTTGAGGGCGGCCCCGGCCTGGGGGCCCGGCCACGCGGCCCTGGTGACCGGCCGCCCGCCTGGGCGGGACGGCCACCAGGTGTGCGGGTCACAGGTCGAGGGCGGTCTTGACGTAGGAGCCGTCGATGTTGCCGGCGGCGTCGATGGTGCGCAGGTGCAGCGTCCAGGTGCCCGTCGAGCCGGCCGGTTTGATCCAGTAGAACGGCTGGGCGTAGGTGGCGTACTGGGTCCGGTCGCCGGGGTCGCTCGACTCGATGGCCCACTCGATGCGCTCGACTCCGGCCCCGCCCGCGTCGGTGCCGCCTGCGGTGATGCGCACCCGCCGCTTGCCCTCGAAGGTGTCGTAGGTGAGGTTGACGGTGGTGTCGGGCGGGGTCTCGTCGTCGGCCCCGCCGCCGGTGACGGTGGGCAGCGGGTTCTGCGCCGGGCAGATGTCGCAGGGCAGGACGGCGACCCTGGTGGCCGGCACCGTCACGCCCGCGCCGGCGAAGGTGATGCGGTTGTTGGGGTCGGTCAGGATGGGCTCGTAGGCGATGGTCGAGGTGACGACGCCGTTGACCCAGGTCCGCAGCCGGATGTACACATACCCGTTGGCCGTGGTGGTGATCTCGCCGGCGGCCTTGCCCTGGGTGAGGAACGCCGAGATCTGCTTGTACGGCCCGGTGCCGGCGGCGTACGAGCTCCCCGGGATGTCCTCCATCTCGATCTCGGTCGAGGGGTCGGCGAAGCCGGTGCGGCGGCCCGCCGAGTCGGTGAGCAGCAGGTTCACCGGGCCTCTGACCATCACCTCCGTGCCGGTCAGCCCGCCGGCGCCGGCGAGCTGCTGGGCGTCGTCGGCGGTGCGCAGCGCGGCCAGGCGCCCGGCCGTCGGGCCCTCGCCCTGGATGGCGTAGACGGCGCTGGCGATGACCTGCGACTTGTTGGGCAGGTCGGCGTGCCCGATGCCTGAGTACGGCTCCAGGACGACCGAGTCGCCGCGCAGTTCGGGGGTCAGGCGCGCCGACCCGAGGGGGACGGTGCCGTCCCCGTGGTCGCTCCAGTTGACCAGCACGCCGGTGCCCGGGGCGCACGTGCGCCACCAGCCGAACTTCTCGTCGCAGTGCTCCTCGGCGAACTCGTCGAAGCTGACGACGGTGGTCACCCCGTCGCCGATCAGGCGGGTCAGGCCGACCCGCGCGTCGGCGGGCTTCCATTCGTCGGCCTGCTGGTGCCAGGCCCGCGCGCGGTCGATCAGCGTCAGGTTCTTGTCGCTGAGCAGGTTGCGCACCTGGTCGGGGGTGAGCGGTCCGCCGGGGACGCGGTTGACCGGCGGCTCGACGACCCGGTGGTAGGCATCGGAGGGCAGCAGTTCCAGGAAGCCGGGGAAGTTGCGGGTGATCTTCGCGGCCTCGTTGCGGTTCAGCAGGCACCGGCCGCCGACGAAGTCGATGACGCAGGGCGTCTTGTAGTGCAGGACGCCCAGGGCCTTGGCCGCGCCGAGGTAGGGCGTGGCGATGGTGGAGATGCGGTTGACCTTGCCGGTCGACCGGGTGTCCCTCATCGCCGCGTTGACGACCAGGCCGCCCTGCGAGTGGGCGATGATGTTCACCCGGTCCGACCCGGTGGCGTCCCTGATGCGCTCGATGCGGTCCAGGAGCTGGTTCTTGTTGACGGTGGCCGACTTGCGCCAGTCGACGGGGGACAGGAACAGGTTCTCGCCCGGCTGGGGCGCCTCGATGTCGCCCAGCACGTACCCGGCGTCCTTCAGCAGCGTGACGGTGTCCTGGTAGATGGACTTCAGCCCGAGGATCTTCATGATCACCTCGGAGCCGTACACGCCGTTGCCCTTGGCGTCGGTCAGGCCGTCGTCGTTCAGCATGATGTTGTCGAGGTGGGAGTCGGTCGGGTTCAGCAGTTTGGTGCCGCCCGGCCACCACTCGGTGCCCGACTCGTCGACGAGCTTGGTGCCCATGATGCCGGGCACGAAGATGACCGGCTTGGTGACCGGCTTGGCCCCCGTCCCGCACTCGGCGCCGGTGTCCTGGGTGTACTTCAGGCCGCGCAGCAGCACCGCCGAGTCGTACACCGCGTCGTGCTGGTCGAACACCGACAGGTAGATCTTGTGCGCGCCGCCGGTGACCGGGGTGCCGGCCTTCATCAGGGGAGTGGCGCCGTCGTAGGTCGTCCCGGACGCCGCCGCGGCGCTCATCGCCAGCAGGCCCGTCGTGTTGGTGGAGATGACGTTGCCCGAGGGGTCGAAGGCGAAGTTGTCCGGCGCCAGGATGGTCGAGTCGTCGGTCGTCCAGGTCGACCTGTCCAGCTCGGCCACGAACCCGTCGTTGTAGGCGCTGCGCACGAACTCGGGGAACTCCTCGCTGAAGAACTTCATCTCGAAGGTCAGGCAGCTCGCCCACGCGGGGACGTCCAGGTCGACCTGCAGGACGGTGACGTCGTAGGCGCTCTCGCCGCGCACCTTGCCGCCTCCGGAGTCGCGGCCGGAGGACAGGAAGTCGTTCGGCTCGGGCGCCAGCGTGGCGTCGCCGGTGGTCAGCAGGGCGCCCTCGCCGGACACGCCGCCGATGCCGTGGCCGACGCCGTTGGTGCCGGACGTGGGCGGCGTCGTGACGTATCTGGCTCCTTCGAGGCTGCCGTCGGCGACGAGCGCGCCGGCCAGCGCGGCCGCGGCGTCGGCGCCGGTGCCGACCGGCGTGACGCTGCCCGCCGCGACGTCCAGCGCGGTGGCGCCGTCCCGCTTCGCCGTGCGCCGCTTGGCGGCCTTGCGGGATTTGGCCGCCCGGTCTCGGGTGGTCTTGGCGTCGGCGGGCGCGCCGACGGAGATCGTGTGCCGCTCCGGTGCGGGCGGCGACGGTGGAGCGGGATCGGCGAACGCGGGGATCGCCAGACCGGTGCACGCCACCACGGCGGCGAGCATGACGAACAACGACCTGCGACGCACCACGTGCCTCCAGGCGGAGTCAGGCCCGGGGGAACGGGCTGGTGAGGGGGTGTGGGCGCGGCGAGCCCGGCCGGCCACGACGAGGTTTCGGAACGACGCCGATGATCAAAATTGGGCTCAACATATACATCGACCGATCACCGGTCAAGACCGAAAAGTCGCGATTGACGGACCGGTATCCGTGGCCTGATACTCCGGTTGATCAAGGTATTTCCTTATCTCCCCCTTATCGACCCCCCGCATCTCCGCCCGCCTCCGCATAGGGATCCCGCGCACGCCATCCGTGGCCGACGCGCGCCCGCATGCCGGCGGACCCCCGTTGTCGATGGCGCACGGCTCACGTGTGGAGGCCTGTCATGCGTTCGGCGAGAAAGGCACGTCCCGCGGTCCGCGCCGCGGCGCGGGCGTCATGGATCGGCGCCGCCGCGGCGGCTCTCAGTACCGCGGTCACCTGGGCGGTGCTCGCACTGCTCACCACCGGCGCCGAAGGGCTGGTCGGCGGCTTCCTGTCCGGGAGCGCGAACGGCGTCACCACCACCGCGGCGGCCGCGACCGGCGGCCCGGTCGACTGGTGGTCGGCCACGCTGTCCACCGGCGGCCGGATCTGGCCGGTCCAGTTCCTGCTGCAGGGTTCCCCGCTGGTGCTGGTGGCGCTCGGGCCGCTGGCCGCCGGCGTGCTGGCGGGCGTGCTCACCCGCGGCCGTGCCCGGCTGCTGGCCGCCTCCGCCGGGTACGCGGCGGTCCTGACCGCGGTCGCCGCGCTCGTCGCCGCCCTCGCGCCCGGCGAGCTCGCCTCGGTGTCCACGCCCGCGCCGTACGCCTTCGGCCTGGGCCTCGCCTGGTGTCTCGCCGGCGGCCTGGCCGGTCAGGCCCTGCGCGCGCTCATCGCTCCGCGCCGGGTGAGGCTGCTGGCCGGGGCCGGCGCAGGCCTGCTGGCCACCCAGCTCGCCCTGTCCGGATCGGCCGCCGCCGCGCCCGCCGCCGAGCAGTCCGCCGCGCTGCCGCTCGGCATCGCCGCCGCGCCCCCCGAACCCGCCCCCGTCGGCTACTACCGCCCCGGCGTCTCCCAGGCGCTGGCCCGGGTGGGCCTGGACACCGCGCGCCAGAAGGCGTCCCGCGACATGACCGCCGGCAGCGTCAACATGGCCAGGGAGCCGTGGCTCGGCGTCCCCACGATGGCGAGCCTGGACAGCCCGGTCGGCAAGGACGTCACGAGCTGGCTGCGGTCCAACGCCGCCCTGTTCGCCGTCAAGGACCCGGTGGCGCAGCTACGGCCGATGCCCGCCCGCGCCAAGGACCCGCTCGGCCAGCGGCACGACTGGTTCCAGCAGCAGATCGACGGCGTCCCGGTGTACGGGGCCAGGGTCGGCGTGCACCGCGACGCCAAGGGCACCACGGTGCGCGGGCTGACCAACGGCCTCATCCCCGACCTCGCCCCGGTCGCCACCCGGCCCACCCTCGGCGCGGACGCCGCCGTCGCCGCCGCCACCCGCGCCATGCCGGACGGCAGGACCGTCGAGCCGCCGGTGCTCTACCTGCTGCCCGGCGACCCCGACCCCGGGCGGCCGGTGCCGGTGACGCTCGTCTGGCGGGTGTGGCTCGCCGCGGCGGACGGCCGCTCGACGGTCTACTACGTGGACGCGCTCAGCACCGGCCGCGTCGTCACCTTCGAGCCGGGCCGCCTTGAGTTCAAGCAGCGCCGCGTATGGGACCTGCGCAACAGCGACGAGACCGACGACGACCCGGCCAGGGTCGAGGGCCAGGGCCCCGTCTCCGAGCCCGACGTCAACGCCATCTACGACCACAGCGGCAAGTTCTACGACTACATGATGTCCACCTTCGGCCGCGACAGCTGGGACGGCGAGGGCGCCCGCATGGACGCGGGCGCGCGGTACTCCTCCAGCGCCGACGGCACGCCCGAGAAGAACGCCTTCTTCATGCCCGAAAGCGGCATGACGGCCTTCGGGCAGGGCACGGCGACGCTGACCATCGTCTCCCACGAATGGCAGCACGGCGTCACCTTCTCCACCGCCAACCTGTTCCAGCTCTTCCAGGGCGGCTCGCTGCACGAGAGCTTCTCCGACGTGTTCGCCGCCTTCACCGAGGCCAAGGTCACGGGCAGCACCTCGTGGAAGGCCGGAGAGGGCAGCTCGCTCGGCGTCATCCGCGACCTGGCCAACCCGCACAACATCACCTATGACGGCATACCGCACCCCGCGCACTACAGCGAGTACTGGCTGGGCTGCGCCGACAGCGGCTGGGTGCACTTCAACAGCCTGATCCCGAGCCACGCCTGGTACATCCTGGCCACCCGCATCGGCGTCACCAAGGCCGCGGAGATCGCCTACCGCGACCTGACCGTCTATCTCGGCCCGCGGTCCCGGTTCACCGAGACCCGCGTCGGGGCCATCCAGGCGGCCTACGACCTGTACGGCAAGAACTCGCCGGAAAGCCAGGAGACCTGGCGGGCGTTCGGCGCGGTGGGCATCGACGGCGTCTACGAGTCGCCCCGCCAGGTGTGCATGTGCTTCGCCGACGAGTCGCTGACCGGCGTCGGCCTGAAGGGCATGGACCCGGGCGGCTCGACGACCGACGCCACCGTGGCCGCGCTGCTGCGCACCCGCGACCTGTTCGAGAACGCCGAGTCGGGCTCGGTCCTGCACTACGCCCACCTGTACGCGCGCACCAACAGCCGGGCCATGGAGTTGCTGACCGCCGACGACGGCCTGCGGCAGCGGACCGCCCACCTCATGCAGTCCATGGAGCCCGCCTTCCGCACCGTCGGCACCCGCGACGGCGACCGGGTGATCATCACCCAGACGCTGATCAACGAGATCAACGCCCTCGTCGACGCCTACATCCAGGCCGACATCGCCTCGGGGAACGGGGGCGAGCTGGCCGCGGTCCTGCGCGCCGACCGCTCCTTGGTGGACAGCCAGGCCCTGGTCGGCAAGACCGCCAACCAGGTGCTCGCCCAGCTCGACACGATCTTCGAATAGGAAGCCCATGCGCCGCCTGCTCACGGCCTTACTCGTCCCGGTCCTGCTGCTGGCCGCCGCGCCCGCCGCGGCGGCGGCCCCAGCCGCCGAGCCCTCGCCCGCGGCGGCGGCCTCGCCCGCCCGGCTCGACCGCGCGGTCGTGGAGAAGCTCGCCCGGAACAAGCGCGCCGACGTCTTCGTCATGCTCAAGGAGAAGGCCGACCTGTCCGCCGCCCGTGCGCAGCGCACCCACGCGGCCAGGGCGGCGCAGGGCTACCGGGCGCTCACCGCGACGGCCGAGCGAAGCCAGAGCGGCCTGCGCGCGTTCCTGCACGGCGAGAAGGCGCTGTTCACCCCGTACTGGCTGGTCAACGCAGTGCTGGTGCGCGGCGCGAGCCGCGAGCTGGTCGACCGGCTCGCGGCGCGGTCCGACGTGGCCAGAGTGCGCCCCGCCGGCTCGGTCACCATTCCCGAACCCGACCGCACGGCCAAGGCCGTCGCACGGGCGGCGGCGGGCGTCGAGTGGGGCGTCGACCAGATCGGCGCCCCGCGCGTCTGGTCGGATCTGGGCGCGAGGGGTCAGGGCGTCGTGGTCGCGACCATCGACTCCGGCGTCCAGTTCGACCACCCCGCCCTGGCCGCCCGCTACCGCGGACGCAAGGCCGACGGCACCTACGACCACAACTACAACTGGTACGACCCGACGCTCGTGTGCGGCGTCCCGTCGCTGAAGCCGTGCGACAACAACGGCCACGGCACCCACACGATGGGCACCATCGTCGGCGACGGCGGCATCGGCGTGGCGCCCGGCGCCACCTGGATCAGCGCCAAGGGCTGCGCCTCCTCCACCTGCTACGACGACGACCTGCTCGCCGCCGGCCAGTGGATGCTCGCCCCGACCGACCTCAACGGGGCCAACCCGCGCCCCGACCTGGCCCCGAACCTCGTGAGCAACTCGTGGGGCGGCTCCCCGGGCGACCCGTTCTACCAGGGCATCGTCGACGCCTGGGTCGACTCGGGCATCTTCCCGCTGTTCGCCGCGGGCAACGAGGGCCCCGCCTGCGGCACGGTCGGCTCGCCCGGCGGGTACGACAACTCCTACGCCGTCGGCGCGTACGGCGCGGACCTGAAGATCGCCGACTTCTCCAGCCGGGGCGACGCCGAGACGCCGGGGATCAAGCCGAACATCAGCGCCCCCGGGGTCGCCGTGCGCTCCTCGATCCCCGGCGGAGGCTACGAGGTCCTCAGCGGCACCTCCATGGCCACGCCGCACGTGGCGGGCGCCGTCGCGCTGCTGTGGTCGGCCGCGCCCGCGCTGCGCGGCGACGTCGCCGCGACCCGGCGGCTGCTGGACCAGACCGCCGTGGACGTCATGGACTATTCCTGCGGCGGCGCGAGCGACGACAACCGGGTGTGGGGGCAGGGCCGGCTGGACGTCTTCGCCGCGGCCGTCTTCGCCCCGCGCGGCCAGGCGGGCACCTTGACCGGCACCGTGCGCGACGCCGGCGGCGACCCCGTGCCGAACCCTACGGTGACCGTCGCCGCCTCCGGCGCCAAGCGGACCTTCACCGGCGCCGCCGACGGCGTCTACACCCTGTCGCTCCCGCCCGGCTCCTACACGGTCACCGCCACGGCGTTCGGCTTCGCCCCGGCCTCGGGCGCCGCGACCGTGCCGGCCACCGGCACCGCCGTCCGCGACCTCACGCTGTCCGCCGTCCGCCGGTACGACATCTACGGCGAGGTCCGCCAGACCGGCGGGGAGCCGCTGCCCGGCGCCGTGGTCTCCATCGAGAACACCCCCTACCCGCCGGTGACCACCGAGTCCGACGGCACCTTCGCCATGATCGGCGTCCCGGTCGGCACCTGGCGGATCAACGTCAAGGGAGCCCGCTGCGGCGGCTCCACCACCCTCACGGTGCAGGTCGACGGCGACGAGTTCGTGCCCATCGACACGCCGCTGCGCAAGGACTCCTACGGCAACAAGTGCGACGTGGTGCCGTCCCTCACCTGGGTGAACGGGACCACGCCGCTCGCGCTCACCGGCGACGACGCGGGCGCCGCCGTCACGCTGCCGTTCACCTTCCCGCTGTACGGCAAGCCGTACACCAAGGCCTGGGTCTCGACCAACGGGTTCATCAACTTCGCGCGCAACACCAACCTGGCGCAGAACGGCCCCATCCCCAGCCCGGGCCTGCCGAACGCCGCCGTCTACGCCTTCTGGGACGACCTGATGGTGGACGCCTCCGCGAGCGTGCTCACCGCCACACTCGGCACCGCGCCCAACCGCCGGTTCCTCGTCGAATGGCGCAACGTCACCCTGGTGGCCCAGCCGTCGGCGCGGCTCACCTTCTCCGCCGAACTGCACGAGAACGGCCAGGTGCTCTTCCAGTACAAGTCGCTGTCGTCCGGGTTGATGCCACGGGGCGGCTCCGCCAGCGTCGGACTGGAGAACGGCACCGGGCTGCTCGGCTTCGACTACTCGGTGGACCAGCCCATCCTGCGCCCCGGCATGGGCATCCGCTTCTACGGGCTCGGCGTGGTGCAGGGCTTCGTCAAGGACCACCAGGGCGCCAGGCTCGCCGACGTCCCCGTCGAGCTGGTCGACCCGGTCGGCGGCGACGTCATCACCGACACGGTCTCGGACGCCTCCGGCCTCTACCGGCTGTACGTGCCGCAGGGCTCCTACATCGTCGTCATCTCCACCCCGGACTGGGAGTACTCCAGAAGCGAGATCACCGTCACGACCGAGGGACAGGTGATCGGCCTCGACATCACCGTGTACCCGATGGACAACACCGTCACCGGCCACGTGCGCGACGGCACGGGCGCGCCGCTGGCCGGCGTCCTGGTCGGCGTGCAGGACTACCGGGTGCCGCCGGCGACGACCGACGCGCAGGGCGCCTACCGGCTGACCGGCGTCATGGGCGGCCCGCAGTTCATCCAGGTGTACCGGCAGGCCTGCGACATCGTCATCCAGAAACGCATCACGGTGGGCGGTGACCTCCAGGCCGACCTGACCGTCGGCATGCCGATCGAGCACTCCGGCTTCGCGTGCGCGCGCACCACGAAGGCCTACCTCCCCGGCGTCGACCCGATCGGCGTGGACGACTACACCAGCGTCATGGTGCCGCTGCCGTTCGCCTTCCCGCTCTCGGGCAAGACCTACGCGGCCGTGGGCGTCGCCTCGCTCGGCACGCTGCTGTTCATCGATCCGCTGTCCGCCAAGTGGTCCTGGGCCGCGCCGCTCAACGATGACCTGCACTACGACGAGCGGTCCTCGGTGCGCACGGCGACGCTGGGGCAGGGCGCCGACCAGCGCTTCGTCACCGAATGGCGCGACGTCGAGCTGAGGGGCACCGGCCTGCGCGTCACCTTCGAGGTGGTGCTGTACCCCGACGGACGGATGCTGTTCCAGTACGGCGACCTGCCCGACGACCCGCGCGTCCGCGTCGGCGACGGGCGCACCCAGGTCGGCAACGTCTACGGCCCCGACCTGCTGCTCATCAGGGGACCGCTGGACCCGGCCGTCGCCTTCGCCATCCGCCCCGCACCCCAGCAGCCCTGACGTCCGAGGTCCCCCGGCCGCCGCCGGACCGGGGGACCTCGGGCCTCCGGCACCCCGGACGGCCGAGGTCCCCGGCCCGGGCTCGGGTCCGGACCCGGACCTGGACCTCGCCGACCACAGTCGCTCAGCGGGTTGGGGCAATTACTGTGAGTTGTCTACCGTGTCCGGGTGACCTCCGAACCCCCCACCGGCCGGCTCGCTCCGGGCGGTTTCGATCTCGCGCGAGATGTGGCCGGCGGGCTGCCGCTGACGCTGGTCGAGCGGTGGCTCGCCACCGGCCGCGGCGCGGCGGACGCGCGCCGCCTGCTCAGCGGCCACACGGTCCGCGGCTACGGCGTGGTGTCCGACACCTCCGGGCTGACCAAGGTCAGCGGGCGGCTCGGCCTGCTGGAGGTGCTGGCGCTCATCGACCGGCCCAAGCGCGTCCTGCACCGCCACGGCGCCGCCGCCGGCGGCCGGGCGGTGGGCGTGTGGGCCGCCGACAACGCCCAGATGTTCCACCCCGCCTCGACCGATCCGCGGGTCCTGCTGTCGGCGTTGCTGCGGGCGCGCGACGAGATCGAGCGCCACTGCCGCGTCCGGGTCGGCGTCGGGGTGCACCTCGGCGACTTCTACGACCTGGCCGGCGGTCTGTACGGCCCCGACGCCGACCTCATCGAGGACCTCGCCGAGAACCACGTCGAGGGCGGTGAGATCGCCGTGACGCAGGCGGTGGCCGACCGGCTCCCGGACGGCCACGGTTTCGTCCTGCGCCGCGGCCACGAGGCGGACGGCCTCGGCGCCGTGCACCTTTTGCTGGACGGTCCGCGGCCGCCCGCCGAGCGCCCGCCGGAGGCCGGCACCTACCCGATCCCCTACTCCTCGGCCTTCTACGCCGACCTGCTGCGGCTGGACGGCCGCCCCGACGACGCCGGCCTGGCCGCGCGGCTCGCCGCCCGGCACCTGCGGCGGCGCACGGTGGTGCTGGTCGAGCGCGACGCCGTTTCCGCCGCGACCCCCGAGCTGGCGCTGCTGAACGGGCTGGCGCTCTCCAGCGTGATGAGCCGGACGGGCCTGCGCCTCATCCCCCGCCCGGGCGCCATGGAGGTCAAGGTCAGCGGCCCGCTGGCCATCTACCTCTTCGACGATCCGGCGCCCGCGGTCCGCTTCGCCGAGCGCATGCGCGCGGGCCTCGCCGACCACGGCATCTCCTGCCGCATCGGCGTGGACACCGGGCCGGTGCTGGCCGGTGAGACCCCCTCCGGTGGCTGGGACGTCGCCGGCGCCCCGGTGAACGTGGCCTCCAAGATGGCCCAGGACCTCGGCACGCCGGGACGCATCTACCTGAGCGAGGCCATGGGCGAGCACGTCCCCTCGGGGAAGGCGTACACCCCGGTCCGGCACACCGTCTCCGGGGTGAGCATGACCTGCTACGAAGGCTGACCGCACGGGCACGCCGCCTCCGACCGAACCGGTCCGTCAGCCGGGGCGGCGGAGGGCGCGGCGCACGGCCAGGCCGCCGAGGGCCGCCGACGCGAGCGCCAGAATCCCGCCCTCGGTCCACTGGAAGCGCCAGAACCTGGACGCCGGATGGTAGTACACGGCATACCGGTAGCCCTTGCCGAACAGACACGCCTGCCACGCCTCGGCGTTCTTGCTGCTGTGCCCCGCGTCCACCCGGCGCGGGCAGCCGCTGTCGGACGGCTCGGCGACCTCCCTCCCGGACGGCCGCACCCAGGCGGCGCTCACCAGCCGGGCGTCGGGATCCTCCAGCAGCACGGTGCCGGACAGCTCGGCACGCGCCGGCTCGGCGTAGTGGTCGCTCAGTTGGAACAGCGTGAACATCGTCACCGCCACACCGGCCACGACCAGCGCCATCGCGGGCAGCGTACGCCGGAACAGGGTGCCGGCCGCGGTGCCGAGCGCGAACGCGTACAGCCACCACGCCGCCGGCTCCACGCCCACCATGTTGAACACACCGATGTTGCCGAACGTGGAGTCGACCCCCGTCCTGAACACCGGCCGCCACAGGCTCACCATGAGCGACAGCAGCAGCCCGCCCGCCACGACCGCCCCGCCCAGGACCGACAGCTTGACCGCCAGCCACCGCCACACGGGCACGGACTGGGTCCAGGCCAGACGGTGGGTGCCGCGCTCGTACTCGCGGCCGAGCAGCGGCGCGCCCCAGAAGGCCCCGATCAGCGCGGGCAGCACCAGTGGCATCCAGCCGAACACCGAGTAGACCGCGTCGTAGCGCCGCCCGAGCGCCACCGCCAGGTCTCCGCACGCCACGGCGGGCCCCGGGCAGCCGGGCGGGGCGTGCTCGGCCACGTACCGGCCCGCCTCCACCGCCGAAGCCAGAAGCAGCGCCCCCAGCAGCGCCAGGAAGCCCGCCGTCACGAGGATCTGTGCCCGGTGCTGGCGCCACGTCACCCAGATCACACGCCCGCCCCCGTCAGTCCCGGCAGCGCCGCCGACTCGGGGCTGCGCAGGTAGGCCATGACGAGCTCCTCCAGCCCCGGGCGCCGTGCCTGCCAGCGAGGATCGAGCGGGGGCGCGCCCCTGACCAGCATGCTGACCTGCCTGCCGGTACGGCTCGCGCCCACTACGCGCGTGCCCGCCGCCGACGCCCCGTCGGGCCCGGTGAGTACGAGATGCCCGTCGAGCAGTTCGTCGATGTCGCCACTGACCTGCAGCCGACCCTCGTTCAGCACGACCAGCCAGTCGCACGTGTCCTCCAGGTCGGAGACGACGTGGGAGGACAGCAGCACGGTCAGCTCCCGGCCGGACACTTCCGCCATGATCGAGCGCATCACGTCGTGGCGGGCGAGGGGGTCGAGGTTGGCCAGCGGTTCGTCCAGCACGAGCAGGTCGGGCCGGCAGGCCAGCGCCAGGGTGACCGCCACCTGCGCCTGCTGCCCGCCCGACAGCCCGCTCACCCTGCGGCCCAGCGGGATGCCCAGCCCGGCGAGTCGGCCGGCGGCGGCGGCGTCCCAGCGGGTGTTCATCCGGCGGCCGAAGGCGAGCATCTCGGCGACGGTGAAGCCGTCGTACAGCGGCTTGTCCTGCGCCACGAACGCCGCCTCGCCCGCCACGCGGACGCTTCCCAGCGCGGGCCGCAGCAGGCCGACGGCCGCGTGCATCAGCGTGGTCTTGCCCGCGCCGTTGGGCCCGACCAGCGCCGCCACGCGCCCGGTGGGCACGGACAGCGAGCAGTCGCGCAACACCCACGTACGGCGGTAGCGGACCCCCAGCCCGGTCACCTCCAGCGCCGGTCTCATGCCACGTCCTGCTTCGCGGTGTCGGCCAGGACCACGGCGAACAGCGCCCGCAGGTCCTCCTGGTCGAGCCCGGCCGCGCGGGCGTCGCGCACCCACTTCTGCAGACCGCGCCGCAGCCGCGTGTGCTCGGCGAGGGTCGCGCCCGCGATGCCCTGCCGGACGAACGTCCCCATCCCTGGCCGCCCCTCGACCAGCCCTTCGCGCTCCAGCTCCCGGTAGGCCTTGAGCACGGTGTTGGGATTGATGGCCAAGCTCTCGACCACCTCCCGGGCGGTCGGCAACTGGTCGCCGGGCCGCAGCGTACCCAGCCGGAGCGCCTGTTTGACCTGGTGAACGAGTTGCAGGTAGGTCGAGACCCCCGAACCGCGATCCAGGTTGAACTCGATCACATGAAACACCCTTTCACTATTTGAATAGTGAAAGGGTGGTGGATGCGGCCGCTCCTCGTCAACCCATGCTTGTCCGGCGACGCCGTGCTCGACGGAGGCGGCCTTCGGTCACGACGCCATGTCCAGCAGGGCGCGGTCACGCCGTTCCGACGTTCAGCACGGCGGCAAGGGGTCGCCGTTGACGCTCAGCCCGCCGCCGTGGCCGCGGCCGTGGCCGTCGTCGGTGCCGACGGCCAGGAAGCCGAAGGTGACCCGGCCGAACGGTTCGACATGTACTCCAAGGAAGGCGGGCGCGGGACCCGGCGCGCCTGAGCTGTAACTTTCACGGCTCGGCGCGACATACACACAGTTCGAATGCTCGCGGGCCCGCCTCTGCTTGACCTTCCGTCGAGGGCGGAACCACACTCCGCTGGAGTGTCACTCCCGCGCGACCAGCTGAGCGGTCCGCATCCCCGTCGCACACGCGTGCTGGTCCACGCGAATAAATGTTAACGCTAACAATTTAACCGAAGTAGATCACGGTCGAAAAAGTGATCGATAACACGATCAAGGTCCAGCTCGGTGGCGACGCCGGAGACCGGCGCCGACCGGGCCAACTGGACCGAGAAGGCGCTGATCGGCGCCTACAGCACAAAGGAGAAGACATGACGCAGGATCAGAACGAGCCCATGAGCGGCGAGCGGAAGGCGCTGAGCCGGAGGAGCGTCCTGACGACGATCGGAGCCGTGCCGGTCATCGCGGCCACGGCGTCGGTCGTGGGGGCCACGGAGGCCGCGGCCGCCACGGCGGTCATCAATCCGGCGGCGCAGCGGCAGACGATCCGGGGTTTCGGCGGCATGGCCCACGCGGCGTGGATCGGTGACCTGACGGCCGCCCAGCGGGACACGGCGTTCGGCAACGGCGATGGCAAGCTGGGGTTCTCCGTGCTGCGGATCCCCGTCAACGAGAACCAGTCGGACTGGAGCCGTGACCTGGCGACGGCGAAGCGCGCGGTGGAGCTCGGGGCGACCGTCTTCGCCTCGCCGTGGAATCCTCCCGCCAGCATGACCGAGACCTTCACCCGCGGCAGCCAGACCAACGCCAAGCGCCTGAAGTCCGGTTCGTACGCCGCCTACGCCAAGCACCTGAACGACTTCACCACCTACATGCGCAACAACGGGGTGAACCTGTACGCCATATCGGTGCAGAACGAGCCCGACTACGCGCAGGACTGGACGTGGTGGACCAGCGCCGAAATCGTGCGCTTCCTGCGGGAGAACGCCGGCTCGATCGGCACCAGGGTCATCGCGCCCGAGTCCTTCCAGTACATCAAGAGCATGTCGGACCCGATCCTCAACGACGCCACGGCGCTCGCCAACGTGGACATCATCGGGGCCCACCTCTACGGCACCTCCTACTCCAACTTCCCCTACCCGCTGTTCAAGCAGAAGGGCGCCGGCAAAGAACTCTGGATGACCGAGGTCTACTACCCCAACAGCACCGATTCCGGGGACCTGTGGCCCCAGGCGCTGGACGTGGGGGAGCACATCCACCACGCCATGGTGGACGCCGAGTTCCAGACCTACGTCTGGTGGACCATCCGGCGCAGCTACGGCCCCATGCGCGAAGACGGCCAGATCAGCAAGCGCGGCGCCATGATGGCGCAGTTCGCCAGGTTCGTCCGCCCCGGATACGTGCGGATCGACGCGACGGCGAACCCGGCCTCCAACGTCTACGTCTCGGCCTACCGGAACGGCGACGCGGTCGTCATCGTCGCCGTCAACAAGAACACCTCCGCGGTGAGCCAGCAGTTCACCCTGTCCAACACCACCGCATCCGGCAGCGTCTCCTCCTGGGTGACCGACGCGAACAGGAACGTCGCCTCCCAGGCGGCGACCAGCATGTCCAACGGCTCCCTCACCGTCACCCTTCCCGCCCGCAGCATGACGACCTTCGTGACCAGCATCGCCGGCGGCGGCCCCTCACCCACCCCCACCCCGACGCCCACGCCCACCGTCACCCCCACCCCGACGCCCACCCCCACGCCCACCGGCGGCGGGACCGGACCCCGGGTCGCCTACACCATGAACAGCTGGAACAACGGCTTCACCGCCAGCATCAGCATCACCAACACCACGGCCTCGACGATCAACGGCTGGACCCTGGTCTTCACCCTGCCCTCCGGCCAGGCCATCACCTCAGGCTGGAACGCCACCTACTCGCCCACAAGCGGCCAGGTCAGCGCCCGCAACGTCGACTTCAACGGCACCCTCGCCCCCGGCGCCACCGTCGAGATCGGCTTCCAGGCCACCCACACCGGAAGCACCGCCGAACCCACCGCCTTCACCCTCAACGGCGTCCCCTGCACCGTGGTCTGACCGGCGGGTGAACCCATGCCCCGACGCCCGACCGGCGAAGGGACGGGTGCGGCCCCTCAGACGAGGGAGGGGCCGCACAAGTCGGCAAGGTGCATCACCTCGTGCTCATCTTCTGAACGCACGGGTGGAACCTCCTCGATATGCGACGGCTGCTCGTGGCACGTGCATTCGCGCTCGGCGCGTTTCTCATGACGCGTGCCCATATCCCGTCGCTCTTTCTACCGCCATCGACAACGGTGACTTCGGCCGCTGAACGACCTGTCGACGATGACCGAGCCGTTTTCCCTGTTCGGCCTGCCTCAGGTGACCTGGGCGCGATCACACCGTGACCGGCGGTCTGTTTCATCGCGGGATGAAAAGGCTCCGGAGCCAATTCGGTGGGTATCGGCCTGCCATTAACAATGCCCGTTGGATTTCCTGACCGCACTTAATGGTTCCGGTGGGCGCTGATCCGGGTTTTCCGGTCGCGGCCGTTGAAAGGTGTTCCCGGCGGCGGGCGCGTGTGCCACTTTGTGTCCGGTCTTCTTGGAGAGCGCTCCCCGTATGTTCCCGGACACGGGCGCCGCGGTCCGGCTACGGCGGCGACTCGTCGCTCACGACATCCGCGAGTTCCGCGACCTCTTGTCCATCCGCTTCGGCCGAGCGTCGCGGGGCGCCGGTGGCGGCTCGTGCGGCCGGTCGCCGAGACCGCGACCGGGAAGGTGCGCCGAGCGCCGCCGGGTGCCGCGAATCACCTCGTTCCGCGACCATCGAGGACGGTTATGGGTGATTTATCCCGCAATGTGGTAAAAGGTGCGAACAGAGAACGGCTTCTCCGTGCACCCCCCGACTTCTTCGGCCCGATCTCCCCGGCTCTCGGCGGGAGCCCGGCCGGCGGCGGGACCGGCGGCGGCTTTCCGGACGCCGTGCACAGTGACGGCTCCGCGACCGGTCACCAGGGACCCGCTACGGTGCTGCTCGCCCGCATGGCGGCCGGTGTCCACACCCCCGGGGTGAACCCCCTCCGCGATGTCACCTTTCGCGAGGACACCGGTCAGGCCCGGGCCGGCCGGTCGCCGCAGGAGACCGCCACCTGCGGAAATCTGGCGATCGCCGGTCTCCGCCACGTTCGGCGCCTCGACATGGCCCACGCCCGACGGCACGGCCGCAACGACCCTCGCCGCTTGCCCGCTCTGTTCCACCTCTGAACGCAAATCGCCCGTTATGAGACATATTTGCAACATGCCGGGGCCGTGGAAATAGGGGGGCCGTTAGGGGTCGCGAAGTGATCTATCAACATATACTGCCGTCATGTTGTCCGGTTCGTCGACAATTGGCGATGTCATCAATACGTATAGTCACGAGTCCCCCGTCGCCCCGAGGATCGTCCTCCGCTGCTGACTCCGCCCTGACAGACGGCATCATGTTATCTGACTGATTCCTGACAGGGTGGCTGACAGTGGATCTGTGATACTCCGGGGAATATCGCACTCTATGCCTTTCCTTCAGCATGACATGCTGTGAGGATGAGGATTGCGGGGGCACGCACGTGCGGGGAAGAGACGGCAAGGAATCGGGGCGTATGACCTGGGCGCGCAATGTGTCGCACCCTCGGCGAGGCACGGGCGGAACGTGTTGGCGGGGATCGAGGCATGCCCCACACCGTCGTGACACAACCGGGTGGGGGCGGCGCGCCGACGAGGGGACCGTGGCGTCGGCGGCATGCCTCATAGCCGAGACCAAGCTCGCGGCGGCCGGTCGGAGTCGCCGCCGGAACGGCGGAAAACCCGCGACGGCCCGCCATGCATCCTCCGCGACGGCCATGCCGCGCACAAGCGTCCCGATGTGTGAACCGGGGCGCCCGACGTCGGAACCGGGGCGCCCGACGTCGGAACCGGGGCGGCCGAATACTTTCGCGCCGCCCGCGTGTCACCCTGCCCCGCAGACCCTTCTCTCGGACGAAGGACGCCGAGGGGACCGCTGAAATCCGCTGGAAAGAGAAAGTAACTGATCGAGACGACGCCTAGGGTGGCCGGCTGGAGGCATGGGCCATGCAGCTCATCGAACGTGCAGAGGCGCTGGCGAACTTCCGCAGCCTTGTAGGCAAGGCGTTGGGCGGGACCGGCGGAGCCATGTTGATAACCGGTTCCGGCGCCACGGGTAAGAGTGCGTTACTGCAGGCCTGCGCCAACGAGGCCGGCGCGGCCGGGTTCCTCCTGATGAAAAGCGCCGGATCGCGGGCGGAACGAATGTTCCCCTTGGGGACTCTCGGACAGTTGTTCCGCTCCGCCGAGCTGCCTCAGGAGCTCGCCGACGAGGTGGAGCAGACGCTGGTCCCGGAACTGATCAACGGGATCACCGGGGTACCCCACCCGGTGGCGCTCGGGCAGAACCTCACGCATGTCGCGGCGCGGCTGTGCGGGGTCCTCGCGGTGCTCGCCAAACGACAGCCGATCCTGTTGTCCGTCGACGACGTGCACAACGCGGACGGCCCGAGCCTGCAGGCCCTGCTCTACATCCAGCGGCGCATGGCGAACGCTCCGCTGCTGGTGGCCGTGACCTCGCTGTCGCAGCGCCGCTCGGCGGACTCCCTGTTCAGCGCCGAGCTCACCCGGCAACCCAATTGCGTACAAGCGCGAATCGCCGGGCTGTCGCCGATGGGGGTGGAGGAACTTCTCCGGGACACGCTGGGCACCGAGCCCGCCGCCCGGCTGGCCCCCGAGTACCACCGGCTGAGCGGTGGCAACCCCCTCCTCCTGCACGCCATGGTGCAGGACTACTGGGACGTGACGCAGGCCGGCTGGTCGCCGGAGGGCTCCCAGCCGGGCGTCGGCCGCCATCTGAACCAGGCGGTCCTGTCCTGCCTGCACCGGTGGGATCCGCGGATCCTGGACGCGGCCCGCGGCGTCGCCCTGCTCGGGCGCTCGGCCAGTACCGGTTCGGTGTCGCAACTGCTCGGCGTGAAGCCCGCCTATGTGCTCCCCGCGCTGGAGGCGCTGGACGGGGCGGGGCTGCTGCGGGGATGCCAGTTCCGGCATCCGACGATGCGCAAGGCCATCCTCCGGGATCTGAGCCCGGACCGGCAGTCCGTCATGCACATGCGGGCGGCGCGGATCATGTACCAGCTCGGCGCCGAGCCGGGGGACATCGCCGACCACCTGCTGGCCTCCAGTCCGGCCACTCCGGCCGAAGGGGAGCCGTGGATGGTGGCGGTGCTGCGCGAGGCCGCCCAGGCGGCGCTCGTGCATGACGACCAGGACCGGGCGATCAGTTGTCTGGAGCTGGCCCGGCTCATCTGTGACGACGAGGCGACGAGGGCCGCGATGCTGACCGAGCTGGCCCGGGTGAACTGGTGCCATCGGCCCGCCGCGGCGCTGCGCTTCCTGGCCCCGCTGGAGGACGCGTTCGGGCGCGGGCAGCTCGCCGCCGCGGACGTCCGCGCCCTCAGCAGGTATCTGCTGTGGCACGGCCGGACCCGCCGCGCGGCCGGGGTCTACGACTGGACGGCGCCCTCGTACGGCACCCCGTCCCGGGGGCACTCCCGGCTCTCTTTCACCCGGGAGTGGGTGCGGTTGATCTTCCCCACCATCTTCGCCGGGGGCGAGGCGGACGGGCCGACGGTGGTGGACGGCACGGACGGCCGGGAATTCTCGCTGAGCAACCTGCTGCTGGGCAAGGTCGAGGAGGACATCGTCGGCGCCGCCCAGGAGTTGCTGGAAAGCTGCAACCTGGCCGAGGAGGAGCTGGAGGCGGTCTTCGGCGCGCTGTTCACCCTGGCCCACACGGGGCGTTACCAGGAGGCGGTGCGGTGGTGCGAGTCACTCGGCGCCGAGGGGGCGGCCCGCGGGTTCCCGCGATGGACGGCCGCCATCGCCGGGATCCGGTCGTGGCTGGCCGTGCAGCACGGTGAGCTGGGCGAGGCCCGGCGGTACGCGCGGCAGGCTTTGAGCGGGATGTCGCGGACGGGCTGGGGGGTGATCCTCGGGTTGCCGCTGATGGTGCTGCTGCGGGCCACCGTCGCCATGGGAGATCCGGACGAGGCGGCGGAGATCATCAAGCAGGGGGTTCCCGGTGACATGCCGCGGACCACGCTGTGGCCGCTCTACCTGCAGGCCAGAGGGGACTACTACCTCGCCACGAATCGCACGCGGGCGGCGTTGAGCGACTTCCACGAGTGCGGTGAGCTACTGCGCGAGTGGGATCTCGACATTCCCGCGCTCGTGGACTGGCGTTGCGCGATCGCCCGGACGTACCTGCAGATAGGCGCGGTCGAGGAGGCGCGGCAGAAGATCACCGAGCAGTTGTCCATCCCCGGCGGCACCCACCCGCGGGTGCACGGACGGGCGTTGCGGCTGCTGGCGTCGGTCACCGAGCTGCGGCAGCGGCCGGCGAGGCTGCAGGAGGCGATGTCGCTGCTGCAACGGTCCGGCGACCTGCTAGAGCTCGGCTGGGCGTACGCGGATCTCAGCGACGCCTACCAGGAGCTCGGCGACATCACCCGGGCCCGGTTGATGGCCCGGCGGGCCAAGCAGATCGCCAAGGCGTGCGAGGCCGGCCCGCTGTCCGCGCGGATGCAGCCGCGCGAGGAGGACAGCGGCGAAGACCTGGGAGAGGCGGCGGCGCTCAGCGACGCCGAGCGGCGCGTCGCCGCGCTGGCCGCGTACGGCTACACCAACAGGGAGATCAGCGATCGCCTGTTCATCACGGTCAGCACGGTGGAGCAGCACCTCACCCGGGTGTATCGCAAGCTCAACGTGAAGCGGCGCGCGGACCTGCCGACCGAGCTGTCGCTGGGCGTACGGGACGCCTCGAAGCAGACGTATCCCGTGTGACGCGTCGCGGCGCGTGCCGGCCGAGGCGGACGACACGGGGAACGGAGCGCTGATCAGGCGCTCATCCAGTACCTCGAGGAGTGGTCGGCGTCGCTCAGCAGCGTGTCGAACGCGAGCGGCCGCAGTTCCGGAAGAAGGGTGACCAGCAGGGTGATCTTTCTGACCATGGCCGGGGAGTAGTCACGCACCGGAGTGATCTCCGCCTCGGCCAGGTCCCAGGGGCCGAGCAGTTCTTCCGCGCGCTGCGCGGCCAGCACCGGATCGAGCCCGTTCCAGAGGATGACCGAGGTCAGCAGGTCGCGGCCGGTCCAGTGGTCCGGGATATCCGAGTTGTCGACGAGGGTGAACGGCGCGGTGACGGACGATAGTGGCTTGTGGAACACAGAAGTCCCCCGAATCAGCTCAACTGTTGTTCGCCGAAGATGCGGTGCCGAGTGCCTCGTGTACCGGGCGCGGATGACTCCCGCGCCGATGGATCGGGGGCTGGCGGAGGAGCACGCGCAGCCCGTCGGTCAGGTCGGTCACGGACACCAGATCGGGGCTGATCAGCCATTGCGCCATCAGCCCCTGGAGCAGGGTGAGGTAGAGCCGGCCCACCGCGCGTGCGGACTCGTCGTCGAGCGACACGTCCGTGCCGAGCAGCTTGGCCAGCCCCTCCGGGGCGGCGGCCGACGCGAGCGCGAGGCTGAGCTTCTCCCGCAGGTCCGGCGCGTGCTCGGCGCAGGTGAGCGCCTCGAAGCTTGCGGCCAGCAGCGGACGGTTCTCCTTGAAGCTGTCGACGATCTGTATCCAGGTCTTCTCGAAGCTCTCCAAAGGGTCGGCCGCGTCGGTGGACACGGTGATCTGCCACAGGTCGGTCCACTCTTGGGTCATCTCGATGAGGGCCTCGCGGAGCAGCGCCTCCTTGGAGCCGAAGTGGTAGCCGATGGAGGCGAGGTTGGCCCCTGAGGCGGCGCTGATGTGCCGGGCGGTGGTGTGCGCGTAACCACGCTCCACGATGCACCGCTTCGCGCCCTCAAGGAGCTGCTCTCGATGTCCCATGACTGCGATCCTAGCATCTATCCATACGTCCGTCCTAGACGCTTGTATAATTCCGGGCATGGCGCAGATGACCCCCCCCACCGCGGGACCTCGCGAGTGGCTCGGCCTCGCTGTCCTCACTCTTCCTGTGATCCTGCTGTCCAACTCGATCACCATCCTGTTCCTCGCCGTCCCCTGGATCACCGAAGGGCTCCGGCCCGGCGGTGCCGAACTGCTGTGGATCATGGACATCTACACGTTCGTGCTGGCCGGGCTGCTGATGCCGATGGGCGCATTGGGCGACCGCATCGGCCGGCGGCGGGTGCTCCTGGGCGGCGCGGTGGTCTTCGGCGTCGGCTCGGCCGCCGCGGCGTACGCCACCTCGCCCGAACTGCTGATCGCCGCGCGGGTGCTTCTGGGCATCGGCGCCGCCACGCTCATGCCGTCCACGCTGGCGCTCATCCGCACGCTGTTCCAGGATCCCGGGCAACGGAAGATGGCGGTGGGCGTCTGGACCGCCGGCTCGTCGGGAGGCGTGGTGCTGGGGCCGCCGCTGGGCGGTTTCCTGCTGGAGCACTTCTGGTGGGGCTCGGTCTTCCTGATCAACGTGCCGTTCATGCTGCTGCTGCTGGTCGCCGGGCGGATGCTGCTGCCGGAGTCCCAGGACCCCCGCAAGGGCCGCTTCGACCTGCTCGGTGCGCTGCTGTCGCTGGCCGCGGTGCTGCCTCTGATCTACGGACTGAAGCAGCTGACCCTGGAGGGGCCGTCGATCTGGTCGGTCGTCGCACTCGTCGCGGGCGCCGGCTTCGGCCTGGCGTTCGTGCGCCAGCAGCGGCGGCTGGCCGAGCCGCTGATCGACATCAGCCTCTTCCGGCGGCCGGTCTTCGCGACCGCGGTGGGCGGCTACGCGCTGGTCATGTTCGCTCTCACCGGCGGCACCTATCTCGCCTCGCCGTACTTGCAGCAGGTGCTGATGCTGAGCCCGCTGCCCGCGGCGCTGTGGCAGATGCCCGCCGGGGCCGGGGTGATCGTCGCCGCGGTGGTCGCCGGCTCCCTCGCGCAGCGGGTCCGGCCCGGTCCGATCTTCGCCGCCGGCCCCCTTCTCATGGCCGTCGGCCTGCTGGTCATGTCGCAGGTCCGGGTGGACTCCGGGCTGGCGGTGCTGGTGCCGGGGATGATCCTGGTGGGCGCGGGCACCGGCATCGTGGCCACGGTGGCGGTGGACATCGTGCTCGGCAGCGTGCCGCCGGAGCGGTCCGCGCGGGCCTCCGCGCTGTCGGAGACCAGTCTGGAGCTCGGGACCGCGATGGGCATCGCGCTCATGGGTCTGGTCAGTACCGTCGTCTACAGCAGGACCCTGCTGGACACGATGCCGCAGGGGGTGCCGCAGGCGCAGACCACGGCGGCCTCCGAGACCCTTTCGGGCGCGCTCGCGATCGCCGCCGACCTGCCCGGCGAACTGGGCGCCCGGCTCGCCGCGGCGGCTCGGGCCGCGTTCACCCTGGGCATGCAGGTGCCGCTCTACGTGTCCGCGGCGCTCATGATGGCGCTGGCCGTCATCGCGCTGTTCGCGCTGCGCCGCGCCGGCGTCAAGCCCGCGGAGGCCGCGGAGGCCGCGGAGGCCGCGGAGACCGCGGAGACCGCGGAGACCGCGGAGCCGGGGGTGCCGGGGGTGCCTGAGGCGCACTGAGGCGGGTGAGGTGCACTCAGGTGCAGGTGCGCGGGCTCCTCCGCCGGCCGCCCCGGCCCCTTTCCCCACGTGGTTCATCGGGCCGGGGAGAGGTCCATTAGGGGTTGAGCCAGGTTGATCTAGGGGGAGCGTCCGCCTCTACCGTGGCGAGCGTCGATCCGATCGCCGGCTAGGTGGAGGCACCATGCCCGAAGGCGCCAACCCGGCAGCCGATTACGAATTGGGACTGCGCTTGCTCAACGCCCGCGCCATGCAGCGCGTGCTGGGCAGCCTGGGCGACCCTTACGCCATGGTCCTGCGCGGTGCCGACGATCCCTACCCTCTCTACGCCGAGATCCGTGAGCGCGGCCCGATCTACCACAGCGGGACCGGAAGCTGGGTGACCGCCGACCCGGAGGTGATCACCGAGGTCCTGGCGGACCCGCGGTGGCGGATGTCGGGCCCGGACGGCTCGCCGGCCGCCGAGCAGCCGCTGCCCTTCTACGGGTACGGCACGCCGGGCGCCGAGGCCGACGAGCACCTGCGGCTGCGCGCCCACTGGGAGCCTCTGGTGGACCCGGAGGCGCTGGCCGCCCATCGCAAGACCGTCGAGCGGGAGTGCCTGGCCCGCCTCGACCGGGTCACCGGCGGCGATCTCATGGCCGACTACGCCTGGCCGGTGGCGACCGCCGCCACCGGCGCGTTGCTCGGGGTTCCCGCCGCCGCGCTGCCACGGTACGCGGAGTGCTGCGCGGGCGCCGCGGTGCTGCCGGACACCCTGCTCGCCGCCCAGCCGCTGGCCCTGGTCCGCCGGACAGAGGAGGCCGTGGCCGGGCTCGACGAGCTGTTCGGCGGGGCACCCGGGGCTCCGGACGGGACGGACACGGCCGAGCGGGCCGTGCGGGTGCTGCTGTCCACCGCCGCCGCCCCGGCCACCGCGCACCTGGTGGGCAACGCGGTCCACGCGCTGCTGGCCGAGCCCGAGTGGTGGCAGGCACTGTGCCGGGATCCGGACCTGGCGTCGGCGGCCGTGGCGGAGACGCTGCGGTACGACCCGCCGGTGCAGGTGGAGATCCGGGTGGCCGCGGCCCCCGTCGCACCGGCCGGGACAGATTTGGCGGCGGGCAGTCACCTGGTGATGATCACCGCGGCCGCGGGCCGGGACGGGGCCCGGCACCCGGAGCCGGACGACTTCCGTCTTGATCGGCAGGCCGAGCCGGAGCCGCTCGCCTTCGCCGGCGGTCTCCACCACCTCCCGGTCGCCCCGCTGGTGCGTGCGCAGGCCGAGGTGGCGCTGCGGATTCTCGCCGAGGCACGGCCGAACCTGCGGCCGTCCGGCGCGCCGGTGTACCGGCGCCGCGCCCCCGTGGTGCGCGGCCCCGTCGAGCTGCCCGTGCTCGGGCTTGGAGAGACCTGATGCGTGTCCTGCTGACCTCGTTCGCCCTCGCCTCGCACTACAACTGCCTGGTGCCGCTCGGCTGGGCGCTGGCCGCCGCCGGACACGAGGTCCGGGTGGCCAGCCAGCCCTCGCTGACCGACGCGATCACCGCCTCGGGGCTGACCGCGGTCCCCGTCGGCACCGATCCGGAGCTGGAGGAGGTGCGGGAGCGGCCGGCCGCGGCCATGGGGCCGCCCCAGGTGCACGAGGACCGCGACGAGCCGGTCACCTGGGAGCAGGCTCTGGACTTCGACATGGTGATCGCGCCGCTGCTGCTGGCCGCCATCAACAACACGGCGATGGTGGACGAGCTGGTCGACTTCGCCCGGCGATGGCGCCCGGACCTGGTGATCTGGGAGCCGTTCACGCTGGCCGGCGCGGTCGCCGCCGAGGCGAGCGGGGCGGTGCACGCCCGGGCGCTGTGGGGCCTCGACGTGCTGGGCAGCGCTCGCCGCACCTTCCTGGACCTGCGTGCCCGTCAGCCGCGGGCGCACTGGGAGGACCCGGTGGGCGAATGGCTGACCCTGACCCTGGCGCGGTACGGCCGCCCGTTCACCGAGGAGGTGACCACAGGGCGGCTCACGATCGACACCACGATGCCGCAGAGCCTGCGGCTGCCGGTCGGGGTGCCGGTGGTGGGCATGCGGACGCTGCCGTACAACGGCCGCTCGGTGATGCCGGACTGGCTGGCCGAGCCTCCCCGCCGCCCCCGCGTCTGCTTCACCCTGGGCGGGACCGGCGGCGACTTCCTGCACGACTGGACGTTGGGTCCCGCCGAGCTGGTGAGGGCGGCGGCCGAGCTGGACGTGGAGGTGGTGGCCACGCTCGACGCCGAACAGCGCGCCCGCCTCGGACAGGTGCCGGACAACGTGCGCATCGTCGACTTCGTGCCGATGAACCTGCTGATGCCGACCTGCGCGGCGGTGGTGCACCACGGCGGGGCCGGCACGTTGAGCGCCGCGCTGCTCAACGGGGTGCCCCAGCTGATGATCGCGAACACCTGGGACACCCCGGTGAAGGCCAAGCGGCTGGCCGACTACGGCGCCGGGGCCTACATCCCGCCGCCGAAGCTCGACGCACGCGGCTTCCGGGACGCGGTGGCGGCGCTGGTGCACGAGCCCGGCCCGCGGGCCGCCGCCGACCGGCTGCGCCGGGAGATGCTCACCGAGCCCACCCCGGCCGAGCTCGTCCCCCGGCTGGAACGCCTGGTCGCGACGGATCGCGCGGGCGAGTCAGGCGATGACGCCGGTGCGATACGGGACCTCGGCGTGGCCGAGTGCGCCCTGCGGTGACCGGGTTGGCTGAGATGAGCCGACGGCCGACGGCGAAGGGCACCGTGCCGTTCGGGGAGTACCGCACCTGGTACCGGGTGAGCGGTGACCTGTCCGGCGGGCGCGTGCCACTGGTGGTGCTGCACGGCGGGCCCGGCAGCACGCACGACTACCTGCTGCCGCTGTGCGCCCTGAGCGACGCCGGCCGGCCGGTGATCCACTACGACCAGCTGGGCAACGGCGGCTCCACGCACCTGCCGGACAAGGGCGCGGACTTCTGGACCGTGCGGCTGTTCCTCGACGAGCTGGACAACCTGCTCGAGCGGCTCGGCGTGGCCGACGGCTACCTGCTCTTCGGCCACTCCTGGGGCGGCATGCTGGGAGCCACGCACGCCGCGACCCGCCCGCGCGGGTTGCGCGGGCTGGTCATCGCGAACTCGCCGGCCTCGATGCCCACCTGGCGGGCGGAGATGGTACGGCTGCGCGCCACGCTCCCTCGCGAGGTGCAGGACACGCTGGCCCGGCACGAGGCCGCGGGCACCACCGACAGCCGCGCCTACTTCGATGCCATGCGCGTCTTCTTCGACCGGTACGTGTGCCTGGTGAACCCGTGGCCGCCGGACTACCGGGCGTCCTTCATGGAGATGCACAACAACCCGACCGTCTACTACACGATGAACGGGCCGACCGAGTTCCACGTCGTCGGCACGCTGCGCGACTGGTCGGTCGAGGACCTGCTGCCGTCCATCGAGGTGCCGACCCTGGTCATCTCCGGGCGCCACGACGAGGCGACCCCGGAGTGCGTCCGCCCGTTCGACGACCTCATCCCGGACTCCCGCTGGGAGATCCTCGAGAACTCCAGCCACCTCCCGCACCTGGAGGAACCCGACCGGTTCCGGGAAGTGCTGCTGGCCTACCTCGCCACTGTTGACGGGACCCATCCGGGGACCCGCGCAAGCGACGCCGCGACAGGGAGTTGACGTGACCCGTACACTGCCCGACCCGAACCCGAGCCCGCGCAAGGGCCGCCCGCGCGCCCTGGTGACCGGAGTTGCATCCGACTCCCACACCTGGAACCTGGTCTACCTGCAGCTGGTCTGCGAGGAGGAGGGGCTGGACGTGGTGAACCTCGGCCCGTGCGTCCCGGACGATCTGCTGGTCACCGAGTGCGTGGACCAGCGCCCCGACCTCGTGGTGATCAGCACCGTCAACGGGCACGGGTACAGGGAGGGCCTGCGGGTCGTGCCCAAGCTGCGCGCCCGGCCGGAGCTGGCCGACGTCCCGATCGTGATCGGCGGCCGCCTCGGGGTGACCGGGCGGCGGGAGGAAGGACTCGCGGGCGAGCTCACCGCCGCCGGGTGTGACCGGGTCTTCGATCGCGGTCCGGAGGACCTCGAGGAGTTCAGGGCCCTGGCCGCCGCGGTGGCCTGGTCGGCGGACGACGCCGCGGCGCGGGCGCCGCTCCAGTTAGGCTGAGCGCGCGATGGCCGCGGCATTCGGCGATTTCGTGGCCGACACCGCCGCGAGTGGCGAGCTGGTGGTGCAGCCCCGGATGGGGTTCGGCGACGTGGCGACCATGCGCGCCGGCCTGCTCGCGACGAAACGCGCCCGGGCGGCCACGGCCGGGACGATCACCGTGGACAGCTACACCCGGGTGGGCGACCTGCACTCGGCGGCCGCGGCGCTGGTCTCCGGCGCCGCGCTCAACGGGTACCCCCTGGTCAGCCATGGCCTCGCGACCAACCAGGAGTTGCTGCGCGGGGTGCGGGACACCACCTTCCCGGTGCAGGTGCGGCACGGTTCGGCCAACCCCGGGAGGATCTTCGAGGCGTTGCTGGACGTCGGCCTGGACGCCACCGAGGGCGGCCCGGTCTCCTACTGCCTGCCCTACAGCCGGATCCCGCTGAACCAGGCGGTCGACCACTGGGCCCGCGGCTGCGAGCTGCTGGCCACCCGTGGGCGGGCGGCGGGGCGGGAACCGCACCTGGAGACCTTCGGCGGCTGCCTGCTGGGCCAGCTCTGCCCGCCCGGCCAGCTCGTCGCGATCAGCGTTCTGGAGGGGCTGTTCTTCCAGGCCCACGGTCTGCGGGACATCTCGCTGAGCTACGCCCAGCAGACCAGCCTGGAGCAGGACATCGAGGCGGTGCTCGCGTTGCGCGCGCTGGCCGAGGAGTTCCTCGCCGGCGTGCGCCGGCACGTGGTCGTCTACGCGTACATGGGGGTCTACCCCGAGACTCCGCGTGGCGCCGCGTCGCTGCTGACCGGCGCCGCCGAGCTGGCCGTGCGCACCGGAGCGGAGCGGCTCATCGTCAAAACCGAGGCGGAGTCCCAGCGCATCCCCACGATCGAGGAGAACGTGGCCGCGCTGGAGCTGGCCGGCACGGTGGCGCGCGCGGCGCGGCCCGCCGTGCCGCCGCCGAGCCGTACCGACTCGCAGGTGTACGCCGAGGCGCGGCGGCTGGTCGAGGCCACGCTGGAGCTGCACCCGGACGTGGGCCGGGCGCTGTTGCGCGCATTCAAGCTGGGTTACCTGGACATCCCCTACTGCGTGCACCCGGACAACCGGGGCGCGGCGCGCAGCCACATCGACGGCGACGGGGCGCTGCGCTGGGCGGACGTCGGCGCGCTGCCGCTGGATGGGCTGGTGGCGCGGCGCCGCTCCCGCCCGGTGGGCTCGGCCGAACTGCTGGACGCGCTCCACTACGTCCAGCGCAGGCACGACGGCCATGAGTGAGCGCCGGCGCATTGGAGCACACGATCGCCGGGATGGGCGCGGATGGTGGGGCCGGTCGGACCACGATGAGGGGTACTAGGGGTGGGTCTGTCCGGGCGGCCGCGGTTAGCGTGCCCTGGTGGATAACGCATTGAGCCACGAGATCGCGATGGTTTTTCCAGGGATGGGGCCGACCGGATGCGCCGACATCGAGCGGCTCGCCACCGAGGTGCCGCTGGCGTGGCGGCTGTTCGCCGAGGCCGACGAGGCGCTCGGCTACCCGGTGCTGGACCGGTTCCGCCGCGCGGACGGCGACTACTCCGAGTACGCCCAGGTGGCCTTCCTGGTCACCTGCCTGGCTCTGGCCGAGTGGGCCGAGCGTGAGGCGCTGCCCGCCCGCCCGGGGCTGTGCACCGGGCCGAGCTTCGGGGGCAAGGTGGCCGCCGCCTATGTGGGCTCGCTGGGCTTCGCCGACGCGGTGTGGGTGACCGCCCGGCTGGCCCGGTGCGTGGCGGACTACTTCAGCCGGGAACACCGGAGCCTGGTCACCCACTCGTTCGTCCGGGTGGATCCGGCGGTGGCAGAGGAACTGCTGGGCGAGCTGACCGCGCGGGGCCGCGTCGCGGACGTGGCCTGCCGCGTGGACAGGGACTTCTTCATGGTCACGCTCTCGGCGGACGATCTGCCGAAGCTGGAGAAGGCGATCCGCGCCGCGGGCGGGCTGTCGCTGTACACGATGCGGCCGCCGATGCACTCCCCGTCCTTCGCCCGGCTGCGGGAACGCGCGGAGAAGGAGGTTCTGGACGAGTTGGAGTTCGCCGAGCCGCGGCTGCCGGTGATCTCCGACCACGACGGGTCGTTGCTGACCACCGGGCAGCAGGTGCGGAACCTGCTCCTGGACGGCTTCGTCCGGCAGATGCACTGGCCGGGGACGGTCGAGGCGTTGCGCGCCCAAGGAGTGCGCACGGTCTGCGTGGCCGGGCCGGACGCCCTGTTCGGCCGGGTGCCGGCCACCACACGGAATTTCGAGGTGGTGCCGGTCGGTCCGAAGCGGCCGCTCCTCGCCGCGGGGGCTCGCGATGCCGAGCCCCGCTCGTCGCGCGGCGGAGAAGCCGGTGTGGAGCGTGGCTCGGCGGCGGGGTGACCCGGCGGACTCAGAGGGTCGGACGGGCCGCGCTGAGCGCCGCCCACAAGGCCCCCGGAGTGGTGAAGGTGTCCAGGACGAGCGCCTCCTCGTCGAACTGTACGGCGTAGTCGGCTTCCAGTGCGCTCAACAGTTCCACCGCGCCCATGGAATCCAGACCGAATTCCCGGAGGTCGGTGTCCGCGGTGAGCACATCGCCGGAAGACAGCAAGGGAAGGCGGGGCCGCAGCAGCGCCTCAAACTGTTTGTCCCACATGCCTTTAATTATGCCTCAATAACTCGCGCTGGGGGAAAGAAATGGGCGGAGATATTCACCGGAACCTCCACGGGCGATTTCTGAGCGGACTGGCCGCCGCGCCGCGCGGTGCGGCGCTTCGCCTCGGCGACCGCACGGTCACCTTCGAGGAGTTGCACGAGCTCGCCCTCACCTGGGCCGGGTCACTGCTCCACAGCGGCGTCACGGGCCCGATAGGGGTACTCGCCGAGAAGGGGACCACGGCGTACGCCGGGGTGCTCGCGGCGCTGTACGCCGGGGCGACGGTGGTGCCGCTGCACGTCGGCTTCCCGCCCGACCGGACGGCGCGCATGGCCGCGGCGGCCGGCGTCACCGCCGTGATCGCCGATGCGCGCGGCGCCGGCCTGCTGCCCGAGCTGCGGGAACGCGGTTACCGCGGGGCGGCGTTGCTGCCCCAGGGGGGCGGCGAAGGGGGGATTCCCGTGGCGGCCGCGCACGCGCCTGCCGAACCGCTCGCGGTGCCGCCCGAGGCCCGCGCCTACATCCTGTTCACCTCCGGCTCGACCGGCCGGCCCAAGGGCGTGGTGCTCACCCACGGCAACCTGCACCACTACTTCGGCGTGCTGGACGGACGCTACGACTTCGGCCCCGACGACGCCTTCTCGCAGACCTTCGACCTGACCTTCGACTGCGCCATCTTCGACCTGTTCTGCGCCTGGGGCGCGGGGGCCGCGGCGGTGCCGGTGCCCCCGCGCGGCCACGCCGACCTGCCCGCCTTCCTGGAGCGTCACCGGGTGACCGTGTGGTTCTCCACGCCCAGCGGCATCAGCCTGGCCCGCAGGCTCGGCGCCCTGCGGCCGGACACGCTGCCGGGCCTGCGGTGGAGCTTCTTCGCCGGAGAGGCGCTGCGCTGCCAGGACGTCGAGGACTGGATCCGCGCGGCGCCGTTCTCCACGGTGGAGAACCTGTACGGGCCGACCGAGCTGACCGTGACCATCACAGGTCACCGCTGGTCGCCGGAACGATCCGCGAAGGTCGCGGCCAACGGCGTCGTGCCGATCGGCGCCGTGCACCCCGGACACCGCATCCTGCTCGCCACCGAGGACGGCCGGCCGACCGAGGAGGCGGAGGGGGAGCTGTGCGTCACCGGGCCGCAGCTCACCCCCGGGTACCTGGATCCGCAGGACGGCGCGGGCCGCTTCCTGGAGCACGAGGGGCACCTCTGGTACCGCACCGGCGACCGGGTGCGGCGGCTCCCAGGGGACGAGCTGTGCTACCTGGGCCGGCGGGACGCCCAGGTGCAGGTGCAGGGCTGGCGGGTGGAGCCGGCGGAGATCGAGCACGCGCTGCTGGCCGCCGGAGACGGGGTGGCCGAGGCGGCCGCGGTAGGGGTCGACGGCGCGGCCGGCGTGGAGCTCGTGGTGTTCTACACCGGCGAGGCGCGTCCGCCGGTCGAGCTGGCCAACCGGCTGCGCCGCACGCTGCCGCACGGCATGGTGCCCAAGCGATATCACCACCTCGACGAACTTCCCCTCAACGCCAACCGCAAGGTGGACAGAAAGGCGCTCACCGCGCGCGCAGGGGAACTGATACGGGCCGACAACAATTGGTCTTAGGGGGTGCTAGGGGTTAGTCGGACTCCGAACGTTTCGTAGTTTGGTGGCGGCGCCGAATGGGTGGAACCATCAAGCCCGGCGAGCGAACGCTTCTACTATTCCTGAACCATCAAGCCTGGCGAGCTCAACGCTCCTATTAATCCTAGGTTGGTAATGGACAACGAAGAGAAGCTTGTCAATTACCTGAAAAGAGCGACGGCGGATCTGCGGGAATCCCGGCGGCGGTTGCGCGTCGCCGAGGATCGCCTGCGCGATCTGGGCGTCGGCCCGGACGGCGGGGCGCCGATCGCGATCGTCGGCATGGCCTGCCGGTACCCCGGAGGGGTGACCGCGCCCGAGGACCTGTGGCGGTTGGTCACCGACGAGGTGGACGCGGTCACGCCCATGCCCGCCGACCGCGGCTGGGACATCGACGCGATCTACGACCCGGAGCGCGGCAAACCAGGCAAGACCTATGCCCGCGAGGGCGGCTTCCTGCGCGATGTGGCCGACTTCGAGCCGGAGTTCTTCGGCATCGGCCCCAACGAGGCCACCGCCATGGACCCCCAGCAGCGGCTGCTGCTGGAGACCACCTGGGAGGCGGTGGAGCGCGCGGGGATCGACCCGACGGCGCTGCGCGGCAGCCGTACCGGGGTGTTCGTCGGAGTGATGTACGGCGACTACGGCTCGCGGAGCGACCGGATCCCTCGCGGCGTGCAGGGATTCATCGCGCACGGCAGCCACCGCAGCGTGGCGTCCGGGCGCATCTCCTACCTGTACGGCTTCGAGGGGCCCGCGGTCACCGTGGACACCGCGTGTTCGTCGTCGCTGGTGGCGCTGCACCTGGCGGCGCAGGCGCTGCGCGGCGGCGAGTGCGAGCTGGCGCTGGCCGGCGGCGCCACCGTGCTGTCCACCACGGAGCTGTTCGTCGACTCCGGCCGGCAGGGCGTGCTCTCCCCGGACGGCCGCTGCAAGTCGTTCGCCGCGGCCGCGGACGGGGTCGGCTGGGGAGAAGGGGTCGGCCTGCTGCTGCTGGAACGGCTCTCCGACGCCCAGCGGCACGGGCACCCCGTGCTGGCCGTCATCCGCGGCTCCGCCGTGAACCAGGACGGCGCCAGCAGCGGCCTGACCGCGCCGAACGGTCCGTCCCAGGAGCGGGTGATCGCCGCCGCGCTGGCCGCGGCGGGGCTGTCGCGGTCGGACGTCGACGTCGTGGAGGGGCACGGATCCGGCACCGGGCTGGGCGATCCGATCGAGGCGCAGGCGCTGTTGGCCTCCTATGGCCAGGACCGCCGATCACCGCTGTGGCTGGGGTCGGTGAAGTCGAACATCGGCCACGCCCAGGCGGCGTCCGGCGCCGCCGGGGTCATCAAGATGGTGCTGGCGATGCGGCACGGCACGCTCCCGAAGACGCTGCACGTGGATGCGCCGAGCGGGGAGGTGGACTGGTCCGCCGGCGCCGTGGAGCTGCTGACCGAGTCCCGGCCATGGACGCGGGACGGCCACCCGCGCCGCGCCGGTGTCTCCGCGTTCGGGGTCAGCGGCACCAACGCCCACGTCATCCTGGAGGAGGCGCCGGACGAGGCCGTCCCGGCGGAGTCCTCATCCCCTGACCGCACGGCCGCCCCTGCCGCGCAGTCCCCGGTGATGCCGGTGGTGGTGTCGGCCAAGTCCGAGGCGGCGTTGCGCGCGCAGGCCGATCGGCTGGCCGGTTTCCTCGCCGAGGGCGCCGACGCCGAGATGGCGGACGTGGCGTGGGCGCTGACCCGCCGGGCGGCGCTGGCGCATCGGGCCGCGCTGGTGTCCGGCGACCGGGACGGCCTGCTCGCCGCGCTGCGCGGCCTGGCCGCGGGCGAGCCGCCGCCAGATGTGGCCGTCGAGGCGGCCCGTACCGGACGGCTGGGCCTGGTGTTCTCCGGACAGGGCGCGCAACGGCTCGGCATGGGCCGCGGCTTGTACGCGCGCTTCGGGGTCTTCGCCCGGGCCTTCGACGAGGCGGCCGACCTCCTGACGGCCGAGCTGGCCGGCGTGTCCGGCGGGTCGCCCAAGCTCGGCCTGCGTGAGGTCCTGGCGCCCACCTCCCAGGCCGACGAGACGGCCGCCGCCCTGAACCAGACGGTGTTCGCCCAGGCGGGGTTGTTCGCGGTGGAGACGGCGTTGTACCGGTTGCTGGAGTCGTTCGGCGTCCGGGCTGATTTTGTGGCCGGGCATTCGCTGGGGGAGATCTCTGCGGCGCATGTGGCCGGTGTTCTGGGGTTGGCGGATGCGTGCCGGTTGGTGGCTGCTCGTGGCCGGTTGATGCAGGGGTTGCCGTCCGGTGGTGCGATGGCGGCGATCGGCTGCGGCGAACAGGACGTCGCGCCGGTCCTGGCCGATTACGGCCAGGTGGCCGTGGCCGCGGTCAACGGGCCGGGTTCGGTGGTGGTCTCCGGCGCTTCCGACCAGGTGGATCAGGTGGTGGAGTGGGCGCGCAAGAACGGGCACCGGACCCGGCCGTTGCGGGTGTCACACGCCTTCCACTCGCCGTTGATGGAACCGATGCTGGCCGAATTCGAGCAGGTGGTGGCCGGGTTGACGCTGCGGCGCCCGGAGTTGCCGCTGGTGTCCAACCTGTCGGGTGACCTGGCCGGCGAAGAGGTCACCGAGCCCGGCTACTGGGTCGAGCACGTCCGCCGGCCGGTCCGCTTCGCCGACGGCGTGCAGGCCATGCGGCGACGCGGGGTCACCCGCTTCCTGGAGGTCGGCCCGGACGCACAGCTCGCCCCCATGGTCGAGGAGATCCTCGCCGACGGCGGCCACACGAGCCCGGCGGTGCCGCTGCTGCGCCGCGACCGCGACGAGGTGGCGCACTTCGGCGCCGCACTCGGCGCAGCCTGGGCCGGCGGCGTGACCGTGGACTGGGCCGCCTGGTTCGCCGACCGCGAGACCCCGCCCCGTCCCGTCGCCCTGCCCACCTACCCGTTCCAGCGGCGCCGGTTCTGGCTGGAGGCGCACCGGGCGGGGGACGTGTCGGCGGCCGGTCAGGCGCCTGTCGAGCACCCGCTGCTCGCCGCCGCGGTGACCCACCCGGACGGCGCCGTCACCCTCACCGGGCAGCTGTCCCCGCGTACCCAGCCCTGGCTGGCCGACCACACGATGAACGGCACCGTGATCTTTCCCGGGACCGGGTTCGTGGAGCTGGCGATCCGCGCCGGCGACGAGGTGGACTGCGGTCGGCTCGACGAGCTCGTCCTTACGACCCCGCTGGTCATCCCCGCCGCGGGGACCGGGGAAGGCGACGCGGGCGGCATGGCCGTCCAGGTCGCCGTGGGGGCGCCGGACGATCGGGGCCGCCGCGCCGTGGAGATCCACTCGACGGCCGGGGAAGGCTGGATCCGGCACGCCCAGGGCACTCTGGCCCCCGCCACGGCCGACGGCGCCGGCCTCACCGCGTGGCCGCCCCCGGACGCGAAACCCGTGGACGTCGACGGGTTCGACGACCGGCTGGCCGAACGCGGCTATGAGTACGGCCCGGCGTTCCGCGCGCTGCGCGCCGCCTGGCGACGCGGCGAGGAGTTCTACGCCGAGATCGCGCTGCCGGAGGGCGTGGACTCCACCGGATACGGCGCGCACCCCGCGCTGCTGGATGCCGCGCTGCGGGTGGGCCTGCTGCCCGAAGTGGACGCGGAGACGACCGGGGGCCGACCGGCCGACGAGGCCGGGCACGAGCACGGGCGGCCGGTGGTTCCGTTCGCCTGGCGCGGGGTCGAGCTGCACGCCACCGGCGCCGCCGCGGCACGGGTACGCCTGCGCCCCGACGACACCGCCGGAGCGGGAGCCGTACGGCTGGACCTGGCCGACGCGACGGGCCGGCCTCTGGCCACGGTGACCTCGCTCGAGTCCCGCCCGCTCGCCGCCGACCTCCCGGGCGGCGGGGCGGCGACGCGCCCGCTCTACGCGGTGGAGTGGCGGCCGCTGGCCGCGCAGGACGACGCCGTGCCGGACGACGGCGCGGCGCAGGGGCCGGCCGCGCGGGACGCCATCGCGGCGGCCGAGGTGCACGTGGCCGCCTGGGATGACAGCGCCACCCTGGACGACACCGCGGCCGGGGATGACACCGCGGCCGCATCCCCGCCGGAGCGGGTACGGCACGGCGTGGTGGCCACGTTGGAGCGCGTGCGGCGCTGGCTGGCCGCCGAGCCCTCCGCCGAGGACACCCTTGTGATCGCGACCAGAGGCGCGGTCGCGATCGGCGGCGCGGCGCCGGACGTGGCGCAGGCGGCGGTCTGGGGGCTGGCCCGGGCCGCCAGGGAGGAGAGCCAGGGACGGATCGTCCTGGTCGACCTGGACCCCGAGCTGGACCCGGACCGTTCTGTGATCGACGAGGCCGCCGCGGCCGCGTTGCGCGCCGGAGAGCCCGAGGCCGCCGTTCGCGCCGGCCGGCTCTGGGTGCCCCGGCTGACCCGCCTCGACGCCGGGAACCCCGCCGGCGAAGCGGCGCCGGACGCCGGCCGCCCCGACGCACGAACCGAGGATCACGCCGGTGTGGCATGGCCGGCCGAGGGCACCACGCTGATCACCGGAGGGACCGGCGGCCTGGGCGCCCTGCTGGCCCGGCATCTGGTCACCGAGCACGGGGTACGGCACCTGCTGCTGACCGGTCGCCGCGGCCTCGACGCGCCTGGCGCGGCCGAGCTGCGCGAGGAGCTGACCGGGCTGGGCGCCGAGGTGACGGTGGCCGCCTGCGACGTGGCCGACCGCGCCGCGCTCGCCGCGCTGCTGGACGAGGTCCCGCCCCAGCGTCCCCTCGCCGCCGTGGTGCACGCGGCCGGAGTACTGGCCGACGGCACCATCCCGGCGCTCGACGAGGAGCGGGTGACGGCGGTGCTGCGGCCCAAGGTGGACGGCGCATGGCACCTGCACGAGCTGACCCGCGACCGCGACCTGCGGGCGTTCGTGCTGTTCTCCTCGACGACCGGGCTGATGGACGCCGCCGGACAGGGCAACTACGCGGCGGCCAACGCCGCGCTGGACGCGCTCGCCGTACGGCGGGCCGTCGCCGGGCTCCCGGCGATGTCGGTGGCCTGGGGGGCGTGGGAGACGGAACGCGGCATGGCCGGCCGGCTGGACGGCCGTCAGACCGCCCGTCTGGCCGCCTCAGGAATGCGACCGCTCACCGCCGCGGAGGGGCTGGACCTGTTCGACGCGGCGCTGGCCGCGGGGCACCCCGCGCCAGTGGCCTGCCGGCTGGATCTCGCCGCGCTGCGCGGCCGGGACACCGAGCCGCCCGCGGTGCTGCGCGCGCTGGCCGGCCG